>JAPYRS010000072.1 GCA_029936875.1 Alphaproteobacteria bacterium | reverse complement strand
AGTAATATCAACTACTTGAAAAGTATTTAGGCGGACACCCCAATTCCGCCAATTGTTCAGCTGACTGGACAGGAGATACCCAAGATTACGAGGTTGGGCATGGCAATTTCATATTTCGTTCGTTATGAGACCACGGCTTCGGATGTCGAAAAGTTCGTCGAATACTATAAGATGGAGCACACCAAATTTCTGGCCAAGTTTCCGGGAATTCAAGGGCTCCAACTCCATACTCAGGCACCTTCGTTTGCTGGTGATTCGCAGACGACGAACGTGGGCAGTACTTCACTCCTAGCGCAACTAACGTTTCCCTCTATAATTTCACTCGAGACCGCGCTGCAATCCAATGAGAGGCGAATGGCGCGGGAGGATATGTCGCAAAATTTTCCGCCTTTTGATGGACTCGTGACACATCAGGCAATGTTGACACGTACGATCTTCTGAGGGACCAGTGATTCATGAACGATAAGCCGCACCTGGAATTCTTTAATGTCGATATGAAGGATGGTTGGGAGACCCCAGTGGGGTATCCGGCCGGCATTACCCAGAAAATACTGACAAGCAATATCGACGAAGAAAACAAAACCGGGTTTCGCACGCGCCTTCTCAGGTTCGAGCCGGGCGTATTCACGACCGAACCTTTCGTCCATGACCACTGGGAAGAAGTGTATCTATACGAGGGCGACCTGATTGTCGGAAATGACGCCGACGGAAATGGCGGCGAAAAATTTACCGGCAACACATACGCGTGCCGCCCCCCCGGCGCCTTCCACGGTCCGTTTAAGTCGGAATCGGGATGTGTAATGTATGAAATTCACTACTACTTGAAGTCAGACTGAACAGATGATCGCAATCATAAAATGCTGAGGACGGGAGCCACCTACCTAAAGGGTCTTAATGACGGGCGCATTGTCTATTTGGGAAAAGAGTTAGTCGACGACGTCACCACCCATCCGGCGTTTGCAGGCGGTGCGCAAACCATTGCCAGGATTTTTGACGCAAAAATCGCCCAGGCCGAAGACCTGGCATTTGAAGAGGGTGGAGAGCAATACAGCGCCTATTACCTGATCCCAAAAAATCGCGAGGATTTAGCCAAGCGTTCCACGGCGCATAAGAAGATTGCCGATATTAGTTTTGGCCTGTTGGGTCGATCACCGGACCACGTCTCCAGTTTTGTGACCGGGATGTCGATGCGCCCTGAAGCGCTGGAGCACGGCGACCGCGACTACCCAAATAACCTGGTTAAGTACTACCGGCATTTGCGGGAAACCGATGCCTATGTCGTGTATGCGGTATTGCCGCCACAAGCGGCGAGAAACCCTGAATTCTATCAACAGAAAAATCTTCCGGTCCCAACGCTGCAAGTCGTCGACGAGGACAGCGCAGGCATCACAATGTCCGGCATGAAGATGCTGGCAACGGGCGCCGCATTTGCCGACGAAATCTGGATCGGGAATCTGGTGCCATTGGCGTCGAACCAAATCAAGCAAGCCATAACTTGCGCCGTGCCGTGCAACGCGAAAGGTCTTTCGCTTTGGTCGCGACAGGCCTTGTCTGACTCAAATAAACCGGAAACGGATGCGCCGCTTTCCCGTCACTTCGACGAATCAGATTGCATGATCATGTGTGATGAAGTGAAGGTCCCGTGGGAACGTGTTTTTGTTCACAACGAGCCAGACCTGTCTCGCAATATCTATATCACCACGCCCTCTCACACATTTGGCAATCACCAATCCAATGTTCGGTTCTTGGCCAAGATGGAACTTTTGGTTGGCATTGCGAGCCGCGTCACCAAAGCGACCGGTGCCTTTGAAGTTCCAGCGGTAAAGGAAGTGCTAGGTCGGTTGGCCGCGTTCGAGGCAACTTTGGGCGGCATGATCCACGGCCAAATTCAAGCGGCTGAAGACTGGCCCGGCAACGGTTTGGTCTGTTTCAATCGCCGCTACATGTATGCCGCACTGAATTGGTGCACGGAGAATCACAGCGCCATTATTGATTTAGTCCGGGAACTTTGCGGCGGCGGCGTTTTTCAGATGCCAGCAAGTGTAGACGTGCTGGATGATCTGGAGCTCAAAGAAAAATTCGAAGCTTATTTTCAGACACCGCAAGCAGACGCGCTTGAACGGATGAAACTGTTTCGCCTGGCCTGGGATCTGGTCGGGTCAGAGTTTGCCGGCCGCCACCAACAGTACGAAAAGTTTTATGCCGGGCCGCCGTTTGTCATTCGAAACCACTCGTTTCGAGAAGCGCCGTGGGACTATTTCCATGATGTTGTGGATCGCGCGCTTGGGCCGGTAGACAAGTAAACGCCAACTTCCGCATTGATCAGACCTCCGTCTACGCCCTGTTAGGTGAACGGAATTTTGGCCGACTTTGGACGCATCGCCGTCACAGCTTGGCGGCCTCGCCTATTCGCCTTGTATGGCGTCGGCTTCCTCACCGATCGCGGCAAAGACCCGGCCAATATAGGAGTCACGCCACTCGGTGCGCTCACCTTCTTCTTTGGTGTCAGGCCGGTACTCTTCAATATCGGCACGGGAAATTGAACCTTTGGACTCGAGAAGCCGTTCCACCGTTTCCAGCCGGTCACGCAAAACTGACATCTCGGCGGTCAGTGCGACAACGACGCCGTACAATTGATCAATTGCAGGGTCCTTGAAGAAATACATCCGCTTGCCTTTATAGGCATGCGGCAGCTGTACAGCTTCACTCATCCTTTGTCTCCCAACTCATCTGAACGACTTAAGCGTTGAACGAATGGCTTTGCCACCAATCGCTAAATTACCCGCCGCTTCAGAAATTTATTTCTTGAAACCGCCAAACGTGAACCAGACCGCACCGTTGCCGTGATCCCTGCGCTCGGTCTCGTTGCCCCGGGCATTGTCTTCAAATTCTTTATTATCAGTGGTGCCGAAGTTCGGGATCCGGAACTGGACGTAGTCCTCCGGTTTGAAGCCACACTCGGCGATCGCAGCCGGGAAATCCATGTCCCGGAATGCTTGGTAATGGGGCTCGTTGTTATAATAAGCGTCCCAGTCGAGATAAAATTCGTAGTACGGATCGACTTCAGAGTTGGGCGGCAACTCCATGTGCAGCATCAACCCACCTGGTTTCAGCATCCGGTAGTTTTCAGAAATGATCCGCTTGGTGGCGGCGACTGAAACCTCGTGAAAGAAAAAGCTCGAGGTGATGAGATCAAAACTTTTGTCTTCGAATGTGGGCGTCTCAGCATTCATTTGGTGGAAGTGAACTTTCTTCCCTTCCGCTTCCGCCCGCGCGTGAGCAAACCGCAGAACCGGTGCACCAACATCGATGGCATCGATTTCGGCATCCGGGAAAACTTCTAAATAGGGAAGCGTGTTGGCGCCGGCGGTGCACCCGAGATCCAAAATTCGTTTGGGCTTTAGATCCGGAAAACGAAGATTGACAAAGTTCGCGATCGACCGCGCGACATCGCCTTTGCTATTCTTGCGATGCGGTAGCCCACCGGAAAATACCGTTGTGCCGTGGTGATAAACTGCACCCTGCGCCACGTCATCATCTGAATATTCAGTATGAAAACACCCCGGCATGAGGTGAACGTCGAGGTCAGTGACCTCACGCGGAATCTTAATTTCTGAATCCAGATTTATCGAACCGCCGGCAGGATTTTGTTCCGCAATTTCTTTGGCAATCTCAATCATTTCCTGAAGCGAACGCTCGACAGCCGGCTGAATCGACCACCAGGTCATTTGTTGCGCGGTATGGCGAAGAGCACTCCAGGCCTCGAATTGCGGTTCGTGCAACATCTCTTTCCGAATTTCGCGACCGGTCGGCGCCCTGCCATTTCTTTTCTCGAAGGCGGGCCCAACGCGCGTGTCGTAGATGGTCCGCATGTCCTTCGAATAATCCATCAGAATCTTCTTGCGCAAAATGGATACGAAGCGCTGGTAGGCATATTCGTCATGCGTTGATTTTGACACCTCAGTGATATCTCTAATATTTCCCATCTCGCCCACTCCATTCGGAATTTGTGCCAAAAGATTCAACAAAACCTATCATACAAGCCAAAGCCGAGAATAGGGCTACTCAAATTGGACCTGATCCAACTTTAGCCAGGATATCCGTAGAGATATTGAAAGGTTGATTTTACATAAGTTGCGCCGGAATCGAGCAAATCCGGGGCGCCTGAGACCAGCGCTTCACCTGCCGATGCCGTCACCGTGGTGTCGACGCCCTCGACGAATACCAGCCATTCTTCAACTTCGGTTACCGGAACATCGCCGCCGATAGCGCGCGCGACCTCGCCGGTCGCGTTGGCAGCCTCCAGCATATTCTCGCCGAGGCAAACACCGGTGATACCCGGCTTGGAAAGGGCTGCCGGGACAAAGTCATCTGCGATCCAGTTGCGAAGAGATGCTTGGTCGTCTTCTTTTTCCGGCGCCTGGAAGCGGACAACCGTTAAGGCGCCACCGCCGCCCTGCAACCTATCCACCGTCAGCTTCAACGTAAGGCGCTGCAACATCGTGAACATCGGCAAAACCTTTAGCGTCCATTCAGACTGATTGCCGACCGCCTGGAGATAGGCCTCCGAGGAAAGAACTGAATCGGAGACGGTTTCATAGGTTGCGATATATTTTGGCGAACCTTCGACCGAAATATATCGTCGCGCGCGAATAAATCCGTCGGTCTGCGCCCGCAAATCGATGTGTTCTCGATGAAACCACTCGTTGGTCTCCTCTTCGTCTTCGGGAAGAGTCTCGGTCATCGAAACAAGCATTCCTCGCGTCTGCGCCATGACTATTCCGGCTGACCCCTTTTTTTGGTCGTGTTTTTTTTCTGGTTTCGCGGTCCGCCACGAGGATTTCTGCTTCCCCCATCTGATAGAAAACGTTGCAAGTTTTCGAGTTCAGTTACCTCGAATCGCAAGCCATCGAGTTTCTGGCGCTTGCCGCCTTTTTTGAGAGTCGCCTGCATCGAGGTGATCACGGCAGCAATCGTCGACTTCACTTCGCCGATTTGATTTTGCGCGCACTCCAATACAATTTCTTGATTCATCATGAGGTCGGAATAGGCATTTTGATCGGTTTCCGCGAGGTCGGTCAGGCGTTGATCCACTTCATTCCAGGGCTCGCGCCACGTCTGATAAATCGTGTTCGAGCCTCCCCTCTTTCGAGAAGAACCTTCTTCGAGTTCGACCATGATCCGGACAAATTGCCAGACTCCAATTTCGAGACGCGCCATATTAATTACGGTTTCCGACGAACATTCTCAAAATCTGGATCCCAGTTTGGCGGGACGAACAAGTCGAGCGGATAGCCGTAGGAATAATCGTAAGACGGCTTCATTACATATTTCCGATCAAATTCGATCCAGTTGTAAGGCTCGCCCGACCGAATAATATGTGGCCAATCAGGATGCGCAAATAGAGGCCTTCCGACAGCAACCATGTCGGCCGACCCGGACGTCAGCGCTTTTTCGCCGTGCTCGCCTTCAGAAATTCCGCCGTTTGTAATCATGGGCAGGCCACTGGCTTCCCTCAGTACTTGCGGCAACGGAATATCTGAGTTTGGGTCGCGATTATCGTCCCAGCCAAAACTAGACCAGTGCAGCGCATCAATCGGCGCGTCCTTTAGCGCTGCCCCAATTTTTCGCGCGTATTCCACGCCACCGGGCCACGCCCCATCGAACGCGTCAACACCGTCCTGGGAAAGACGAAGGGTAATTATTTTGTCAGGCCCGATCGCGTCACGCACCCGCTGGCAGCAAAGAATTGCCGCGCGAATGTTATTTTCTGGCGACCCACCATAATCGTCGGTGCGATGGTTCTGTGTCTGGTCAACAAACTGATACAGCAGGTAGCCATTGGCCGCGTGAATTTCGACGCCGTCAAAACCGGCCTCCATTCCCCGAGCCGCGCCCTCAGCAAATCCGTCGGCGACTTTTTCAATTTCGGCAATTGTGAGTTCTCGCGCCGGCGGAAACGTGACGAGCGGCCACGGCTCTTGAAGACCCCGGTCATGCATCTCATCGTCACTGTTGGTGTAAAGAACGGCGCCTGCACTGTGTGTGGCACTCGCGCTGACCGGCTGCTCGTTTTCAAGCAGACATCTTGGGTCGGCAACCCGGCCAGCATGTAACAGTTGGAGAATGATGGGGACGCCTTGGTCGTGAACCGCATCAACAACTTTCTTCCACGCGGCGACGTGTTTGCTATTTGCGCACCCCGGCTGGTTCAAATAACCGATACAGGCAAGGTCCTCTGTTTGATAAGCGCCTTCGGTAATCACCATTGCGAGACCGCCCCTCGCCCGCCGAGCGTAATAAGCCGCCATCTCGTCGGTCGGCGTGCCGTCATCTTCGGCTGACTGACGCGTCAACGGCGCCATGACAATTCGGTTTTTCAGCGTTTGACCACCAAGTTTCGTTTCGGAAAATAAAGTGGGAAATGGGCTCGAGTTCGCCAGAACAGCCTCCATCGGAAAAAATGAGGAGAAATTTGCGTCGCCCGCTGCGGCGCGAGGCGAACAATACAGTCCCAAATTGTGGCTGGAAAGACCTGGTGACATTTCGGGGTTTACCAGACAATTACTTCAGGGCCGGGCATTTATTCCCACATGGTGGCACGGAAAGCCAGGATTTGTTCGAAATCGGATTTCCTTGCACCATCGCCTATGATCAGTAGTCTACGCACCGAATGGCCCCCTAGTTTAGGTCAAATGGGTCCAATAAATTATAACTTTTGCGGTACTCGCCCGAATTGGGGCTGGCGCCAGGCAGGTGAACTTAATGGCGAAAATCGGCGTCGACGTCGGCGGTACTTTTACCGACCTTATTTTGGAGATCAGTGGCGATCAGGCTGGCAAACAAAGCGTGTTTGTCCACAAAGTGCCGAGCACGCCTGAAGATCAGTCAATCGGCGTCTTAAGCGGCATTACTGAAATCTGCGAAATTGCGGGTATTTCGCCAAAGGATGTCGAACTGATCGTTCATGGCACGACAATCGCGACGAATATCACGCTCGAACACAACGGCTCCGAAGTGGGGATGCTGACGACTCGCGGATTTAGAGACATTCTTCATATCGCGAGACACAAACGCCCGCACAATTTTTCAATGCAGTTCGATGTTCCCTGGCAATCGAAACCGCTGGTAAAGCGCCGCAACCGGATTCCGATCACAGAACGGATTTTGCCTCCGACCGGCAAAATTGATACGCCGCTTGACGAGGACGAAGTCCGTGCAGCCTGCGCGTTATTCAAAGAACGAAACATTGAAGCCGTAATCATCTGCTTTCTCTTTGCCTTCTTGAATACCTCCCACGAACGCCGCGCTTTGGAGATCGTTCAGGAAGAGATGCCCGGCATCTTTGTTTCGACGTCTTCCAATGTGGTCGATGTGATCCGGGAATATGAGCGGTTTTCGACGACTGCCATGAACGCCTATGTCGGTCCGAGAACCGCCGGATACCTGAGCAACCTTCGATCAAAACTGCGCGACATTGATACCAACGCAGAACTGCGAATCATGCAGTCCAACGGTGGGATCTCGACTGTCGAAACGACGATCGTCCGGCCGGTGACCATTCTTATGTCGGGACCCGCAGGCGGCGTCATCGGCGGGCGCTGGGCCGGCGAACTATCAGGAGAGAAAAATCTGATTACGGTCGATATCGGCGGAACGTCGGCCGACATCAGCACCATTCCCGACGGCAACATCAAGATCATGAACCCTCGTGACACTTACGTTGGCGATTACCCGGTCCTCGCACCGATGATCGACATGACGACAATCGGTGCCGGCGGCGGTTCAATCGCGTATCTTGATGAAGGTGGCGCGTTTCGTGTTGGGCCGCGCTCAGCCGGTGCCGACCCGGGGCCGGTATGTTACGGAAATGGCGGCACGGAGCCCACAGTCACGGACGCACAGGTCGTTCTCGGACGCCTTGATGTCGACCGCTTTTTGGGGGGAGACCTCAAAATCGATGCGGACCTTGCGCGCAAAGCGATCAAAGACAATATCGCCGACAAAATGGGGCTCAGCGTCGAAGATGCGGCACTTGGCGTCATCAAGATCATAAACTCCAATATGGCTCTCGCCATTCGGGCCAACTCTGTCGCCCGCGGCTTTGATCCGCGCGACTTTTCCCTGATGCCGTTTGGCGGCGCGGGACCACTTCATGGCGTGGCGCTTGCGACGGAGGTCTCGGCAAAAGAAGTTATTGTTCCCCCGGCACCGGGCATCAACGCCGCCATAGGGCTGCTTGTCACCGACATGCAGTACGAATTCACGCGGTCCGCACCGACCATCCTCGAGGGCGCTTCGGCCGATGACTATGCAAAAATAAATCGCTACCTCGACGAATTGATGGATCAATGCCGGGCGCAACTCGAGGCCGATGGAGTTCCTGCAGATAAACAGGTGTTCAAAAAAATTGCCGAGTGCCGCTACCATGGCCAGGGCTTCGAGTTAAGAGCCGACCTGCCAACGGAGCCCCTTTCACCCGACAACAAAGACGTGGTTGTTGAAAATTTCCACGCTCAGCATAAGGCTGATTACGGGTACATCTTCGGCAGCGACCAGGTCGAAATCATGACGCTGAGAGTTGTCGCGACGGCAAAAATTCCGCCGCTCGAGTGGCCAAAACTGTCAAAAGCGAACGGCGCCGGTATTGAGGATGCTTACCTCTATTCCCGCGATACAACCTTCGATACGGGAGAAACGGTCGAGACGCCTCGATATGATCGAGACAAATTATTGTCGGGACATGAAGTCGCCGGGCCGGCTCTCATCATTCAGCATAATTCGACGACCCTCGTGCCGCCCGGCCACGACGCACAGGTCTCGGATTACGGCAACATCCACATTCGCGCGCAAGCGACATCGTAGTAGGAGATTCAGATATGTCTGATAAAGCAGTAGATCCGATCACCCTTCAGGTTATTGGCGGTGCCCTTGATACGATTGCAAAGGAAATGGGGCATGTCCTCTACCGAATGTCGTTTTCGTCGATCATTCGGGAGTCGCAGGACCTCGGCGCAGGGTTATTTGATGCCGACTTCAATACGCTGTGCGAATCCGATTCGACACCGCTTCACATTGGTTCGATCCCGGGATATCTCCGCGGCATTCAGGACACATTGCAGGATGGAGAGTGGTCGGAGGGTGATATCGTTATTCACAATCACCCCTACCACGGTGCCAGCCATTCGCCTGACATCCTGATCGCAATCCCAATTTATTGGGAAGGAAATCTGGTTGGGTTTTCGGCCAATACCGCCCACCACATCGATATCGGCTCGGCGACACCTGGATTGATTATCGATATTCCGGATGTATTTGCTGAAGGTATGCTTTTCGCTGGCGTGAAACTCTATGAGAAGGGTAAACGCAACGAAGGCCTGTGGAAATTCATCGGCAATAACAGCCGAACCGCAAACATGTTGCGTGACGACATTGAAGCGCAAATTGCGGCGGCACGTCTCGGCGTTACGCGCTTTCAGGATCTGATCGAAAAATACGGGTTGGAGACGGTCAAGAACTCCTGTGATCAACTCATGGACTATTCCGAAAAGATGCTACGCAAACGGATCGCCGAAATACCGGACGGCGAATATACCGCCGAAGGCTGGTGCGATGACGACGGAAGAAACCGTGACGTACGCCTTCCAATCAAAGTCACGGTTACCATTGACGGCGATAACGCGGAGGTCGATCTAACGGGCTCCGCAGATCAAGTCCCGACCGGGTACAATGTCCCGTTCGAGGGTTCGACAAAGGTCGCTTGTTACTTCGCTTTCCGGGCGCTCTTGTTGGACCAGGCGACGACTGACGAATACATCCCGCAGAACCAAGGTTCATTCCGGCCGATCAGCGTCGTCGCGCCACTCGGTTCCATTTTCAACCCGAAGTTTCCGGCCGCTGCGGAGGCACGGTTCACTCAGTGCAATCGGCTAATTGATTGTGTTGTCAAAGCGTTGGCGCCGGTCATGCCGGATCGCGTCATTGCGGGAAGCTCGGCCAGCCTTTCCTTCATCGCCTACGCCGGCCTCCGCCCGACCGGTGACTACTGGGTGTTTCTCGAGGTCAACGAAGGAAGTTATGGCGGGCGGCCGAAGTCGGACGGCCCGGATTCGATCGACAATCTAATGTGCAACACGCGCAACAATCCGATTGAAGATCTTGGCATGCATCTACCGATGGTATGCGACCGATACGAATTGCGGGACGATACCCTGCCGGGTGCTGGAAAACATCGCGGCGGCTTCGGTGTCGTAAAATCGCAAAGAGTGCTTACCGACGCCTCAATCACACACGAGTGTGACCGCCACACCGATGTCCCCTGGGGAATTTTTGGTGGCAACGAGGGTGCGGTCGGGAAGGTTCAAATTTACAACACCGGCAGCCCCGACGAGATACAGGATCTGCCGGCGAAATTCTCCGGGCTATCCATTAAGGCCAATGACGTTGTTGCCTTCTATGCCCCTTGCGGCGGTGGATATGGTGATCCGTTGGAGCGCACAGCGGCGCAGGTTCTCGACGATGTACTTGATGATTTCTGTACGATCGAAGAAGCCTTTAGCGCATATGGCGTTGTCATTTCCGACGACCTCAAGCTTGATGAAGCAGCAACCGAAACGCGGCGGGCGGAACTAGGAACAATCGCCGCTGAATAGGGCAAGAATTTTCGAACTGCGCCCCGCGGGTATTCAAACCGCGGGGTTCTTTTTGTCAAAACGCATTTTCTCCCAGCACCACTTCAAGTGCATCCCGGTCCAGTCTTGATTCACGAGCCATGTGTTGAAGGATGTCGCCAATACTGACAAGCCCAACCAGCTTTCCCTGATTGACAACCGGCATGTGGCGAAACTGCCCTTTTTTCATTGTCGCGAGGGCATCTTCAGTTGGCGTGTGAGGACTGCAGGCGGTTACATTCTTGGTGACAAGGTCATCAACCTTTAGCTTTGCGACTTTCCTCGGCTGCGAGGCGACCGCTTTGACGACGTCGCGCTCTGACAACACGCCGACGAAATTTCCAGATTCCCCAACAACCAGTACGACGCCAATTCGTTTCTCGGACATAATTCTTGCCGCCGAGGGCAGACTTTCACTGGGCGGTATCGTCAGAAGGTCCCCACCTTTTCGAAGTACAATTTCCCCAATTGTCACCGTCAATCTCCATTTTTTCTGTTGGCCCCGTAACGCCGCTGCTGGTCCATCGAATAAACCAAATCAGGCGAACGGAACCGTCATTTTGCGCAACCAATGGCTGGATTCAAGAAAAAAGGAGGCGCAAGGCCTCCTTTTCATAAAGCTAAATCCAAGCCTAGGCGAACAATGACAAAAGCGCTTTTGGACCTGCGTTAGAAATTGCAAGACTTTTCAGTCCAAGCTCCTGTTTCACTTGTTCGGCAATCAGGTTTGCACTTTCTTCACCGAGATCCGCATCAACAAGATTGCCTAGTCCCTGATTCTGAATATCGCCAAGGCGCGAGGCAAAGTCATTCTGACTTTCCAATCTTTGAGCCGATGACCCGAGATCAGCAAGACCGGAAGTCGCCTGCTCAATGGCCGAATCAATTGACGTGCGTGCGCTGATCGCTCCCGCGAAGGTGCCAAGAGATAACCCGTCAATCCCCAGTCCCGCCGCACTGAGATCCTGTGCAGCGACTGAAATTGTTGACCCGGATTGATCAGATAGGACTTCAGGTCCTGCGCCCCGGATTCGATCAAATTTGTGCCGTTAAACACGGCAGTCGATACCACCGACTCCAGCTGATCACGAATCGCGTCGAACTCATTGCTGAGTGCCTGACGAGAAGCCGAATCCAATCCTTCTTGGCTGGCCGCAGTAACTTTGCTTTTCAAATCAATCAGCAAATCAGACACAACCTGACCGGCTGAGATTGCCGTCCCGACAATCGATTCACCTGTGCTCAATGCGGTTTGGACCGCGGTCGTACCCGCCGCCTGCCCCCGCAACGCCTGGGCAATTGCAAAAATTACAGCGTCGTCCTTCGGGCCATTAATTTTGAGCCCTGTGGAAATCCGGTTTTGAGTTTTGTTTAAGCTCTTGTTGGTCGCGTTAAGCTGGCGTACCCCAGGTTCGAACCTTCGTTCGTATTGATCGAGTGGACCATGAAGATCCCCGTTCAGTTAATTTCCGAAATCGCGCCGTGGTATTCGACACGCGGCGATACGGAAACGCGCGTGTTCTACGGCGCGTCATGAACAGAACATGGGCGTGAGACCGTCAGAAGTCATGCGGTTAAGTGTTTGATAAATAGATACAAATTTAGATAAATCCAATACTCAAGAGGGCCTCTCCTGCTCTAATTGACCGCAAACCTCTCGAAAATGGCCGATTTTGGAGTTAACGCTTGGAACATTCGGCCCTTCACCGACCAACGAGACTAAATTCCCCTATACGAAAAATCTCACTTTCTCTCGAAATTTTTATACGCCCTTCAAACTTTGCCCGTCGTCCAGCGTAATAACGCTGCCTGTCACGAAATCGGAATTTGAAGTCGCAAGTAACATAAGGGCTCCGTCGAGGTCCTTAGGCGCGCCAACACGTTTTCGGAGCAAGCGGCTGATATGGGCCTGGCCGATTTCTGACTGAAAGTGATCGGTATTGATTTCGGTTTCGATGTAACCGGGCGCTATAGCGTTCACTTGAATGTTGTATCGAGCCCATTCCAGCGCCATCGATCGGGTCATCTGCATTATCGCCGCTTTAGACATGCTGTAGACCGAGAGCGTCGCCATGACCGAAGTCGCCAAAATGGAAGCAATGTTGATGATCTTGCCGCCAGCACCGTGGCTGATCATGCTCCGGCCGACCTCCTGAGCAACGAGCCAGGCGCCACGGACGTTGGTATTCATCAATTTGTCGAAGTCTTCGATCGGAAAGTCCGTAATGAAATGCTCAACCGAAAGGCCGGCATTGTTGACCAGTATGGCGATCGGTCCCAATTTCCCCTCGATCGCCTTGATTCCGGAACGAACGCTTTCCGCGTCTGTGACATCCATCGTAATCGGCATCGCCCGACCGTTACTTGCCTCAATTTCTGCGGCAAGGCGCTCCAGGTTACTGGATCTGCGCGATGCCAGAGCCACAGTTGCGCCGGCTTCTGCGAGGGTGAGCGCAAACTGACGTCCAAGCCCGCTCGACGCGCCGGTAACAACGGCAACTTTTTCATTCAATTTTTTCGAATCCGGCACGCTCTCAACTCCCAATCGTCACAAATCCAGCGGATATTCCCATATGTGGACAATCCGAAGGAAGGCCATCCGCCGCTAATAATGAAATCTTAACGACAATTGGCGACATTGGGCCTCGAATATTCAGGAATCTAATATGCCATTC
>JAPYRS010000071.1 GCA_029936875.1 Alphaproteobacteria bacterium | reverse complement strand
CCGTCGGGCCGATCATTCCGCCGTCGATTTCATTCGTTTTGCTGGGCGCGATTGTCGAGGTTTCGGTGGGACGCCTGTTTATGGGCGGCGTCATCCCGGGCTTCATCATGTTCGTATCGATGTTTGCGCTGACCTGGTGGATTTGCCGAAGGCGCAACTACCCGGTCGAGAAACGGGCCACTCCGCGCGAAACCGGCAACGCATTGGTCAACGGTACGCTTGCGATGCTGGCGCCGTTATTCGTCGTCGGCAGTATTGTCGGCGGGATCGCGACACCGACCGAGGCAGCAACCGTCGCCGTTTTCTACACGCTGTTTTTGGGTGTTGTCGTTTACCGAAATACCAACCTTGGACAGATCGTCGAGGCGGCAGGGCGGTCGGCGCTTGCCTCTTCCGTGATCATGTTGACGGTTGCAACATCACAGATATTTGCGTGGCTGGCGGTTCAGGAAAAGCTCGGCGTGATTCTCACCGAATTCATGCTCGGGATTTCGGACAACGTCTATGTCCTTCTGCTGATGGCCAATGTGTTGATGCTGTTCCTCGGCATGTTCATGGAAATACTGCCGATCATGCTGATTTTGGCACCGATTCTGTTCCCGCTGTTCATGGGTATGGGTATTTCGGATGTCCATCTTGGCGTGGTGATGGTTCTCAATCTGATGATCGGCATGATTACGCCGCCGATTGGGCTCAATCTATTCGTGCTTTCAGCGATTTCGAAGGTCGGCGTTATCGAGATATTCCGCGAGGCCGTTCCATACTTTATTGTGCTGATGATGGTCCTCGCCTTGATTACCTATGTGCCGTTCCTTACTCTGTTTCTTGCTGATCTCGTCATTCCTGTAAAATAGCGCAGGTCGATTTTTTCTGACTAAAAAAATCCTGGGAGGGACATGTGACTGAATTTCTAATTACCCGTCGGGACTTTGCCAAAGGGGCCGCAGGTGTTATCACCGCCGGTACCGTTGCAGGCATCCCCAGCGTCGTTCAAGCACGGACCATGAAATATGGTACCGCTGCGGCGCCGTCGTCTATTTCTGCTCGTTTTGCTGTTGAATACTTCAAGACCGTGAAAGAACGGACAGGCGGCGAAGTCGATTTTGAAGTCTTCGCTGGCAATCTTGGTGTTGGTGAAAAAGCACTGATCGAAGGTACGTCGCTTGGTACTGTCGATGGTGCCGGAACCGCTTACACCGGAACGCGCGAATTCGACATCTTCTATTCACCGTACTTCTTCCGTGACGCAGAACATGCCGGTCGTGTGGCCAATGGCGCCTTGCGCGAAGCAACGACGCGCGTACTGCTCGATCGTTATGATGTGCAATATCTTGGTCTCGGTCGCGCCGGTGCCTGGAACCTGTTCATGCGCACGAAAATCGACAGCTTTGACGATCTCAAGGGCATGAAAATTCGGGCCTCGGAGATCGAAGGACAAGTTCGCGGGCTCAAACATCTCGGCGCCGCGCCGACTGTCATCGCCTTTAACGAACTTTATGGTGCGCTTCAGTCGGGCATCGTTGATGGGGCCTCCACGCTTGCCTCTCTCGCGATCCCTGTGAAGTTCTACGAAGTGACCAAATACATCGTTCGCAACGATTTCGGTTGGGGTCTCGACAAATACTTCATCAGTAGCAAAATCTGGAAAAGCTTCAGTGCCGGCTCGAAACAGGTAATGCTGGATACCTTCAACGAGCTCGAACCTGCTCTCTATTTGGATCGGGTCAATTCAGAAGCCGGGCCGAGTTACGCCAAGTGGGAAGAACTCAATGGTGCCGGAACGGTACTTGAGCTCGACGCCTCGGCAGCGCAAACGGCGATGGAGCCAGAGAACAAGAGAATGGCCGAAGAAGTCTTTGGTGCTGGCGCTTGGGAAAAGATCCAAGCTGGCTAATACCAAGTCTGATTAAGAGAGGGGTGCCTACTAAAACTGGGCGCCCCTTTTTCTTTTTCAGTAATTGCGATGCGATTGGAGTGGTCATGGATAAACGCGGCAAAGCGCTTCTCGACGACGATTTGGAAGATATTCAGCCGCAGCTAAAACGCGCGCTCGATCTTTCGCCCGAAGACATTGCCCGCCTCACGCCCGAAGCCAAGAAACTACTCACAATTCGGCGGCGGCTCGGCAATACCTGGCTTGATGATTACGAAGTTGTCGTTGAGGTTCTCAGCAATGATACCTGCGCCTGCGGTGTGAAGGCGGGGCAGGTCGTCGTTTTCGATATGCGTCACAGCATTCAGTACGATAAATCAACCGCGCCGCTTTGCATGCACATGCTGGCGCCGATTTTGGCGGTCTTTTACATGACCTTTGATCGCGCCGCCGAAGGCCTCAATCCAATCAGCGGTATCTGGCAGTATTTCGATTGCCCCGATACCGCCGATGACGACGGGAAGGGAAAGGCACGGACGCGGGTCTATATGCGCCGAACCGATACATTGGAAATTGTCGACACGGAAACTATAACCGCTCCCGTGCCGGACCCAGCAGTGGAGGCCTCGTGATGGCAACCGCAAAAGAAGGCCGGACCCCAAAAAATCCAGATTGGCTCACGCGCTACGAGATCGTGGCACGGGTTACGTCGGCCATTCATTGCGCGAATTATGTTCGTGAAGGTGAACATTACACCTTTGATTTAAATGGAATTCTCAAGCCGGAAAAAAGCACCGCTAATCCCTGCCTCGGCATATTGGCGAGATTGCAGCCGGCATTTTTGCTTTCTGCCGACCGTGCGTCCCTTGGTGCCCACCCGATCAGCCCCGGCTGGAACACGTTCGACTGTTTTGATACCGGTATTGATCATGGTGGCACCGGTAAAGTCTGTGTTCGACTGGAGCTACGGGACGTGGAGACCGGGGAACTGGTGAGCGAGGCGACGTTGGACTAGCGGCGGCGGCCAGAAAGCTGCGAATTACAATTCTACCGGTTGACCCATTTCATCTTTAGCGAATAATTTGTGGGCGGTAGCGATTGGGCTTATGCCAGAGCCTGATCCGTGAGGCGCACGAAAATAAAGAATGCCCATCAAGGGCGCGGCACAAGCGGGGAGTAATCGTTGGCGATTGCAGCCGAATCGATAGGCGGCACACCCAATCCGAACAAGTCGTTCGGAACAATTCTGGAAGTGCGCGATGTTGTCGTCAAATTTGGCGGCATCGTTGCTCTCGACCGGGTTTCGTTTGACGTTCCCGAAGGATTAATTGTCGGCATGATCGGCCCGAACGGGGCCGGCAAAACAACTTTGTTTAATTGTCTAAGTCGACTGTATGAAGTTGATGAAGGCGATATTCTTTTTGACGGTCAATCGATACTCCGCAATCAGAAGCACCAGATTTCGCAGCTTGGAATCGGTCGGACATTCCAGAATCTGGCGTTGTTCGCGTCGATGTCGGTTCTCGACAATATTCTTGTTGGCGCCCACAGCGGATCGCGCAGCGATTTTTTCAGTGATGCGGTCCGGTTGCCGTGGGTGCTGCGGGAAAACCGCCTGAGCCACGCGAGGGCGCGCGATCTCATCTCTACTCTCGATCTCGAAGAAGTTGCCCACATTCCCGTCGCAGCGCTACCGTTTGGAACGCAAAAGCGGGTCGAACTTGCGCGCGCGCTGGTATCGCGTCCCCGGCTGCTCTTGCTCGATGAACCCGCCAGCGGCCTCAATCATAAGGAAGTTGATCTATTTGCTTCCTTGATCCGAACCATCCGCGACCAGAACAATCTTAGTATTCTGTTGGTCGAACATCACATGGGCCTTGTCATGAAGGTTTCAGACCGGGTGGTCGCGCTCGATTTTGGGCGGAAGATTGCCGAAGGCACGCCCGCAGAAGTTCAGGCGAACGACTCTGTCATTGAGGCCTACCTTGGGACCGTCAACTGATGGTCGCGATGCTTGAACTCAAAAACGTCGAGGCATTTTACGGGCCGATCCGCGCGTTGCACGGCATATCACTGTCGGTGGAACAGGGCGGCATCGTCACAGTTCTCGGTGCGAACGGGGCCGGTAAAACGACGACACTCCGGGCCATTTGCGGAATGATAAAAACCACAGGGTCGATCAAATTCGAGGGCAGAGAAATTTTCGGCAAGCTCACCGAATCGGTGGCGCGCCTCGGTATCGCCCATGTCCCCGAAGGGCGCGGCACATTTGAGAAATTGACCACCGAAGAAAATTTGCGCCTCGGTGCGTTTACGCGGCGGGACCGGAACGCCGTCGCCGAAGATATGGACCGCGTGTACGGGTATTTTCCGGTCCTCGCCGAACGCCGCGAACAACAGGCGGGCACGTTATCCGGCGGCGAACAGCAAATGCTGGCGATTGGCCGCGCCCTGATGTTACGCCCACGCCTCATGCTGCTCGACGAACCGTCGTTTGGGCTCGCCCCGATGATCGTGCAGGAAATATTTCGGATCATGCGGTCGATTAATGAAAATGATGGCGTCAGCATGCTTTTGGTTGAACAGAATGCAGCGTTGGCAATGGATCTGGCGGATCAGGCCTTCCTGCTGGAAACAGGGGAAGTCGTGATGTCGGGCGATACGAAGACGATGAAGGAGGACGAATCAATTCGGACCTCCTACCTCGGATACTGAGGGAACAGACGCCGTACGATGGAAATTTTTCTCCAGCAAGTTCTCTCGGGCCTCGCGACCGGCGCCATTTACGCGAGCCTCGCATTGGCGCTGGTGATGATTTACCAGACGACAGAACTGATCAATTTTGCCCAGGGCGAAATGGCGATGTTCAGCACCTACATTGCGTGGGCGTTGATTAATGCCGGTATGCCTTATTGGGCGGCATTCTTTTTGACGATCGGGATATCCTTCGTCGGCGGTATGGCGATCGAACGGATCATAATCCGCCCGGTAGAAAAGGCGCCTGTGCTTGCGCTGGTGATCGTGTTTATCGGTCTTTTGGTGATCTTCAATAGCCTTGCAGGTTGGTTGTGGACCTACACGATCAAGGAATTTCCGAGTCCGTTTCCGGTCGGGTCGCCCGGTGGCAATACCTATATCGGTTTCCATCAACTCGGCATGATCGGCGTGACGTTGCTTGTCCTCTTGTTTCTTTATCTGTTTTTCCGCTTCGCGCCGCTTGGCCTTGCGCTGCGTGCGGTCGCGCAAAATCCAGTATCAAGCCGCCTGGTCGGCGTCCGGGTTGGCTGGATGCTGGCGCTTGGTTGGGGACTTGCAGCCGCCGTCGGCGCAGTCGCCGGCATGATGGTGGCACCCCGGCTGTTCCTGGATCCCAACATGATGGGCGGCGTCCTGCTCTACGCGTTTGCGGCGGCACTCCTTGGTGGCACGACCAGCCCGCTCGGCGCAGTGATCGGTGGGTTTACGCTGGGCGTGTTGGAAAACCTCGCCGGCACTTACATTCCGTTCATCGGCACCGAACTCAAACTGGCGTTTGCGCTTGGCATCATCATCCTTGTGTTGCTGGTTCGACCGCAGGGTTTGTTGGGTAAGAAAATCGTGGCAAGGGTCTGACGATGGCAGTCGATACGATTGAGGAAAAACTCGCGACCCGGCATGCGCAAAGCCAGTTGGAGGCAAAGCTTGCCTTCTATAAACGCATCGGCCTGATCGGATTGATAATATTTGCGGTCGCTCTGCCGTTCCTCGTATCGGACTTTCGAACTTTTCAGTTCACGCGTGTTCTCTACATTTCGATAGCAGTTCTGGGCCTCAATATTTTGTCTGGCTACAACGGGCAGTTTTCGTTAGGGCACGGCGCCTTCATCGCGCTTGGCGCCTATGTCGCCGCGATCATGATGGACCGCTGGGGTGTTCCCTATTACCTGACCATCATTCCTGCTGGGCTGATCGGATTTATATTCGGGTTTCTGATCGGTCTTCCGGCGCGTCGTCTTGAAGGCTTGTACCTTGCGCTGGCGACGTTTGGCCTTGCCCTTGCGACCCCGCAAATCCTGAAGAAGTTCGAAATCATAACGATGGGCGTGCAAGGCATCGTTGTCGATAAACCGGAGGTTCCGTTTGGATTGCCGATTTCGCAGGATCAATGGCTCTACTTTTTCACGCTGATGATTCTGCTGGTCCTTTTCTGGGCGGCGCGAAACCTGTTGCGCGCGCGAACCGGTCGGGCCTTTGTGGCTATTCGCGATCACCACATGGCCGCAGAATCGATGGGCGTAAACGCGGGATTCTATAAACCGCTCGCCTTCGCAATTGGCGGAGCCTATGCAGGTGTTGCAGGCGCGCTGGCGACAATCACAATCCAGTTCGTCGCGCCGGATAGTTTCGGCGTGTTTTTGTCGATTACGCTGCTGGTCGGCAGTGTGATCGGCGGCATCGCGTCGATCGGCGGCGCAATATTTGGCGGTATCGCAATCGTCTTTATTCCTAATGTCGCGGAGGAAATCTCCAAGGCCGCACCGTGGGCCATTTATGGGGTCATTTTGATCCTGTTCATGTATGCCATGCCATCAGGAATAATGGGCTTTATCAACATGTTATGGAGAGGCTACGTAAAAAGGCTGTTGACTCGAACGTAGCTCGAGTCCGAACATCAATTTGGGTGGGGAGGGTACCTCCCAAGAAGAATAACCAGGAGGAAATGATGATAGGTAAAAGGTTCCTACAGGCGAGTGCGATTGCCGCTGGCCTGACTTTCGCGGCCGGTGCCGCTGTTGCGGCGGAATACGGTCCCGGTGCGAGCGACTCCGAAATTAAGATCGGCAACACCAATCCCTACAGTGGTCCCGCGTCTGCCTACGGCAGCATTGGCACTGTCATTTCCAAATATTTTGACAAAGTGAACGCGGAAGGCGGCATCAACGGGCGCAAGATTAATTTTGTGACGTTGGATGATAGTTACAGCCCGCCGAAAACCGTTGAGCAGGTCCGTAAACTTGTTGAGCAGGAAAAGGTTCTGTTTCTTTTCCAGACGCTCGGCACGCCGCCCAATTCGGCGATCCACAAATACATGAACGCGAAGAAGGTCCCGCAATTGTTCGTCGCCACCGGCGCGACCAAATGGGGTGATCCGGCGAACTTCCCGTGGACGATGGGCTGGCAGCCGAACTACCAGACCGAGGCAGCCATCTACGTGAAATGGATGCTGGATAATGTTGATAATCCGAAGATCGCGATTCTTTATCAGAATGACGATTACGGAAAAGATTATCTCCAGGGCATTCACGACGGCTTGGGTTCAAAGGCGAGTCTGATCGTGTTGGAACAGTCCTATGAAGTGACGGATCCGACGGTTGCCTCTCAGATGGCAAACCTGAAAAACTCCGGTGCCAATGTCTTTTTCAATATCACCACGCCTAAATTTGCGGCGCAGGCGATTAAGATTGCGAACGAACTTGGTTGGAACCCGACCCACTTCCTGAACAACGTTTCGACTTCTGTCGGCTCGGTGTTGACGCCGGCTGGCCTTGAAGCATCAACGGGGTTGATTTCGACTCTTTACACCAAGGATGCGACCGATCCGGCTTGGGACAATGACCCCGGCATGAACGAATGGCGTGAATTCATGGCGAAGTATCACCCCAAGGGTAATGTTGCGAACGGGTTCAACATTTACGGTTATGCGGTTGCGCAGACCCTCGAGCATGTGCTGCGTCAAGCGGGCGACAACCTTACCCGCGCGAACATCATGAAAGAGGCCGCCAGCATCACGGATCTCCGGATCAAGACGCTTCTTCCGGGTATTCTGATCAATACTGGCCCGAACGACTTCCGGCCTATCGAGGGCATGCAGTTGCGCAAATTCAACGGCACAACTTGGGAAGCCTTTGGTCCTGTCGTATCGGTTGATACGAGCAGCTAAAAACGAACGCGTACACATATGGGGCCGCTGGGTGATCCAGCGGCCCTCTTTTTTGGTGACATCAGTCGCCTCACTCTTCAGCGACACAGCGAGACATTTGAAATGAGCGAACCCGTATCGACCCAGAACCGCGATGGTATTGCCGTCCTGACAATCGACAGCCCGCCCGTGAATGCGCTCGGCATCGCCGTGCGGCAGGGCCTGTTCGAGAACGTCCATAATGCGGCGGCGAATGGAGATGTTCGCGCAATTGTCATAACCGGTGCGGGCCGCCTGTTTTGCGCCGGCGCCGATATTCGCGAATTCGGCAAACCAATGATTTCGCCCGACCTCAACGAGGTTATCGATTCGATTGAAGCCTCTGACAAACCGGTGATCGTTGCGATCAACGGCATGGCGCTTGGCGGCGGCCTCGAACTCTCAATGGCTTGCCACTACCGGGTTGCTTCACTGGGCGCGCAATGCGGCCAGCCCGAGGTCAAGCTCGGCCTCATCCCCGGCGCGGGTGGAACCCAGCGCCTGCCGCGCCTCGCCGGTGTTGCGGCCGCGCTCGACATGATTGTCGGCGGATTGCCGATTGACGCTGCTCGCGCCCATGAGCTTGGAATATTTGATCGCATTATTGACGGTGATTTGGTCGACGGCGCGATTGCCTTTGCCAACGAAGTTGCCGGCGATCCACCGCGGCGGACCCGCGACCGCGATGAAAAGCTTGCTGACGGTCGTGACCACCCGGAAATATTTGTCGACTACCGCAAGAAGATGGCGCGACGCGCGCGTGGTTACCGCGCACCTTATGCCTGCGTCGAAGCGGTTGAATTTTCACTGACGCTGCCGTTCGACGAAGGCATGAAAAAAGAGCGCGAGATATTCATCGAATGCATGAGTTCGGATGAATCGAAATCTATGCGCCATGTATTTGCAGCTGAACGGCGAGTCGCCGACGTTCCCGGCGTCGACAAAAAGACCCCGCAAATCGACATCGCAACCACCGCTGTACTTGGTGGCGGCACGATGGGCGGCGGTATCGCCATGAACCTCGCCAATGCCGGAATTCCGGTGCGCCTGGTCGAGGTGGATGAGGCGGCGCTGGGTCGCGGCCTCGACATCATCCGCGGCAACTATGCCTCAACTGTATTAAAAGGCCGGTTGGCGCAATCACAGATGGACGAACGCATGGCGCTTATAACGGGTGTGGTTGGGCAAGGCGCGCTCGCGGACGCCGACCTCGTGATCGAAGCCGTGTTCGAGGAAATCGACCTCAAAAAAGAAGTGTTCGGGATGCTCGACAAGGTCTGCAAGCCGGGCGCTATTCTCGCCACCAACACATCGACCCTTGACGTGAATGCGATTGCGGCGGCGACGTCGCGACCTGACCATGTCGTCGGCATGCACTTTTTCAGTCCGGCCAATGTTATGCGGCTGGTCGAAATTGTTCGCGGCGATAAAACCTCGCCTGAGGTGCTGGCCACGGCGATGGCGGTCGCCAAACGGATCAACAAAATCGGCGTTGTCGTCGGCGTCTGCGACGGGTTCGTCGGCAACCGGATGCTGCATTGTTATTTGCGGGAAGCGCATTTTCTGGTGGAAGAGGGCGCAAGCCCGCAACAGGTCGACAAAGTCATGTTCGATTTTGGATTGCCGATGGGGCCGTTTGCGATGGGCGATCTTGCCGGCCTCGATGTTGGTTGGCGTATTCGGAAAGGCAATGCGGCAACCCGGCCAAACGATCTCCGCTATTCGACGCTTGCCGACAAGGTTTGCGAGCGCGGTCGTTTTGGCCAGAAAACCGGCGGTGGATTTTATGATTATGAAGCGGGGAACCGCACGCCGATTCCAAGCAAAGAAATTGACGACCTAATTCTTGAAACGTCCAAAGAACTCAACATCGAACGCCGCGACATCAGCGATCAGGAAATTCTCGAGCGCTGCTTTTATCCGCTGATCAACGAGGGCGCGAAAATTCTCGAAGAGGGCATGGCCCTTCGCCCCGGCGACATCGATATCATTTGGCTTAACGGATACGGCTTTCCGCCGTTCCGCGGTGGGCCGATGTTCTATGCCGATACCGTTGGCCTCGATAAAATTTTGGCCGCCGTTCGCGGTTATGAGGCCGCCCACGGCGATGTCTGGGCACCGTCGCCGCTTTTGGTTCGCCTTGCCGGAGAAGGCAAAGGTTTTGCGGACTTCGACGGATCGTAACGTGAGTTTCTGGTCATGGATATAAACGACAGCGTTGAAGGCGCAAAATTTCGGACCGAGGTTCGTGAATTTGTCGCAGCGAACCTGCCCGCCGATATCAAGCGCAAAGTTGACGGCGGTCTGCGCCTCGAAAAAGACGATTACGTTCGTTGGCAAAGGGTACTTTTTGATAAAGGCTGGATCGCGCCCGGGTGGCCGACCGAATTCGGCGGCACCGGTTGGGAGCCGCTGCAACGTCATATCTTTGAAGAAGAATGCGCCCTCGGCAGCGCGCCCGCGGTGATTTCCTTCGGCGTCAATATGGTCGCGCCAGTGATTATCGAGTTCGGCAATGACGCGCAAAAAGAAAAATACCTGCCGCGCATCCTTTCCAGTGAGGACTGGTGGTGTCAGGGCTATTCGGAACCGGGGTCGGGATCGGATCTTGCGTCATTGCAATGCAAGGCCGTTCGGGACGGCGATGATTATATCGTCACCGGGCAAAAAACCTGGACCACATTGGCGCAATACGCCGACATGATTTTCTGCCTGGTCCGCACCGACAATTCCGGCAAAAAGCAGCAGGGCATTTCATTTCTTTTGATCGACATGAAAAGTCCCGGCATTACTGTTCGGCCAATCCGGACTTTCGATGGTTCTGCTGAAATAAACGAAGTCCATCTCGAGGATGTGCGCGTGCCGGTCGAAAACCTTGTCGGCGAAGAACACATGGGTTGGACTTACGCGAAGTTTTTGCTGGGGCATGAGCGTGTCGGCATTGCCCAAGTCGCACGCTCCAAGAAACAGATGCAGCGCCTGAAGATGATTGCGAATACCGAACTGGTGGACGGCGAACCGCTTCTCTCTCAACCGGAATTTGCGGCGAAGATTGCCGACGTCGAGATTGGGTTGATCGCGCTTGAAATGACCGAGCTCCGCATTCTGTCAGACGAAAGTGCCGGCAAGGCGCCCGGGCCGGAATCTTCTATCCTCAAAATTCGCGGCACCGAAATACAGCAGGGGATCACCGAGTTGCTGATCGAGGCAATCGGCTACGACGCCCATCCGTGGGTGCCGGCGGCGGCGATCGACGGGCGGAATGAGCCGCCGATCGGGTCGGATTACGCGGCCTCAATCGCGCCGCATTATTTCAATTGGCGGAAAGCGTCAATTTACGGCGGATCAAACGAAATTCAGAAAAACATCATCGCCAAGATGGTGCTGGGACTTTAGGCCGCACGATGGATCTGCGCCTCAGCCAGGAACAGGAAATGATTCGGGACGGCGTCACCCGTTTCGTTCGCGATGACTATGAGTTCGCCACACGCCGCATAGGGGCCGTATCGGATTTAGGTTTTCGGGAAGAGGTCTGGCAGCAGTTCGCTGATCTCGGTTGGCTCGGTGCCGCATTGCCGGAGGAATACGGCGGCTTCGGTGGAAGCGCGATTGAAACGATGATCCTGATGGAAGCGTTTGGCCGGGGGTTGGTTTTGGAGCCCTATTTGTGGAGCGTCGTTCTCGGCGGTGCGCTACTTCAGCAGGGCGCAACCAGTGCGCATAAAGAGCAAGTTCTGCCAGAGATTTCATCCGGGAAGGCACGCATCGCGTTTGCCTTTGCTGAACCAGGTTCCCGTTTCAACTTGGCGCACATTGGGATGACCGCGAAGAAAGACGGCGATGGTTATCGGCTTAATGGCAACAAGACGGTGGTTTATTACGCGGCCAGCGCCGAATACCTCATTGGGTCCGCGCGGCTCGGCGGCGCAAAAACGGATCGTGAAGGCATCGCGCTTTTCCTACTGCCGTCGGATGCAAAGGGGATTACGCGCCGCGATTATGCAACGCAAGACGATCAACGCGCGTCCGAAATAATTTTTAAAGACGTCCAGGTCGACGCCGCCGCGCTGTTTAAATGCGGTGATGACGCCCTGCCGGTTATCGAAAATGCAATCGATGTTGCCACCGCCGCGATTTGCGCCGATGCCGTCGGGGCAATGGGCGCGCTTCGGGAAATGACTCTGGAGTACCTCAAGACCCGAAAACAGTTCGGTCGTGCGATCGGCGAATTCCAGGTGTTGCAGCACCGCATGGCGGAAATGTTCATCCTTGAAGAAGAGGCGCGGTCGATGGCCCTCCGTGCGGCGCTCATGCTTGATGCGCCGGCACCGGCTCGCAAGAAGGCTGTCTCTGCGGCAAAGTCCCTGATTGCCCGCGCTGGACGCCAAATTGGCCAGGAGGCCGTGCAGATGCACGGCGGCATGGGCATGACTCATGAACTCAGCGTCGGCCACTATTTCAAGCGTCTGACCATGATCGGGAGTATGTTTGGCGACGGTGATTTTCATCGGAAGCGTTTTGCCGCCCTCTAAGACCAATTACCTATCGCTAAGGAGCTAGTTATGCGAGATGCCGTCATTGCTTCAACCGCACGCACACCGATTGGCAAAGCCTACCGGGGTGCCTTTAACAATACGCATGGCGCGACATTGGGCGGCCACGTTCTGAAACATGCAGCGGAACGCGCGAAGGTTGAGCTCGAAGAAATTGAAGACGTAATTTTGGGCTGCGCCGCACCGGAAGGGGCGACCGGCCGCAACATTGCGCGCCAGGCTGCGCTTAAAGCCGGTATGCCGGTGACGACGTCGGGCGTCACGGTCAATCGGTTTTGCAGTTCCGGTCTGCAGGCGATCAGCATGGCGGCGCAACGGGTAATCGTCGACAACGTCCCGGTTATGGCCGCTGGCGGCGTCGAATCGATCAGCCTCGTCCAGAACGATCACGCCAATACCTACCGAATCCACGACGATTGGATTCTCGAAAACAAACCCGAACTTTATATGTCGATGATCGATACCGCTGACAATGTCGCCAAGCGATACGGCGTCAGTCGCGAAGCGCAAGACGAATACGCGCTGCAAAGTCAGATGCGGATCGCGGCCGCCCAACAGGCCGGTCGTCTCGACGATGAGATCGTGCCGCTGACGACAACCAAGATCGTCACCGACAAGGAGACCGGCGAAACCCACCAGGAAGAAGTGCGTCTCGAACAGGATGAGGGCAATCGGCCAAGCACGACGCCGGAAGGTCTCGCCGGATTAAAGCCAGTGATGGGCGAGGATGCGCATATCACCGCCGGTAACGCGAGCCAGCTTTCAGACGGCGCGTCGGCCTGCATCGTCATGAGCGACAAGGAAGCCGCCCGTCGCGGCATTGAACCGCTCGGTATCTACCGCGGCCTTGCGGTCGCCGGGTGTGAGCCGGACGAGATGGGAATCGGTCCGGTCTTTGCCGTGCCGCGCCTGTTGGAACGGTTCGATCTCTCGATTGACGATATCGATCTTTGGGAGTTGAACGAGGCATTTGCAGTGCAGGTCGTCTACTGCCGCGACCGCCTCGGCATCTCCAACGAAAATCTCAATGTTGACGGCGGTGCGGTCGCCATCGGCCATCCCTACGGGA
>JAPYRS010000070.1 GCA_029936875.1 Alphaproteobacteria bacterium | reverse complement strand
ACCACAAACCCCTCTTTCACCTCCGTCAGACCGTTATAGAGCGCAATGATCCTATCCCAATCGGTGCGCTCATAACTTTCGGCAACGGCATGGCACGCCGCGATCCCTGCAAACACATGATACTGGCTGGCAACCGTTCCCGAACTTGCGCGCTCCAACGCTGCAAGTCCCGAAGCGATTCGGTCGCGATCCCAGGTTTTCCGATCCTGGCGCGATAAGGGAATTAAGACTTCATCCTCATTCATGCGCGCGCCCAATCTTGACGACTGCAACAACATGAGGGCGTGCAATGCATAAACATGAGGTTGGTTGGAAATTGAATGCCGACATAGGAGCCCTGCCAACCTGATCGCTTCATCGGTCAATTCGACCTGAAAAAATGACGATTCATTTCGACAACTATAGCCTTCATTGAACATGAGATAGATCGCATCGAGCACCGAGTTAAGCCGACCAGGAAGTTCCACTGGCCTAGGCAATGCAAAGGGTGCTAGAGATTTTCGTAACATCTCTTTTGCCCGACGTATGCGCTGATAAACCGCATCCTTCTGAAGAAAAAAGGGCCGGGCGATCGCATCCGCCTGAAATCCACATACAACGTCCAATGTTAAGATGACGCGTGCCGCCGGGGCCAATGCCGGATCACAGCAATAGAACATCATCTTGAGTTCATCGTCCGAAAGTTCGGCCTCAAATACCGATTCGGCGGCGGCTACCGGGTCCAGCCGTCTGTCCAATTCGGCAGCAGTCAAATCGCCGTTCCAACGGCTGTTCCGCCGCAAGACGTCAATCGCATGGTTTCGCGCGGCCACAATCAGCCAGCTTGCCGGTTCATCAGGCACGCCAGATACCGGCCAACGGATTGCCGCTTTTGCAAGTGCTTCCTGCGCGGAGTCTTCCGCCAACTCAAAATTCTCGACGCCAAACCGGGACACGAGGGCGGCGATAATCCGCCCATAGCTTTGACGGTAGAGTTCGTCCATCGAGCCGCGGATTGGTTTATTCGACAGGGGGTGGGGCATCTTCAACCTGACGCAGATCCACAAAGTGGCTGGCCTCCCGGACCTCAACCCAGTCCCCGACTTCTAGGGCGGGGCAAGTCCGGGCGATAGCGCGAGCTTCATCCCAATCAGCCGATTCAATGAGCACAAATCCACCAACGACTTCTTTAGTCTCGGTGAAAGGCCCGTCCACAATTTCTCCGTCCACGACTTCCAGAATCCGCCCGCCATCTCTTAGCGGCAGGCTATCAACTTTCACGCCGGAAACGGTTAATCCGCCGATCCAGTCGAAATAACGATTTAGGATTCGCTGCTGTTCCGAAACGGACTTTTCTTCCCAATCCGCTTCGCGGTGACGAATGACGATTACAAATTGCGGCACGGGCCTTCTCCGGTTACGCCATAGCGTCCAAAACCGGTCTCGGGTCATAATAAAGCCGCGCTTCAGCGAGACGGTCACCCTAGACTTTTGATCCATTCCACAGCAGGAATGGAAACCGAACCACCCGGTAATTGCAAGACAAGGTCATAAAGAGAACAGACCTCAGCGCCCTCTTCGAATTGACGCGACACTTTAATGTCTTTGAGGGCGCCGGCCATCGGGCCGATTTCCTTCAG
The DNA here is from genome assembly GCA_029936875.1 of Alphaproteobacteria bacterium. Classification (GTDB taxonomy): domain Bacteria; phylum Pseudomonadota; class Alphaproteobacteria; order SHVP01; family SHVP01; genus JAPYRS01. The sequence continues at coordinate 11,869 of JAPYRS010000070.1, read as the reverse complement.
AAATGTCTCTCGGCCCTTCCAATCCGCCAACGGACCCAGAAAAGTGAATTCTTCTTCCAAAAGATTCCCGATCCCCTTCCCACCGTTCCGCATCGCGTCATAGAAACGGTTTACTGTGTCAGTCGATTTACCCATCTCATTCCTCCATTGGTTATCAATAGACATAGGACGAATGGGATCGGCTCAATCTGACAATTATTTCGCCGTCGGCCTCAAATAATTCCGTTACTAGCCGAGACAGCGCTCTGCCCCTAGTGTGACGGCCTCTTTTGCAACAAAAGTCGACCTATGTTCTATCGACCGGAAGACGGCCACGGCCTGCCCCATGACCCGCTGAATGCGCTGGTGGCACCGCGCCCGATTGGCTGGGTATCAACAGTGAGCGAGTCCGGCCACCGCAATCTCGCGCCCTTCGCGCTGTTCAACATTGTCGCCTACCGCCCCCCGCATGTGATGTTCGCGCCGACCGTGATGGAAGACGGCGGCTACAAAGACAGCCTCACCAACGTCAAAGAGACCGGGGAGTTTGTCATCAACATCGCGGTTTGGGCGTTGCGTGACAAAGTCTGGCTGAGTTCGACACCGGCACCGTCTGAAATTGACGAATTTGACGTGACCGGCCTTACGCCGGTGCCGTCCGAATTGGTAAAGCCGCCCCGTGTCGCCGAAAGCCCGGCCCACCTCGAATGCCGCATGACTGAAATTGTCCAACTGCCGCATCCGATGGAAGGCCGGTTTAATCACATCGTAATTGGCGCGGTCGTCGGTGTGCACATTGATGATCAGTTTCTCAAGGACGGGCTGGTCGATCAGGAAAAACTGCAAACGATGGCGCGCCTCGGCTACCGCGATTACACCCGCGTTTCCGAAGTCCACACAAAACCTTTCCCAAGCTGGCCGCCGCAGGAATAGCGCTAGCCCGCGTCCTCCTTTTCGATAATCGCCGCCTCTGGTAAGTTGGGTCACCCCGGCCGACGTTGATTTTTCGTCCTCTATGCCGGGCTCAATTTTGTGGAGCGCCGGATGGCCGAGACCCAAGCCCTGCCCGCCCCGTCCAATTTCAAAATAATTGGGCTCGTATCGGGTGGTCACTTTTTCAGCCATTTCTATGCGCTTTTACTGCCGCCGCTTTTCCCGCTACTAAAAGCAGAGTTTGGCGTCAGTTACGCAGCACTCGGACTTGTCGTCACCGTCTTTTCCCTGTCGAGCGGCATCGGCCAGACCCCCATTGGCTTCCTGGTCGATAGAATAGGCGCGCGTTGGATTCTACTTGGCGGTTTAGTCGTTCAAGGCCTCGCCATCATGATTATGGGCATCACCGGGTCGTACATGTCGTTGCTCATTTTTTATGCGATCGCCGGCCTCGCCAACACGGTTTATCACCCGGCCGATTACAGCATCCTTTCCGCCAACGTCGCGCCGGAACGTTTGGGCCGCGCGTTTAGCCTTCATACATTTTCCGGCAACGTCGGTTGGGCCATTGCGCCCGCCTACATGGTCGCGATCAGTGCGTTGTGGGACTGGCGCGCCGGCCTCGTTCTGTCCGGCATCGGCGGCCTCATCATGGCCGTCGTGCTCTGGTCGCAAAGTAGTTCGCTGCGGGATGAACGGGACGGCCTTCGCGAAAGCAACAAAAGCGCGCCGGGTTCAAATGATTCGCCCGAAATATCGGCAGCGTCTGTCGGCGGCGGCATCGCGTTGCTGTTTTCGCCGCCAATTCTGATGGCGTTCATGTTTTTCATGCTGATCGCGATTGGCTTTGGCGCGGTCCGGACATTTTCCGTTGCCGCCCTCGTCGCAATTTATGAAACGCCGCTTGCCGTTGCCAACGGTGCGCTGACCGGTTTCCTTGTTGGCAGTGCTGCTGGCATTCTAATCGGTGGGGTGGCTGCTGACCGCTTCAAGAAACCGGAACGATCAGCGGCAATCGGATTTATCGGCGGTGCGGCGCTCTTGATCCTGCTGGGGACAGTATCGGTACCGATTGCAACTATGGTTGCGTTGCTAACGATCGCGGGTTTGTTCAATGGCTATGTCCAGCCGTCCCGCGATCTGCTGGTGCGGAGTGTCACCCCGGAAGGCGCCACCGGAAAAGTATTTGGCTTTGTCTCGACCGGCCTCAATGTTGGCACCGCAATTATGCCGCTGATATTTGGCTGGATCATGGACAATGCAGACCCGCGTTGGGTGTTCTGGCTCGCGGGCGCAATTGTTCTCTCAACTCTATTGACGGTCGGCGGTCTCGGGCGATTCCGTCGCGAAGGCGAGCGCGCCAAATCGAATTAACCGCGCGCCACGCCAATAGCCGCGGGCCTTAAAAAAACGGAATCTAGACGGACCGGAATTGGCCGGTCCGGTGGTCACATGCGAATCCTCTGCGTCGGAGCATCAAATTCCGGGCCACAGATTTTTTCGGAAGGCACGATCTCGTTTGAGGTGCCATTCGCGGTTCATCGCCTCACCTCGATTGATGTATCGCTCGGCATAAAGAAGCACCCAACGGCGTCCACGTGTTGACCGGGCGCCGGCACCGGTATTGTGCTGTTCGAGGCGTCGTTCAAGGTCGGTCGTCCAGCCAACATAAGTGCGGATGCCGTCTTTGCCGCCGCTCCCGAGGATATAAACGAAACTTGCCACGGCATTCGATCATCGTGTGGTGAGGCCTGGATTGAATCATAACACCGAAGTGGCCTCGGCCGTTTCCACATTGTTGCGACCACTCTGCGACAATCACGGCGAAATTGCTCTATGGTTCTGGCAAGAATCGAAGGGTCCTGGTCAGGAGAGCAACATGATAATTCGGCGCGTAATATTCCTCATTACCTGCATCGTTCTGGTCGCGTCGGGAACTGCCGCATCCGCAGACGAATTGTTTCTGCGCATCACCGACCCCCACGACGAACCACGTGGTTATTGCCTCGACATTCGCGGACAGGGGCAAGGCGTGCGACTGAAAAGTCCGCTACAGGTGCATAGTTGCAAGGACGGTACGCAGATCGAGGACATTATTTTTGATTCCGCAGCGCTTGCGCGTGGCACCCTCTATATGTCGCATTACGACCATTGTGTTGCCGCCACCGCAAACAGCTCCGGCGCGGATTTGATGCTGGCCTCATGCGATCCGGCCGACCTTCAGAAATGGCGACAATTACCGACCGGCGAAATCGTCCTCGCCGGCAACGCCGATCTTTGCATCACCATGCGGGACAGTCCGGAAATGTCTGCCGGCCCACGCTACATTCGCAATGAAGTGTCGCTCGCCCCCTGCGCCAGTGCCGCCGCGAGCCGCCAAGTGTGGATGTTCCAGGCGCCCTAATTTAAAATTGCAAGGTTCCAAATCACAGCGGAGGTCGCCGCGCAAGTACGGAAGTGGACGGCTCACCCGCACACACGCGTAGCGGTAACGTTGCCGGGACAGGTATTCCCTGCCCTGGCAATGACCCTACTGGCGCAACCTCAAATTCTTGGTGTTTCTTACGAGAAATTGGTGGGCGATGTAGGACTCGAACCTACGACCCGCTGATTGATAGTCAGAAGGCGTGGAATTCACCATCATTTGCAAAAGGGATTCCGATAACGGCATTGATCCATGTCCGGTGAAACACGACGCACTCGAAGACGGGTAATCAATATTATTGACGGAGAGCCTGCGCCTAAACCGAAGCGGAGATGCCTGCAATCCTCAGTTTGATATTCGGGCGGCTCGTTCTACGATGACGCCAGTGCCGCAAACCAGCAATTCGAAAGGGAGGCCAATCGTGGATGCCGACAGCACAACCGGGTACGACATAGCTGCCCTGAAAGCCATTTACGAGAAGGACGGGGTTGTCAAAGTGCCCGCTCTCGTGTCTCAGGCCTGGGTCGCGCGCCTCACCGCCGCCATCGCCGAATTCCGCAAGAGAGATCCTGGTGACGTGCGTTCGAAATACTTCGGGCACGGACCCGGCCGCTCCACCGTGCGCTGGATGTGGCGGGAAGTAGAAGAGCTGCTCCAGTTTGCGAGTGAGTCCGGCGTCGCACCTGTTATTGGAGGAATCGTTGGCGCTTCCTTTCTGCGCTTTTGGTACGACAACACTTTTATTCATGAATCAGGATACGAGGAGATCACGGCGGAGGCAGGCTACGAGCGCGAGTTCCTGGCGGGAACGCCCTGGCATCACGACGTTGTGGCCTTCCCGTTCGCCGGCGAGCAGGATCCCGGATTGTGGGTCGCGCTGACGCCGGTCTCGGAAGACACCGCACCGCTCACATGTATCAAGGGCAGCCACCGAACCGGCGTGCTTTATCGTCCCGCCGTATATTTCGATCAACATGCGCCCGTGGCCGAGGGTTTCCGCGATACGCCAGACTGGGACGCCGCGATCGCCGCAGGCGAATGGGAGAAGGTCTGGTTTCCCATGGAGCCCGGAGATGCGCTGATCATCCATCCGAACACGGTCCACGGTGCGCCGCCTGCCAAGAATGGCGCGGCAACCCGCATCGGCTTCAGCAGCCGTTGGGCTGGTGACGACATCCGCTGGTGGGACCAACCCTATGCCCTGAAATTCCTCGGCATCGATTTCGCCGACGTCGAAGCGGGCACGGCGCCGGACGGCGAGTTCTTCCCGATGGTCTGGAAGGCAGAGCCAAGCGCATGACCGGATATCGGGTTTAGTCTCTCTGGTCAGTCACCGGCATTGATTCGTGTCCAGTGAAACACTAAGAACTCGACGACGGGTAATTAACGAAAATTTGAAAATATGGTGCCGGGTGCAGGAGTCGAACCCGCGACTTCTTGATTACAAATAACACCTCTGATCTTAGCATGGTTGTTCATGGATACCCCTTGAACGGGTGCAACCCCTTGGGCCCGAACGATACTATTGGGACATCGTATCCATAATTCTTCATGGACGTTCAATTGTAACCAGAACGTTTCTGCTTCCATCTGGTTACCAATTTGAACATCCGGTTCTGATTCAGAGGTGCCGATTCTGCCAAAGATAAAACTGACATCGCTAGCGGTCAATTTGGCCTCGGAATCCAATACAAACTCGGCACCGGAGTGTCTCAGGACGATGATGAGGCCGTGCGATTGACAAAGCACTGGGAGAGAACGCGCGGCGCCTTCTAAAGCTCTGACCGGCTCGTCTATTTGGAGGCTGCTTTCACCGCTGGGCCACCAAGGTCCGGAGCCGCTCCCGAACCTGTAACGTACCCATCCTCGATATCGGCGGCGCTATCGGCGGGCGAACGCTCGCGCGGTAGGCCGAAACCGCCGCCGCCGGCCGTGCGAATCGATACCGTGTCTCCAGCGGCGACAGCGACCCGGATGGTTCCCACCGTGCGTTGACGTGACGTGCCGGGGAACAGGATGGTGCGCGTGGCGTCGGGGCTCGCGCCGCCGAGCAGCGCCCAGGGCCGCGTTTTGGTTTTTTTCATGACGGTGAGAAATTCGCCGTCGGCGAGAAAACGAATGTCGCGGCGCAGGCCCACCCCGCCCCGGTATCGGCCGGCGCCACCAGAATCCGGAATGATCTCAAGCCGGTCAAAAAACATCGGCGTCCGCGTCTCCATGACTTCGATCGGGGTGTTGCGAACGATGCTTTGGCACGGATGATTCAGGGTATCCGCCCCATCATGCCGCGTCGTCGCCCCCCAACCGACCGCGTCATTATTGCTGATGGCGTAGGCGGATCCGGTGTCGGGGTGGACACCGATCATCATGAACCCCGGCACGTCGCCGCCGGACGAGGCGGGCAGGCGCTCCGGCATGGCCTGGGCGAGGGCCTTGAAGATCAGTTCCAGTGCGACGATTCCGGTCCATTGGGTGAATGTCGGCGCGGGATAGGTAGCGTGGAACAAAGTTCCCGGTTCCGCGTGAACATCCAAAGGCCGCATATGTCCGCCGTTGGAGGGCTCTCCCGGTGTGGTCAAAGCTTTGAATGCCACCTTGCAGGTCGCCATGGTCGACCCGAAGGGCAGGTTGACGGGCCCAGCGACACAGGGCGACGACCCTGCGAAATCGATTCCGAAGCGGCCGTCGCGATGGGTAACCGTCACCTTCATGGGAACCGGCTCGTCGGTAATGCCGTCGTCATCGAGGAAGTCCGTGGCCGACCACACGCCTTGCGGAATATCGGCGAGGGCGCGCCGCGCCGCCGCTTCACCGTGCGCCAAGATGCGGCCGATGGCGGCATCAATGCGGTCGCCGCCAAATTTTTCCAGAAGACCCGCTAAACGCCGCTGTCCCGTTCTGATGGCGGCGATCTGGGCATCGAAATCACCGAGGACGATATCGGGGCTTCGCGAATTGAAGCGGATGATTTCGAGAATTTCGCGTATGGGTTCGCCGCGGCGAAAGACAAATGTGCCGGGAAAGACCAAGCCCTCCTGATGCATGTCTGTCGAATCGATGACGTACCCCGCATCCTTGGCCCCCAGATCGGCCCAGTGGGCGCGGACGCAGAGAAACGCGAAGGGCTGGCCCCCATCTTGCGCGAAGACCGGCGCAGTCAAGGTCGCGTCAGAGGTATGGGCGCCGTTCCAATAGGGGTAGTTGGATAGGATCACATCGCCCGGGCCGAGCCCCTCACGGCCGACATAGTCGATGACCTTGCGAACGCTGTAGTCGTTGGCTCCAAGGAAACGGGTCAAGCCTGTCGCTTCGGCGACGAGATCGAGGCGGCTGTCGTAAATCGAAATGCCAAAATCGCGGACTTCGTATATGACCGGGCTGCACGCCGTGCGCGTTAGCGTCATACGCATTTCCTCGGCGGCCGAGATAAAGTGGTGGCGGATAACCTCGGTGGTCGCCCCGTCGATGGGCTCCGTGTGCGGCGCGACCAAGGGCTAGTCTTCCGCGCCCGCGGTCCAGCCGTAAATATCGCGGGCCGCCTCGGGGGTAATAAATCCGCCGGCAAGGTCCGCCTCAACGAGCTTTGGGTCCCGCGCTTTCGGATCGCCATGGCCACCGCCGCCGGCGGTCAGCACCGTGACGCGGTCGCCCTTTTTAACCGGCACGCGTTTGGTACTCATGCGCATCTCGCGCTCGGTGCCGGCAAAGGCGATGACGGAATTGGCCTCGGGCTCCAGTCCGCCGGCCAGGGCCCAGGGCCGGCTCTTGGTCTTTTTCATGACGGTCAGAAATTCTCCGTCGGACAGGAAGCGGATGTCGCGGCGCAGGCCAAGGCCGCCGCGAAATTTGCCGGCGCCGCCGGAATCGGCGCGCAGCTCGTAGCGCTCGAAAAACATGGTCGTGTTCGATTCGAGCACCTCGATGGGCGTGTTGCGGACAATGCTCTCCGAAAGATGAAGCAGAGCGTTGGCGCCATCGTGTTGCGCCGACGCCCCCCAACCCACCGGGTCGTTATTGCTGAGGGCGAAGAACTTGTCGGTATCCGGGTGGGTGCCAAGCATCATGAATCCTGGCACGTCGCCGCCCGAAGACGCCGGCAGTTTGTCCGGCATCGCCTGGGCAATCGCCTTGAACAGCAGCTCGAGGCCGACGATCCCAGTCCACAACGTAAACGTCGGCGCCGGATACTCGGCGTGGAACAGGTTGCCCGGTTCGGCGCGAACATCCAGCGCCCGGGAGTGGCCAGCATTGGAGGGCTCTGCCGGCGTGGTCAGCGCCTTGAAGACGACTTTGCACATGGCGATGGTGGAGCCAAACGGCATGTTGACCGGTCCCCGTTGCGTCCCCGCCGACCCCGCAAAATCGACGATGAAGGCGTTGTCGTCAATCGTAACGGCGGCTTTCATCTTGATCGGCGTGTCGGAGATTCCATCGTCGTCGAGGATGTCCTCCGCGGACCAGGTTCCTTTTGGCAGCCGCGCCAGCGCCTTCGCCGTTGCCCGCTCACCGTGATCGAAGATGCTGGCGATCGCATCGTCCATCGTCGTCTCGCCGAATTTCGCGACGACTTCTTTGAGGCGGCGCTCGCCGGTGCGCAGGGCCGCGACCATCGCATTGAAGTCACCGGTCACGATATCGGGCATCCGCGAATTGAAACAGATGATTTCCAGGATTTCGCGATCCAGATTGCCGCGTTTGATAATTTTCGTTCCCGGAAAGACCAGACCTTCCTGATGCATGTCCGTCGAATCGAGGACATACCCCGGGTCCTTGGCGCCGAGGTCGATCCAGTGGGCACGGACGCAGAGGTAGCCGAACGGCTTGTTTCCGCCGTTAGCAAACACCGGGGCCAAAAGTGTCGCGTCGTAGGTGTGTGCCGCGTTCCAGTACGGATAGTTCGAGATGGTGACGTCGCCGTCCTCGAACGATGCCTCACCGATATAGCCGACGACCTTTCGCACGCTGTAATCGTTTGCGCCAAGGAACATCGTCAGGCCGGGTGCTTCCGCGATCAGGTCGAGATTGCGGTCGTACATGGAGATGCCGAAATCCAGCACTTCGTAGATGACCGGGTTGAAGGCGGTACGAATCAGGGTCGCCCTCATTTCCTGTGCGGTTGCCACCAGATAGTTGCGAACGACTTCCACCGTGACGCCATCGATCTTGTTGGTCATTTTTTCGGCCCCTCGGAAAGGGCAGTCACAATGAGGTGCCCGTACACATCGACCACGAGACTCTGACCGGTGTGGATCACGGTAACCGAGCTGCCTTCGTCGATCAGCGCCGGCCCGGATATCCTGTCGCCGGGCGCCAGTTTGTCACGCGTGAAAACAGCGAAGTCCGTCTTGTCGCGCCGCTGAAAACAAAAGGCCTGTCTCGTCCCCACCATCGCACGCGATACGTCCCCGGACTTCGCCGGTAGTTTGAACAGGGGTGGCTTCGTCGTGCTGCCAATGGCGCGGACGCGGATCGTCAGTGTCTGGACCTTTGCTTCCATGCGATGGCCATAGCGTGCTTCGTGTTGTTCCTCGAATGCCTGAACGGTCGCGGCGAAATCGAGGTTGGAAGAAACTTGCACCGCCAGCGCATGTTCCTGGCCGAGATAGCGAAGCTCCAGTTGTCGGGTCAACGAGGCGCCGTCGGGCCGAACGCCCTGGCGCTGCAAAGACGCCGCAGCTTCGCCTTCGATCTCTTGGTAAATCGCTTCCAGTGCGTGCGGCGACATGTCGTCAAGCAATTGGATGTGTGTCCGCGAGTAATCGTCCACCACGTCGGCGCTCAGCATTCCCCAAGCCGAAAACCCCGAAGGCGCGTTGGGAACGATGATTTCCCTGAGATCCATCTCCCGGCCGACCAGCGGACCCAGCAGGGGGCCCGCGCCGCCGTAGGCCAACAGCGCTGACTCACGGGGATCGCGGCCCCGTTCCACCGTGATTTGTCGAACCGCGCCCACCGTTTTCGCGAGCAGGACGTCGAACAACCCCGCCGCTGCCTGTTCGAAGGTGACATTCATCGGCTCGGCGATGCTGTTGACCAGACCGCGTTCGGCGCCGTCTCGATCGAGGTGCATGTCGCCCCCAAGAAAACCGTCGGGATCGAGGTACCCCAGGCACAATGCGGCGTCGGTGACGGTCGGCTCGGTTCCGCCGCGGCCGTAGCAAATCGGCCCCGGCTCGGCTCCGGCGCTTTGCGGTCCCACCCTGAGCAATCCTTCGTCGAACCAGGCGATGGACCCACCGCCGGCGCCGATGGTGCGGATGTCATAGGTCGAAATTAGCAGTGGATGATTTTCGAGCTGGGCTTCGAAGGCGGCAACCGCCTGGCCGCCCTCGATCATGCAGACGTCGAGCGAAGTCCCGCCAACGTCGAAGGAAATCAGATCCTGGCGATCAAGGGTCGCGCCGAGAAAACACGCGCCGGCAATGCCGCCGGCCGGGCCCGATAGGATTGTATTCGTCGGCGACAGTTTGGCGGCCTCCGCGGTCATCGCACCACCGCCCGACCGCATAATCAGGAAACGGCCGGAAAAGGCGCTCTCCCTCATCCGGCCCTCGAGCTCGTCGACATAGCGTTCGAAAATAGGCCGGATGTAGGCGTCCAGAACGGTCGTACTGGTCCGTTCGTATTCCCGGTGCTCGCGCGCAATATTACTGGAAACCGAAACACGAACTCTCGGCAATGCTTCGCGGATAAGGGCGGCCGCGCGTTGTTCCTGCGCCGGATCGATATAGGAAAAAAGGAAACAGATGGCGATGGCCTCGACGCCATGATCTTCGGTCAGGTGCCGCGCGGCCTTCACGACTCCGTCTTCATCGAGTTCATCGACGACGCGGCCTTTGTAGTCGAGCCGTCCCCGCACACCGGCGATGCAACGGCGCGGCACAAGCGGCGCCGGGCGCGCGTACTGAAAGTCGTACATATGGGCGTCCGGAACGTTGGCCCGGCCGACGAGAAAGATATCGCGAAATCCCTCGTTGGTGATGATGCCGACCTTGGCGCCACGCCGCTCCAGAACCGCGTTCAAGCCGAGGGTCGTACCGTGCGTGAACAGATCCACATCATCAAGCGGCGTACCCAGCGCTTCGATCGCATTGAGGACGCCTTCGGATGGCTTGCGCGGGGTCGTCGACGCCTTTTGAAAACGGAATTGGCCAGTCTGTGTATCGAGTTCCATCGCATCGACGAATGTTCCACCGATATCGACCGCCAAGCGAAATTTTCCCGTCGTCATGATCCGACCTTCCAGCACGCCACTTCGTGCGTATTGTTTCCTCGCCGCAGCGATTGAGGTTCGCTGCATTCGTCCTGTGCGAACGGACAGCGCGGCAAAAGCGGGCAGCCCTCGGCCGGGCTTGCCTCATCGAGATCGCGGGCAAGCACCACCGATGCGGCGCGCGTCGCGCGCGTCAGGCTGGGCGCCGATTCGAGCAGCGCCCGCGTGTAGGGATGAAGAGGATTGTCGAAGATGGCTTCGGCCGGACCGGATTCCACGATACGACCGAGATAGAGCACCGCGACCCGGCTACACAAATTCCGCACCGTGGCTAGATCGTGCGAAATGAAAACGTAGGCGCGATCGCCTTTGGCCATCAGGCGGCGCAGGAGATCCAGGATCTGCGCCTGCACGGTGACGTCGAGCGCCGATGTCGGCTCATCAAAGACGATTAATTTTGGGTCGACGCTCAGAGCGCGTGCCAGGGCGACACGTTGGGCCTGGCCGCCTGAAAGACGCCGCGGGTACAAATCGCGAAACGCCGAACCCAAACCCACGTCGCGCAAAACATCATCGATACGCCGATCCATTTCGACCGCCGATAAATTCAGCATTTTCAGCGGGTCCGCAATATTGCGTTCGACCGTCATGCGCGGGTTGAGCGAATCCACCGGATCTTGAAAAACCATCTGTAGATTTTGCCGCAACGTTCTCAGGTTCGAGCGCGACATGCGGGTGATATCCGTGCCGTTCAGCATGGCGCGCCCGCGCGTCGGCGATATCAAACCCATGATGACGCGGGCCAATGTGCTCTTGCCGCAGCCGCTTTCACCGACAATGCCGAGGGTCTCCCCCGGCGACAAACTCAGCGAGACGCCGCGAAGCGCCGATTGGCCGCCGCGGCCAAATCGAGACTTGTAGACGACCTCGATATCCTCCAGGTCAAGGATCGTGCGCGTGGCGGCGCCGGGCGCCGATCTTTCCGGCGCGGGACCGACGTCCGCCAGGGCCGCCCAGTCGGTGTCGGGGCGAATGCAGCGCACAAAATGATTGGCCTGGCGCTCCGTCCATGGCGGCAGTGCCTTTCGGCATTCCGCATCCGCGATGGCGCATCGATCGGCGAACGGACACGCATCCGGCGGCTTTTCGAGACGGGGCATAGTGCCGCCCACCGGAACAGACGCGCGCCGGTCGAGGTCCGGCACGGCGTCGCGCAAGGCCTTTGTATACGGATGTTGCGGGTTGTCTAGAATTTCCTCGGCGGTCCCGGCCTCGACCAGAATTCCCGCGTAGAGGACGAGAATGCGGTCGCACACTTC
>JAPYRS010000069.1 GCA_029936875.1 Alphaproteobacteria bacterium | reverse complement strand
GCACGGAGTCGAGCACTTCGGTCAGCTTGTCGCGATTCTCGAGACGCGCGGGGAAGTCGACAAATTCAGGGTTTTCGCCGATGTCGGGGCGGCCGATGCCTTCGATAAAGATCTCCCAGAACTTGTCGGTCAGCGCCATGATGTAAATCCAGCCGTCACTTGCGGTGTAGAGCTGGCTCGGTACCAGTGAAGGATGGGCGGAGCGCGGCGCGCGCTCGGTCACGAACCCTTCATTGAGGTACCAGGTCGCCGGGTAGGTCATTTGGTGCAGCGCCGTATCAAAAAGACAGACATCGACATCCGCGCCTTCGCCGGTTTTGGAGGCGGAAAGTATCGTCGACACCAACCCCAGCATCGTCGTGATCCCAGTCATCCAGTCGACCATCGACAGACCCATGCGGTTTGGCGGGCCGTCCGGTTCACCGGTCAGCGCCATGAAGCCGACTTCGCCCTGCATCAGATAGTCGTAACCGGGCCAGCTCGCGCGGGTGCCTTCCCGTCCATAAGCCGAGAGGTGACCGCAGACGATTTTCGGGTTTGTTGCCTTTAACGCGTCAAAGGTGAGGCCGAGTTTCTCCGGCTGGTCACCACGTAAATTGTTGACCACGGCATCTGCGGTCTTAATCAACTTTAAGAAAATCGCCCTGCCTTCATCGTCTTTGATGTCGAGCGTGAGCGAGCGTTTGTTGCGATTGAGGGTCTGAAAAAATTCGGAATCATGATCGCCCAAAAGAAACGGCCCAACATGACGCGACATGTCGCCGCCGACCTTTGGGTTTTCAATTTTTATGACATCAGCGCCGAGGTCGGCGAGATACATGGTGCCGAAGGGACCGGCGCCGTAATGCTCGACCGCAATGATGCGGACGCCTTCTAAAGGACGCCTCAAACTGGATTCCTGGCGACCAACTGTTTGGCGATAATGATGCGTTGAATTTCGTTGGTGCCTTCACCAATGCACATCAGCGGCGCATCACGGTAATAGCGTTCGATATCAAATTCCTTCGAATAACCGTAGGCTCCGTGAATGCGCATCGCCTCAATCGAGTTTTCGAGCGCGGCTTCGGACGCAAACAGTTTCGCCATGCCCGCTTCCATGTCGCAGCGTTCGCCGGCGTCATAGGCAGCTGCCGCTTTCTCCACCAACAGCCGGGCGGCTTCGGCGCGGGTTGCCATATCGGCCAGTTTCATCGCAATGGCCTGATGTTGGGCGATCGGTTTCCCCATGGTTTTACGCACCTGCGCATAGGCAATCGAATCGTTCAGCGCAGCCGTCGCGATGCCCACCCCGCGGGCGGCAACATTGATGCGCCCAATTTCGAGTCCACCGGCGGCCTGATAAAATCCCTGCCCCTCGACACCGCCAACGATGTTGCCCTTCGAGATTTTGTAATCTTCAAAAAACAGTTCAGCCGAATCAATCGACTTGTAGCCGAGTTTTTCGAGCTTGCCACTGACCGTAAAGCCATCGGCCTTTTCGGCAATAAAGAATGACATCCCCTTGTGCCGAGGATCTGCTTCAGGATCGGTTTTTACCAAAATGGCAAAACACGAACCTTCAATGCCGTTGGTGATCCAAGTCTTGGTACCATTGATCACATAGTGGTCGCCGTCGAGGATTGCCTTGGTGCGAATCGCCTGAAGATCGGTGCCGGCATCGGGTTCGGTCAGGCCAAGACCACCGCGCAGTTCGCCGCTGGCAAACTTCGGCAGGAAATGATTTTTTTGATCGTCGGTGCCGAAACGCTGAACCAGTGTCGCCATGATGAGATGCGAATTAAAAATCCCGGTGAGCGCCATCCAGACGCCGGACATGCGCTCGACAACCTTTGCGTAGGTCGATGCGGAAAGGCCGAGGCCGCCGTATTCAGTGTCGATGATCGCCCCGAACAGGCCCATTTCCTTCATCTGCTCGACGATTTCGTAGGGATATTCGTCGGCATGATCGAAATGTTTCACATGCGGGCGCACGTCCCTTTCCATCCATTTCTCAATGGAATCAAGGATTTGTGCCTCTTCGCCGACATTGGAACCGGTGTTCAATTGTTCCGCTACGCTCATTTTTTCTCTCCATGCGACCGGGCCAGCCCAAGCGGCGCCGGGGGGTGATTCCTAAACCAAACAGCGCGACCCGTCCACGCCGCGAAGAGCGGCGGGAAGTCTCGCGGAAACCACAAAAACCAGGCCGAATCAGGCCGGAGTGGGACTATGGCGCGGGGACCAACTTCCGAAAATGATCGCTGATATCAAGCCGCGTCGTGATCCAGACGTCTGATTTGCCGGTGACATATTTCAGGAATTCCTCAAACACGCCGATCCGGCCAGGCCTGCCAATTATCCGGAGATGAACCCCAAGCGACATGTATTTCGGGCTACCGGATTCCCCTTCGGCATAGAGCCAGTCGAAAGTGTCCTTGGCATATTTGAGCCACTGGTCGGGCGTGAGCGCGGGGTCAGTCCAGAACTTCATGTCGTTGCTATCGACGGCGTAAGGCATGATCACAATTGGTTTGTCGTCGACCACATCCCAGAACGGTAAATCGTCCGAGTAATCATCCATGTGATAGCGAAAGCCTTCTTCGGCCAAAAGCCTGCGCGTATTGTCGGTGTGGAGGTAACGGGACAGCCAGCCATAGGGGCGGGTACCGGTCGAAGCCTCAATCGACCTAACTGCCTTTTGAATAAAGTCCCGTTCTTCATCTTCATCGAAACGGAACTGATGCACCCATCGGTAGCCGTGTGAACACGCCTCGTGTCCCTTGTCGCGAATGAAGGCGGCAATTTCCGGGGCGCGTTCGAGTGCGACGGCCGCCGTCGTCCAGGTCGCGCGGATTTTGTATTTTTCGAGTAGCCGCATCACCCGCGGCGCACCCGCTTTTACGCCGTATTGGTAATTCGATTCGTTGCCGTAATTGCGCATCGGTTTTTTGACGAACACGCCGAGTTCGTCGACCGGTTCCATGCCGCGGTCGCCCTCTTTGATCGACGATTCGCCGCCCTCTTCCAAATTGACGACAATCGACAACGCAATTTTTTCATCGTTGGGCCAGGTGATCGCAGTGCCACTCACAAAACTCTCCTCAAAACTCAGAACTATCTACGCGGCCGCAGCCTGCCACGACGCCTTAATAAACTCGCCGACGCGCACGATTGCATCGCGGGATTCCGAAAGCCGGTTGGCATAGTGATGCCAGACGTGAACCATGTCGGGCCAGGCCTCGAAGGTGGACGCGACACCATCGGCAAGCGCCTTCGCATGCAAGTCTTCCGCATCGCCGCGCAGCAATTCGCCGCTGCCGACGTGAACCAGTAGTGGGGGAAGCCCGGTCAAATCCGCGAACAGCGGTGAGGCGAACGGAGTGCGCACGTCCTGATCACCCAAATAACGGTCGACCATCTTTTGCAAACGCCCTCGGAAATTGGTCGGATCAACATCGGATTTCTTGTTGAGCAAGTCATGGCTGAGCGTCAGGTTGGTCCACGGCGACAGGATCACGCAGCAGCTCGGCATCGGCAGACCAAGCTCGCGCGCCTTGACCAGAACCGCGACCGCGAGGCCGCCGCCCGCCGAATCACCGACAACACAGATGTTCTCTGTCTTATACCCGTCATCAAGCAGCGATTTGTAGGTCGCAAAACAATCATCGAATGCTGCCGGAAAGGGATGCTCCGGTGCGAGGCGGTATTCCACCATATAAAGTTTGGCACCTGCCGCGGCTGCGATGTTTGAACCCATCGCACGATGGCTTTTCGGTGATCCCGTGACATATCCGCCGCCGTGAAAATGAAGCACGACGCGGCCGTCAACGGCGTTTGCGGGGTCGTGCCGTTCAGCGGCGATGCCCGCCATCGAAACCTCCGTGCAGGATGCGCCTTCAGCCAGCGGCGCGATGCTGCGAGCATCGGACGCGGCCCGAATTTCTTCGATGGACGCATCTTCTGGACTGACTGCGTTTTCCAGGAACTTAATCAGTTCTTCGTTTTCAAATTTGGTCATTTGGTTCCCTCAGTGCATTTCCTCACCGCCGGACACATCGTAGGCCTGGCCGGTGACATAACTCGCCTGTTCACTACACAAATACGCACACATATTTGCGATATCGGACACGTAGCCTTCGCGACCCAATGGAATGCGGCCGCGGCGATTGGCCATCAGTTCTTCAACGGTGATGCCGAGCACGCCGGCCCGATATTCGTTTTGGCTGGCACCGAGGCCCGTTGTCACGTGGTTTGGGCCAATTGCATTGACGGTGATGTTGTGGGAGGCAAATTCGAGCGCCGCCGTTCGTGTCAATCCGATCAGCGCGTGTTTTGAAGACACATAAGGTGCTAGATCTTTAAATCCGCGTTTTGCCGCCTGGCTTGAGATGCTGATAATGCGGCCGCCGTCGCCCTGTTTGATCATTTGTTCGGCGGCGTGTTTGATGCCGAAAAAAACGCCACGGAGATTAACTTCGAGCACCGCGTTCCAGGTGTCTGCGTCGGTCTCCAAAAGGGGCCCCATCAGATAGCCGACACCGGCATTGTTAATCATGTGGTCGACCCGGCCAAAGGATTTGACCGCCTCTGCGATCAGATTTGCGACTTGGGCCTCGTCACGAACGTCGCAGGGGACGGCAAGTGCCTCGCCGCCCGCGTCACGGATTGCGGCTGCCACTGCCTCCAATTCATCACTGGTGCCGATGTTGGCCTCATCAAAATGCGGCCCAGACGCGACACCAAGATCACTCACGGCAACTTTCGCACCTTCCGCCGCGAGCCGTTTCGCCATTGCTTCGCCCAATCCACGGGCGCGACCGGCGCCGGTGATGATCGCGACTTTTCCAGATAGATCGTACATTGAGTTTTCGGACATGGCGCTCAGTGCATTTCCTCGCCGCCGGAGACATCGAGATTTTGTCCAGTGACGTAGCTCGCCTGCTCGGAACAGAGGAAGGCGCACATGTTGGCAATGTCGGAGGTGAGACCAACCCGGCCCAAGGGAATGCGGCTTCGCATGGCTTCAAGGTAGCCGTCTTCGGATTTATCCTGAACCGCGCTGAAATGTTTGTTTTGCCAGTCGCCCAATCCGGTGGTGACATGGTTCGGGCAAATCGAATTGACGGTGATTTTGTTGGCAGCGAATTCGAGCGCCGCCGTCCGAGTCAACCCAACAATGCCGTGTTTTGAGGAGACATAGGCAGCGGCACCGGCAAAACCGTGTTTCGCCGCCTGGCTGGCAATATTGATAATGCGGCCACCGTCGCCTTGGGCGATCATTTGTTTGGCGGCGTGTTTGATGCCGAAAAAGACGCCGCGCAAATTGACGTTGAGGACCGCGTCCCAGTCGCGTTGTTCGAGCGTGAGGATGTCGGTCATCAGGTAACCGATGCCGGCGTTGTTGACCATGATGTCGAGGCGGCCGAATTTCTCCACCGCCTGATCGACCGCGGCGCTGACCGAATTTTCATCGGTCACGTCGCAAACCACGGCTTGAGCGGTGCCACCGCCGTCATTGATCTCGCCGACGATGGCTTCCATTTCGTCCGACAAGCCAACGTGTTGGGCGGAAAACTGATCACCTTTTTCGCTGCCGATATCGGTGATCAGAATGCTTGCGCCTTCTTTGGCGAGGCGTTTTGCCATCGCTTCGCCGAGGCCCTTGTGGCGACCGGAACCGGTGACGAGTGCCACTTTTCCTTTTAAATCGTACATGTCTTTCCCCTTACCAAGGCAGTTCGGCGCCGTTCATGGCGATACATTGCCCACTAATATATTCAGCGTCATTGGTGCACAGCCACGAAACGGTGGCGGCGACATCTTCCGGTTTTCCCCAGCGCCCCCACGGCACCGTGTCTTCGAGCATCTTGTAGGCTTCGTCGCGGGTCATGCTCTGGGCGTCGCCAATATCTTTCAGCAGCCCTTCCATCATCGGCGTCTCGATGTGTCCGGGCGTGTAGCAGTTCACGCGAATTTTGTGGCTCGCCCATTCACCGGCAGCCGCCTGGCTCATCATGATGATCGCCGCTTTGGTCGCGCAATAATGGCCGACGTTGGCAACACCGTGACGGCCGCCGCCGGACGACGCATTAATAATCACGCCGCCCTCACCCTGATCGATCATCGCCTTGGCACCAGCCTTCATCGAGAGGAAGATGCCGGTGATGTTGACGTCCATCATGTTGCGCCAGGTCTCGGCACTGGTATCGAGCAGCGAGCGCCAGATTACGAAACCCGCATTATTGACCATGAAATCGAGGCGACCGAAGTGGCCGACGGTTTCGTCGACCATCGCGGTGACTTGAGCCTCGTCAGTCACGTCGCAAGTGATTGCCCGGACTTTGTCGCCGAGCGAATCCGCTAGTGCATTGGCGTTCTCGGTTGCGATATCGGCGATGACGACGCTCGCGCCGTCGGCGACGTAGCGTTCAACACAGCCTTTGCCAATACCGCTGGCGCCGCCGGTGACAATCGCCACCCGGCCTTCATGTCGCGCAGCCATTGGGTCAGCCGAACTTTTCGGTGACCATAAAGGTCGGGTTGTCGGCAAACTCGCGGAAGGCTTTTGAAATGTCAGCCATCTTGTCGCTCGCGCCGACATCCGCACCCAATGCCTCGGGGCTGGTGATGTCGATGATTTCGATATAGCGGTAGGGCGGCTTGTCTTCCGAACCAAAAATACTTTCGGCGCGATAGACGTTGAAATTCTGGACCGCGTTCAGTGTACCCGCTGTCGGAATATCCTGCTCAACTGCCCATTTTTCATAATCGGCCTCGCTCTGGCCTTCGTTCAGATTAAACAGCACGATCAATGTCGTCATTTTGTCCTCCCCCTTATTTATATGTTCTGACCCCTGTCATAGCGGACATGAGGCCTGCCCCTCAAGTGTTAGCTGGGGCCGCAATGGCGGCGTTAGCCGGCCGGGCCAAGCGGCGCATGGCCAAGCATCATATCGGCGGCTTTTTCACCGATCATGATGGCCGGTGCGTTGGTATTGCCGCCGACCAGTGTCGGCATGACCGAGGCATCGGCGACCCGGAGGCCTTCCACGCCCCTGACTTTAAGTTCGGGATCAACGACCGCGAGATCATCGACGCCCATCTTGCAGGTGCCAACCGGATGGAAAATCGTATCGGCGGTCTCCCTGATCCAGGCATTCAGTTCATCGTCGGAATGCACGTCCGGGCCCGGCGCCACTTCCGGCCCGCGAAGTTCATCAAACTCCGATTGCGAAAAGACGTCGCGCAACACCTTCACACCGCGACGAATGGTATCGACGTCGTTTTGCGCAGAAAGAAAATTGGTATGGATGACCGGCGCATCGGATGCGCGCACGGACCGGGCCTTCACCTCGCCCCGGCTTTCCGGACGGAGGCAGCAGATGTTGGAAAAGAAGCCGTGTTTTCGGTTGCTGACTATATCCAGCCCAAGTCCTGGCAAAAAATGAAACTGCACATCTGGAATTTCGAGTTCCGGCCGCGTTTTGATAAAACCGCCAGCCTCAAGCGGGAATGATGCCGCAGGCCCGGTGCCAAATAACGCAACCTGAACCAGTGCCAGAAACGCCGTATGCGGTCGGGTCATCGCACGAAGCGTAATCGGCTTCAGGCATTCATGCCGGACATAGACAGTGACATGATCCTGCAAGTTCTTGCCGACGCCGGGAACAGCGGAAACCACATCGACGCCAATCGATTTCAAATGTTCGGGGTCGCCGATGCCCGAGACCTGCAACAGGGCTGGCGCATTGATGGTGCCCGCGGAAATAACGATTTCACGCCGCGCCCGTGCCGAGATGGTGTCGCCGCCCTGGAGGTATTCGACGCCGACTGCGCGCTTACCCTCAAACAGGATACGCGTCGCGTGCGCATGAACTTCGATTGTCAGATTGGAGCGCTTTTTGGCCGGGTCCAAAAATGCGCGCGCGGTTGAGCGCCTGCGGCCTTTCGATATCGTAAAGTCATAGCGCCCGAAACCTTCCTGGCTTTCGCCGTTGAAATCATCGGTGATCGGATAACCTGCGGCTTTTCCCGCCCCGATAAAGGCGTCGAACAGGGCTGAATCGGTTTTGCCGCGCTGGACATCCAGCAGCCCATCTTCGCCGTGAAATTGATCGAGAATTTCCGTGTTGCGCTCGCTACGGCGAAAATAAGGAAGCACGTCTTCGTAGGACCAGCCGGTGCAACCCTGCTGTCGCCAAAGGTCATAATCCCGCCCGTGCCCCCGGATGTAGACCATGCCATTAATCGAGGATGATCCGCCGAGTGTCTTGCCGCGCGGCATATAGATCTCGCGACCGCCGAGATTGGCGTCGGGCTCGCTGTGGTAATGCCAGTTGTTCATTTTTCGGCCGTGCGTCAGGGCGAGCGCCAGCGGAATGTGGATCAGCGGATTGATGTCGCGACCGCCCGCTTCCAGCAACAGAACGCGATTTTTTGGGTCTGCGGACAGGCGATTGGCCAGCACACATCCGGCTGAACCCGCACCTGCAATAATGAAATCGTATTCCTGGTTCATCTGCGGCACCCCGCGGAACCGCCGCTAGTCGGTCAGCTCGCCTTCCTGGACACGCCAGCAGCGGACCAGACGGCCATCTTCAAGTTCCGTGAGCTCCTGTGGCATGTTGCGGCACTTCTCAACCTGAGACGGGCAGCGGCCAAAGAGATAACAGCCCTTGGGCAGGTTCTCGGTAATCGGGCTTGGGATTTCGCCCTGCAGCGATTCCCGTACTTCGCGGTCGACACGGCGGTTGGCGACGTCCGGAAACAGATGCGCTGACAGCAACGCTTTGGCGTACGGATGCCGGGGTGTCTCGAAAACCTGATCCTTGGTTCCGATCTCGACGATTTGGCCGAGATACATGACGACAACGCGGTGGCAGATAAATTTCACGGTTGTCAGATCGTGAGAAATAAACAGGTAGGCGATGCCCAACTTGTTTGAAAGATCGATTAAGAGCTCGATGATTTCCGCCGTGGTTTCCGGCGTCAGCGCCGAGGTCGGCTCGTCGAGGACGATAAAGTCGGGGTTAGACGCAATGGCGCGGGCAATCGATACGCGCTGTTGCCGGCCTGCGCTGATTTCCTTCGGCAAGGCTTGCACAAAACTTTCTTCAAGCCCGACCAATTTCAATAGCTCGCGAATACGGTCGAGCCGCTGTTCCTGGTCCATATCGGAGTGAAGCTTAAGCGGCTCTTCGAGGACCTGTTTGATGGTCCAGCGCGGGTTCAGCGAATCAAGCGGATCCTGAAAAACGATCTGCATGTTCGCGCGGTTCTTCCGGAACTCTTCCCGGCTTACGCTCGCGAGGTCGACGTCGTGAAAGTTGATTGAACCCGATGTCGGTTCTTCAAGCCGCAGCAAACAACGGCCAACGGTGGTTTTACCGGAGCCACTTTCGCCGACCAGCCCGAGACATTCGCCCGGCTTGATTTCAAAACTGACCTGTTCCGCCGCATGTACTTTGGATTTCGACGCCCGGATCGGGAAATGCATCGTCAGGTCTTCAATGCGCAGCAGCGGCGGGGCCTTTTCATCGACCTTCGCGATGGCCACGCCCTTTTCCTGCGCCCTTCGCTGCAACCCAAGAATAGCCTTTGAATATTCGTGTTGCGGCGAATTGAAAAAGTCGTGGACCTCGGCGACTTCAACAATGGTGCCTTGATGCATGATCACAACACGGTCGCAATAATTGGCAACGATGCCGAGATCTTGTGTGACGAGCACGACGGACGAGCGCGTCTTCTGCACGTTGTCCCACATCTCGTCGAGAAACTGCGCCTGAATTGTGACATCAAGACCCGACGTCGGCTCGTCGGCGATCAAAAGTTTTGGTTGCGAGCTGAGCGCAATCGCAATCAGCACCCGTTGCGCCATGCCGCTCGAAAGTTCGTGGGCATAGGCCTTCACACGGCGTTCCGGATCGTTGATGCCGACCATGCGCAACATTTCGATTGAATGCTCCCAGGCCTCTTGCTTGCTGACATCATTGTGGGCGCGATAGACGTTGGAAATCTGTGTTCCAACACGGATCATCGGATGCAGCGAATGGCGCGGGTTCTGGACGATCATGCCGATGTCCTTGCCGCGAATGGCGCGAAGTTCTTCTTCGTCCAATTTGCCAAGGTCCTGGCCGAGAAACTCGACGGTGCCAGTGGCAATGCGCCCAGGCGGACGAACCAGCCCAAGCATGGCCATGGCTGCCGTTGATTTGCCGCAACCTGGCTCACCCATGATGCCGATGAACTCGCCCTCGGTGACGGACAGGGAAAAGTCGTGGACGGCGGTGATGTCGGACGCGTCCGGGCGCGGAAAAACCACCGACAGGTTTTCGACCTTCATGATCGGGCGGGCGGAACCGGTATCGCCTGCAGGCGCTGTCATTTCGTCTATTGCCATGTCTGTAATCCGCTAAAGGCGCGCGGCCCTAGCGGTAATCCTCTTCGAGCCCGTGGCCGACGGTCGCATACCCGAACACCGTCAGTGATATGGCAATGCCGGGGAAGACCGATTCCCACCATTCGCCGTGGACAATATTGTTTGATCCCTGTGCGATCATCAAACCCCATTCGGGTGTCGGCGGCCGAACGCCGGCACCGACAAAACTAAGACCGGCGGTCAGCAGAATGGCAAAACCAATTGTCGTCGATGTTTGAATGAGCGACGGCACAACCGAATTTGGCAGCACGTGCCGGAAGGCGACAACCCATTCGCGGTTGCCGACCGCGCGCGCGGCCTCGACGTAGCCGCGGGTTTTCTGGCTCAGCACTTCGGCTCTCGTGAGGCGAATAAAGATCGGTGTGTAGACGAGGCCGAGGGCAAAAATAATGTTTGCCGTGTTTCGTCCCGAAAGTGCGACCAGGATCATAGCCGTGATGAAGACGGGGAAGGCCTGCATCAGATCCGACGTCCGCATCAGAATTTCGGTCCAAATATTCTTGTAGTAACCCGCCAGCAAGCCAAGCACGGTGCCGACAACCAGCGAGACCAGGGCCGCGAGAAGCGCGATCGACATGTCGGTGCGAGGGGCGGCAATAGTCCGCGAAAAAATATCGAGACCGGAGCTATCGGTGCCAAACCAATGCGGCGGATTTTCCATGTCCGTCGTCATGACCTGCCACAACAGGCCGGGCCAATCTGCAAGCGGCGGCGGTGGAAACGAAACATCACCGGTCGCCAACGTCGGGTCAATCGGCGCGATGGACGGCCCAAAAAAAGCAAGAAAAATGGAAAGGAAGACAACGATGATGCCGAAGGCGAACAGCTTTTCTTCGCGAAACTTTTTGACGATGTCGATCTGACGCCGCTTCTTGGTGATATCCAGTTCCAAGTGCGGGTTGATATCCTCAGGCGTGCCGCTACTGGTCGAATCGGTAGTCATTGCGAAATCGCTTTCGGCCTAAAAGGTGATGCGCGGATCTAGAAACGCGTGAAGGATGTCGATGGTCAGATAAACCAAGAGCGAAACCATCGCGATGATCAGCACGGTTCCCTGAATCGCGGGATAATCAAAACTGAGGATCGAGCGAATCGAATATTCGCCGAGCCCGCCGAGCGCAAAAATAACTTCAATCGGAACAGCGCCGCCGAGCAGAAAGCCATAAAAGATTCCGATCAGCGTCATGGCAGGCGCCATCGCGGCCCTGAGCGCATAGAGCGAGACGCTTCGACTAGGAAGACCGCATGACCGCGCATAAAGAATGAAATCGGAGCGTAGCACGCGAACCATATTCTGGCGGATCATTTTGATGATCGGGCCGGAAACAATGAAGACCAAGGTGAAGACCGGCAGCATCAGGTGCCAAGCGGCATCGACAAAGGCCTCGAAATTCAAAGACAGAATCGAGTCAACGAGGATAAAGCCCGTTATCACCGCCGGCTCAATCAACATCGGATTTATGCGGCCAAGCGGCGCTGGCGCCAGGAAAAACCCGAACTGTTCCCACCACCAGGTGAAGAAGAAGAAGACGAACATCAGGCCCCACCAGAATTCAGGTTGAGACCCCGCAAATAGCCCCCAGAAAAAAGTAATTTTGGCGCCTACGCCGTCCGGTCTCATCGCGCTCGTTATGCCGACGGGAACGGCAATCAAGAAGGCAATCAAGAGGGAATAGGTTATCAGCTCCAGGGTAACGGGAAGGAACCTGCCAATCTCTTCGCTGATGGGGGAGCCAGTCACCCACGAATCGCCAAGATAGCCCTGCGCGATGCCGTCATATTTTGCCGTCGACATGATGCCGAGATAATCGCCGAGCTGCTGTATGACCGACTTATTGAGGCCGAGCGCGGCCTCTGCCTGGTCATAGGCCACTTGGGTCGCATTAAAGCCGACCAGACGCGCCACCGGGTCGGCCGGAAGCAGCCTGATCAGGAAAAAAACGACAAGCGAAATTCCGACCAGCTGCAGGATCGCAATCAACACTCGCCGGACTACAAATCGCCAAATCATTTAATGAATTCGTCTCGTCTTCTTGGAAAGGATCCCATTGCGGGTCTTTCATACTTAAATCGCAGAAGCGGCCAGTGGCAAATACCACCAGCCGCATCCACGTGACAATCGAGTAGCAGGTTAGCGGTTACTCTTCCAGATACAACTCATGCCAGCGAATGTTGCTGTCCGGATGAAGCGTCACACCGCGCATCTTGTCGGTGAACGCCCACTGCGTTTTGTATTCGACCACGGGGATCCACGGCAGCTCTGACATCAGCGTGTTCTGAATATCCGCGAGGATGCTATTCCTTGCTGCTGGATTACCCTCAGCCTTCGCTTGGTAGTAAAGCGAATCGACTTTGTCGCTCGCAAAGTGGGTCATGTTGAGAATGCCACCTTTCGCGGGAGTGACGAAGTAAAGAAGCACCGCGTAGGCCGCATCAACACCGATTGGCCGTGACAGATCGTACAAGGAGAACGGAATGTCCTTCTTGACCGAACGCCGATCGGCAAGCTGCGATGTCGGCATTGGATCGAGTTCCACCGGGAATCCAACTTTACGAAGGGCTGAACGAATAACAATTGCTGCCGGCCCGAGTGTCCCTTCACGTTCTGTCTCGTAGGAAAGTTGGAACGATGAAGCGAACTTCTCAAGTCCTTCCCCGTTGGGATAACCAGCTTCGGCAAGCAATGCCTTGGCCTTTTCCGGATTTTCTTCATAGTTCGTGGTTGGGCGCGCGTAGCCCGGATAGGTTGACGGTACGAGGCCATGCCACTGATGGGCATCACCAAAATAGGTCACCCGAATGATCTCGTCATAAGGGATCGACAGTGCAACAGCCTGCCGGACCCGGACGTCGTCAAATGGTGGAACTTTGTGGTTGACCAGGAACATCAAGGTCTGGTTCGAGAAATGGCCAGCAACCTTCACGCCACGCGCGTCACGAAGGGAATTGTATTCCTTCGGTGTCAGCGTTTCGGTCATCTGCGCGCCGCCGGTCCGCAAGATTGCGACACGGTTGGCACTATTGGGCACGCGCTTCATGATGACGCGGTCGAAGTAAGGCCGTTTGCCGTAATAGTCTTCGTTCCTCTCGACCGTGAACGAATCGCCCAATTTCCATTCCTTGAGGCAATAAGGCGTGAAGCTCGGTGAGCCTTCAGTCTCCGTG
>JAPYRS010000223.1 GCA_029936875.1 Alphaproteobacteria bacterium | reverse complement strand
TTGCAGTACCGCGCTCCCCGGACTTCGAGGGGGGCGTGCGTGTAAGAGCTGCCGAGGGCAACGCGTGGCTCGATTGCCGGGTGGTCAGCCGACCGAACGCCCGTGGTCTCACCCGCACTCCTCGGCAGGGTGTTGCCTACAGGACCTGGGCACCCATGCAGTTCCAGGGCAACTCACCGAGGTGGTTGCCGACTCTCGCCGACCTCGAGGATGCGGATAGGCCCACGGACATGCTCCCCAGCCAGGCCACAATGTCAGTAGAATCCGCTACGCAGGATGAAGCGATGCCAGCGGCGGCGAGTACGTGGGATGAATCGCTGGCATGGTGGGATGGCATTGACTATGACGAGTACCTCGGCCAGCGGGTGCAAACCGTTGACTTTGTCCCCAGCTCGTTGGTAACTGGAGCCGCGGATGCCCGCACGCGCGTGCTCACGGCGCTGACGCAGGTTGAACGCGGCAGTGTCCTCGAAGGTCGATTGTGGAAAGTTTTGACATTCTTTGATAGGTTGCTGTTCTGCGCCCGACGCGGGGGCCGCACCGTACGGCGAGGCGGGAGGCGGCATGGTCAATCTTACAAGGGTCAGAGCTGGGAGCGGACCTTAGCCTTTCGGCTTAGCGCATTCATGAACGGGGATTGGGCTGCTCTTTGGCGGGAAGCGGCTCCGTCCCCGTCCGAACCCCGCACAGCTCAGCCGTCACCGGCGGCGCGAGAGACGGTACGGGCCAAACGGGTGGAGCGCTTGGTCCGGAACGGGGAAGTTTCCAAAGCTGTGGCCGCTGTGTTCCGAGACAGCACACTGGCCACGGGGCCTGAAGTGTTCACCGCCCTACTAAAACTGTTCCCGGAAGTGCCTACTGAGGTGGCCGACCATATCACGGCATTTGCCGCTCCAGAAGGCTTGCCTGCGGAGTTCCGCGAGAAGGTCGAACAGGGCGTGCGGGCGTGCCTGCCGCGGACTCCCCGTTGTTCAGCTCCTGGCCCGTCGGGCTCGCGCTTCGAACACTGGGCCACATTGTCCGCCAACTCCTCCGGCCTTACGGCCGCGGGAGTTGTCCTTACGCGGTTCCTGCTCGGCGAAGCGCCGGCAACAGCTATCGCGGCGAATCTCTCGGCCGTCCTCTATGCCATTCCCAAGTCGGCCGGGGGCGGCATAGAGGACGCACGCTATCGACCGATAGCATGCGGATCGGTCATAAGACGCTTAGCCGCGAAAGGGGCGTGCTTTGCTCTGGCGGACGAGCTAAGGACCGCTGTCGGACCACTCCAATTTGCGGTGGGACGACCAGCTGGCGCCGAGAAGGTCCACAAGTTGCTCACCGCGCTGAGCGAGACGCACCCGGAAGCTGCGTTTATCAAGTTGGACTGCAAGAACGCATACAACTCTACACTCCGCTCAGCCGTGCACGAGGGGGTGCGCAGTCGTATCCCGGCACTCGCCACTATTGCTGCCACGCTATGTCCGGAAGAGACCTCGCACTACTGGTTTGGGGCGGATGATTGCAGTCGACGTATCCGGGCAGTTCGCGGTGTAGACCAAGGATGTCCGTTGAGCGCGGCTCTCTTCGCAATCGCCATCGCATCACCGTTGGAAGAACTTCAAGCTGAGTTACGCAAAGTGGATCCGAATGCTGTCGTCATATCGTACCTCGATGACATTTACATTGTTATCAAATCGGACGAAGTTGACACTGCAATCAAAGCTGTGCACAAACTCTTCCCGCCTATAGGCCTTGTGCTAAACGACAAGACGCAAGTGTGGACTCCACGCGGCTTCACTCCACTCCCGGCGGGCATTAAGCGAGTGGCTAGCTTTACGTGCCTCGGTAGCGCAGCCTTGTGGGTACCAGAGGCGTGCGCGCGTGTGGCGATCGCCACACCAGGTGGCGGGCTGGCCGCATCGTTGGACGCCCTGCGGGCCTTCGGGACTCAGCTAGCAATCCTCCAAGGTGCCGGTCTCTCACTTGCCACCGCTCTTACGGTGCATCGAGCCTGGGCTGGTGGGACACTGACCCACCATCTTCGGGCGAACTTGTTGGAGCCCGCATTCGCGGCGGCATGGGACGATACGGTCGAGCACTTCTGGGCGGCGGCGTTAGATCGACCACTCGATGCGGACCGACGCGCACAACTGCACCTTCCGGGGAAATCCGGAGGGTGCGGTGTCGCGTCGGCGCAGTTGATGCAGGTCCCTGCGTACTTGGGCTCATGGGAGCTTTGCCTTGAAGAGGTTGCGTCGATGCTAGGTGCGAACTCAGCGACGCAGTTCATGGCGCTGGTGCCGGCTACACGCACCACGATCGAGGCCGCTGCCCAGGCACTACGAGTGGCCGGGGTGACCGACTACAGTTTCGATTGGGAAGCGCTTTTCACGGATCCTCGTAAACGGCGCCAGCACGAGCTAACGTACGACCTGCAGGAAGCGACGCACGCTCGCCTGCTCCGTGACCTGGATGAAATGGATCGGATTGATCTTCGTTCTGCCGGCGGCACAGGCGCAGCAAGCTTCCTGGAACCTCCAACGGAGGATCTC
>JAPYRS010000222.1 GCA_029936875.1 Alphaproteobacteria bacterium | reverse complement strand
TGGCACGTGTTTGGGCGCTGTGAGGGATCATGCGTTCATCGAATGGGATGACGACCTGGATATCGGCTCGGTGATCGGCCTGCACGGTCTCACCGAAGAGCGCGTACACAGCGCGGCTCACGTGTTCGAGGAGGACGGGTTCGCCGTAAGCGTCGACAGTAGCGAGCTGAGTCTCGCGGTGGATCTGAAGAAAGCCGGTTGCCAGATCGACTGGGCCTGCTACCGGATCCTCGACGACAGCATCTACCAGTGGCCGCTGACTCAAATCCCCGTGAGTCTCCACACGGACTTGAAAGAGATCGATTTCCTCGGCGAGAAATTCTGGGTCCCGAATCCGCCCGAGGAATACCTCCGGCTCAAGTATGGTCCGGAATGGATGGTTCCGAAGAAAGCCGGCAGTTTCGAACGAGAAGTCTTGGATCTCATGGCCGAGACCACTCTTCCCGTTTCCTCCGAGGGAATCATTGCCCTGAGCCACGAACTCGACCCTCGACGGCACACTGGCAGTCTGAAGATCCTCGACGTAGAGGGTCGTTCGATCGAAGGGGCCGTGGTGTCGTTAGCCGCTACGACCGTCCTGACAGGGCTGGCCAAAGCAAAGACCAACACAGATGGCTATGTCTATTTCAGTCTACCCGGCCAAGCTGGATACGTAGTCGGGGTCGAGTACGCAGAGCACCAAGAGATCCTCTATGCAGAGCAGCTTGCCCCTCATGTCGACTACGTCTATAGACCGGATCCTCAGAACCCCGCTGGCAGAGTGGACGCTCTGATCCCTGAACAGGTCTGACGCCGCCTTAGATCAACAGCAATCGAAGTCCTAGCAGGAGACCACGAAATCACACGCGTCTATGTCGACATGGTTGCCGATCTATTCCACTACGGTCATGCGGGCATGCTCAGACAGGCCAAGGAGCATGGTGACTACCTCCTGGTGGGCGTTCACGCGGATGAAACGGTGATGAGCTACAAGCGCCGCCCCATATTATCCATGGAGGAACGTGTCGCTTCGGTCGAGGGCTGTCGTTACGTCGATGAAGTAGTAGCCGACGCGCCACTCACGATCGACCGTGCCTGGATCGAGCGGCACAACATAGATCTGGTCCTGCACGGAGATGACTTTTCCAGCGAGATGGAAGAGCTCTGCTACAGGATTCCGATGGCTATGGGCCTGTACCGCACGGTGGCCTATACGCCTGGTATCTCCACGACCGACATCATCTCCAGGATCCGGGCTGCCGAAGTCGACTAGGAGAGCTACTGCCGGTGACACCATAGCTGCGACAGGGACGGACGCCGCCTACAGGCGCTGGCGCTGGCGGATCTTCGGGGTCACCTGGCTTGCCTACGCCGGATTTTACCTTACGCGCAAGGGATTCTCGGTTGCCAAGCTCGGGCTTCTCGAGGATCCGGAGGTCGGCCTCTCGCCGGTCATGGCGAGCAACATCGACGTGGCATACAGCGTCGCGTACGGTGTCGGCCAATTCCTTTGGGGCATGTCCGCGGACCGATTCGGCCCCCGGCGAGTCGTGCTCGGAGGGCTGCTCGCTTCAACCGTCATCGCCGTGGCAATGGGGCTTTCGTCCACGGTCGTTCTGCTCGGGATCTTCTTCTTCGTGCAAGGTCTTTGCCAGTCCACCGGGTGGGCACCCCTGACCAAGAACATGGCATTCTGGTTCTCGTCCAAGGAGAGGGGCCGGGTGATGGGATTTTGGTGCACGAGCTACGCCTTCGGTGGGTTGGTCGCGTCCCCGTTCGCGGGGTACGTCGCCTACTCGGTATTCGACGATTGGCGATGGGCGTTCTTTTCGGGCGCTGCCGTTCTACTCCTGATTTCGATTCTCTTTTACTTCCTCCAGCGAGATCGACCGCAAGACGTCGGACTCGAAGAGATCGAGCGGTACCACGGCGAGCCGGTGGCTGTAGTCGATGCCCGCGCCACGTCCGATGAGGAGCAGGAGGGATCCTGGGAGTTCATCGGCAAAGTGTTCCGCAGTCCTCCCGTGCTGGTCATGGCGCTGGTCTACTTTCTCTTGAAGCCGGCTCGTTACGCGATCCTCTTCTGGGGTCCTGTGATCGCGAGCCAGCGCCTCGCCTCCGAAAGCTTTGCCCTCGCGGCCACGGCTCCGGCAGCGTTCGAGGCAGCCGGGCTCATAGCGCCGATCGCCATCGGATTCGTTTCTGATAAGCTTTTCCACGCGCGCCGCTTTCCGGCTTGCGTACTCAGCCTTCTCGTGCTGGCGGTGGTCCTTTCCCTCTTCGGACCGCTGACGAACTCAGGCAGCATCGGCGGGATGCTGCTCGCTTTCTTCTTGATCGGCTTGTTTCTGTTTGGTCCAGACTCGATGCTGAGCGCGACGGCCGCCATCGAATTCGGAACCAAGAAGGGCGCAGGAAGTGCGGCTGGTTTCATCAACGGCTGGGGCTCATTCGGACAGATCCTGGGCGTGGCACTGCCAGGCTATCTCATGGCTTGGTTACCGGGCACCGACACCACCGTCATTCTCTTCTACGGTTTCTCCGTGGCTACCCTCGTCGCTG
>JAPYRS010000068.1 GCA_029936875.1 Alphaproteobacteria bacterium | reverse complement strand
TCTTTGCTTTGATCAACGAATGGCCCGACATCCAAACCAGCGGTTTGCCGCCCAACCGCGTGACCTCGTCGAACAGAACATCGCTCGCTTTCACATCGGCAATAATCGTTGCACCCGGCGCGCTTGATAGGACGTCACGCGCCAACAGGGCAACAATTTGATCGCCCCACAGAATGCGCCCCTTACCATCAACAATACCGATCCGGTCGCCGTCGCCGTCAAAGGCAATACCGAGATCGCAGGATTCGTCGGCTACGACTTTGATCAGTTGTTCGAGATTTTCTGCAACCGTCGGATCTGGATGATGGGCCGGAAAGGTGCCATCGATGTGCGCATTAATCAGATGATGTTTGCCGGGCAGTTTATCGGTTAGCGCCGAGACAATTTCACCCGCCGAACCATTTCCGGGGTCCCAGGCGACTTTGACATCGTTTGCGATCTCCAAATTCTGGAGGAGGCGCGCGATGTAGGCCTTTGCGGCGGGTCTTTCAACAACCCTACCCTCGACCGTCAAAAAATCTCCGTTCAGGGCGATTTCGCCGAGCTTCTGCAAGTCGTCTCCAAAAAAGGGTTTGCCGCCAAGGCTGAGTTTGAATCCGTTGTGGTCGGGCGGATTGTGCGATCCGGTGACCATGATGCCGGCGTCGGCGCTGTAATGATGAACACCGAAATTAACCATCGGTGTTGGCCCGGTGCCGACCCGCCAAACATGGACGCCGGATGAAACCAGGCCATCGATCAAGGCGAATTCGAGCTCGGGTGAAGTCAGTCGCCCGTCCCGGCCAACGCAAAGGGTTTTGAGGCCGGCAAGCTCCATGCATTTGGCGAAGGCCTGGCCAATCGCCCGTGCATCGCTGACGGATAAAGTTTCGCCGACGACTCCTCTGATATCATATGCACGAAGAACTGACGGATGAAATCGATAGCCCGTCATTACTGGTTTCCGGGCGCTGCACCGTTGACCCGCGGCCGACCAATGCTGAAATAATCAAACCCAAGTGATTCCATTTCACGCGGATCATAAATATTGCGAAGGTCGACAACGATCGGCTTCTTCAAGAGATTTGAGACGCGTTCGAGATCGAGCGAGCGAAATTCATTCCATTCGGTGACGATCGTAAGCGCGTCGGCGCCATCGATCGCGTCATAGGCGCTTTCGCACCATTCGACATCCTTCAGCAGAGTTTTCGCTTCATTCATTCCCTGCGGATCGAAGGCGCGAACCGTCGCCCCAGCTTTCTGAAGCTGCGGAATGATATCGAGGCTTGGACTAGCCCGCATGTCATCGGTGTTGGGCTTGAACGTGACGCCGAGCACGGCGATGGTTTTGCCGTCGATGTTGCCGCCGCATGCATCGACAATCCGTCCGGCCATGGCCTTTTTCCGGCTGCTATTCACCGCGGTGACGGCCTCAACGATGCGCGAAGGTGCACCGGCGTCTTGCGCAAGTTTCACAAGCGCTTCGGTATCCTTGGGAAAACAACTGCCGCCGTAGCCTGGTCCGGGATGGAGAAATTTAGGGCCAATCCGGCCGTCAAGGCCGATGCCGCGCGCGATGTCATGAACATCCGCGCCAAGTTTTTCGCACAGGTCCGCCATCTCGTTGATAAAGGTGATTTTTGTCGCAAGGAACGTATTGGCCGCGTATTTGGTCAATTCTGCTGTTTCCAGCGACGTCATGACAAACGGTGTCTCTATCAAAAAGAGCGGACGGTAGAGCGAGCGCATCACCTGTTCGGCCCGTTCACTATCGACACCGACGACGACCCGGTCTGGCCGCATGAAGTCTCCAATCGCCGATCCTTCGCGTAGGAACTCTGGATTTGAGGCGATATCGAATTCGGCATCGGGGCGACGCGCGCGAATAATTTCAGAGACCTTGCGGCCGGTCCCGACCGGCACGGTCGATTTTGTCACCACCACCGCATAACCCGTCAGGGCATCGGCGATCTCTTCTGCGGCTGCAAATACGTATGACAGGTCGGCATGACCGTCGCCGTGACGGCTTGGGGTGCCGACCGCAACAAAAACGGCGTCAGCGCCATCGACAGCTTCCTCAATATCCGTCGTGAACCGAATTCGATCGGCCGCACGGTTGGCACGCAATAAATTGTCCAACCCCGGCTCGAAGATCGGCACTTCGCCATTACTGAGGCGGGCAATCTTTCCTTCGTCTTTGTCGACGCAAGTTACCTCGACACCAAACTCTGAAAAACATGCGCCAGAAACCAGGCCCACATAGCCAGTGCCGATCATCGCAATCCGCATACTCGTCCTCTTATTTTCTTACTGACCATCGCCAATATCTCGAATCGCCAGCAAAAGGTTCTCCCGCAAATCATCGCGGGCCATTGCGTAGGCATAGTTAGCGGCAAGATAGCCGACCTTGTCGCCACAATCGAACCGCCTGCCTTCAAACAGAAAGGCGTGAAACGGAACTTTGCCGATCATCCAGGCGAGTGCGTCCGTCAATTGAATTTCACCGCCGGCACCGCGTTCTTTGCGCCCGAGAAACTCGAATACCTCCGGCATAAGAATATAGCGGCCAATGACAGCAAGGTTGGAAGGCGCCTTTTCAGGGCGAGGTTTTTCGACCACGCCCTTTATGTCGACCAAGGCACCGTCTCTGCCGTTGGGATCGATGATGCCGTACCGCGAGACCGCTGATTCCGGCACCTCCATTACGGCTGCAAGCATGCCACCGGTTCCCTCATAAGCGGCCGTCATTTGGCTCAAACACGGCGTTGCCGCCTGCACCAGGTCGTCCGCAAGCAAAACCGCGAAGGGTTCGTCGCCGATCAAATGGCGCGCGCACCAAACGGCGTGGCCGAGGCCAAGCGGCTCTTGCTGGCGGGTGTAGGCAACCTGACCGGGTTCGGGAACCCAGGACCGCAATTCGTCCGCCTCCTGATCACGACCGCGCTCCCGCAAGACACGATCAAGCTGCACCGAATGGTCGAAATGATCTTCGATCGAACTCTTACCGCGACCGGTGACAAAAATGAATTCTTCAATGCCGGCGGCGCGGGCTTCTTCCACCGCATACTGAATGAGGGGCTTGTCGACGACCGGGAGCATTTCCTTTGGCATGGCCTTGGTTGCTGGCAGAAAGCGAGCACCAAGCCCGCCAACGGGAAACACCGCTTTTCGGACTTTGTTTGTCATGAAATCTTGATCACTCAATCGGGGGCACGGGTTTAGAAAGGCCCGTCAGATAGCGCACTTATTGCCATGCGCCCGGAGTGCTGGCAAGTCCGGCTCAAAGGCTCTTGAGTAGCATTTCCTTCGCCTGATTGATCTTTGATGCGAGGTAGGTTGATCCACCCTGATCGGGATGCATTTTCAACATAAGCCGATGATGGGCTTCGCGAATATCTTCGGCGCCCGCGCCGGTTTCGAGGCCCAGAATCTCTAACGCTTCCTCCTTTGTCATCGGAGACCCGGAGGAGCCCGCTGCGGCGCCCTCGCCCATATCTTCGCGCCAGGAATCGCCATGAATTCGATCGAGATAGGCTTCGAGAATGGGCACCGTCTCTTGATCCGCTTTGACGCAATCTCGAATCAAGTCGATCAATTGCCCAACCTCCAGGCTCTCAAGTTTTCGCCCCGCAAAGGCCCCCCGCAACACCGTCCCGTGCATGTCGCCAGAATCATGGTCCAGAGTCATCCGGATCGTCGCCGTTTCGACTTCAGATTGTTGACCTGTAGAGGGAGAAGCACCGGCTCGCATCATGCCCGCCAAAATTCGCCGCCGCCGCAAAAACATCGGTGCCAAAAAAAGCAAGGGAAGCGCAATCAAATGGCGTCCACTCAATAGGAGAAAGAGAAAAAAGAAGCCGGCGAGAATTCCGCCGGCCCACTTCAAGACCTTCGCAATCACCTTTGCATCGGCGGTTAAAAGCCAACGCCCGGAAAGCAGAACTGCGGCAATTATGCCAACGATAAGAATTAGCCAGGGCATGATTGACTACTTGAGCTGGCTTGCGAGAAGCCGTACTTCGCCACCGGCCTTGCGGCCAAAGTTCTCCAATGCCTTGCGGCCGCCGGCGGCATAGATCGCCACAGCGCTCAATAGGTCCCGAAGTTGTTTAGCACTTGAAGCATCAAAACTACAGTGCGCACCGTTTGTGAGCTGCGCCATTTGTTTGAATGCCCGCGTCGCCGATGGTTCGCTACCTTCCTGAAAAAGAAAAGCAGGAACGCCGAGCAGTCCAAGTTCTCCTGCTTTTGCACAAAGGTCATCCACATCTTCCTCGATACAGTCGCCGACGAAGACAAGCGCGTTCACCTTCTTCTTACGAGTTTCCTGAATCGCGTTGGTCAGTACCTTGCCGATTTGTGTATGGCCGCCGAGGCAATAGACCCGCGTCATCCGGCGGACCAAATCAGCTGAGTTTGATGCCCAGGGAGCGGCCTCAAATTCGCCAAATCCGCGGTAGTAGACCATCTTCACCTCAAGTCCGCCCAAGGCGCCGGTTTCAAGGAACATCTGCCCCTGAATCGCACAGGCCTTATCCCATGTTGGTTCGCGGCTAGCGGTAGCGTCCATCGCAAAAATCAGACGGCCCCGCCCGGACGACGATTGAGGCGGTGATTCGGCAACCTTGCGCAGAAACTGCGTCACATCCTGTGAGCCGCTGGATTCCGTCAGTTTTGTCGGTTTCTTCGCCATCGTCTGATGCGCCCTTCCTGCTCACATCATATAGGGCTGCATCCCTGATTCGATACTAGTTTGGAGGTCAAATTCCAGTGCACTCGCATCTGAATATTTCGCCATACAAAGTTTAACCGTTTGAAAACAAGGGCAATTAACAAAGGCTTAAGTTGTGTCCTCAATTATGGCGGACGGGAAATTCAGTTTTCCTTGGCAGAAACCAGTTCATCCCCGAATCGGGCCGCAATCGGCGCCACCGGCAGCACAAAGACGAGTTCCAATAGGCGACAAATGTCTGACGAACTGAAAAATCTAACCCAAAAAGACGCGTCGCAAATAGTGGCGAATCATGAAAAGTTTCTCGCTAGGGAAAAGACGGGGCGACGCGCTAATTTCTCAGCGTGCGATCTGTCATCGCTTGATTTCTCTGGAAGAAACCTCGCCGAAGCCAACTTTACCGGAGCGAAACTCCAGTTCGCAACGCTCAAGAAAACTCGACTGGTCAATGCTAATTTTTTTTGCCGCCAACCTACGCGTGGCCGACCTTGAGGGCGCCGACCTAACCCACGCGGATATGCGCGGCGCCTGTCTCCGCGGCGCAGTGTTGAGCCATGCAAAATTGGTCGGGACAGCTTTTCGCGAAGGAGTCGTGGCCAAATTCGCTCACGGCGTTCAGTCTGTTCACCGGTCTCCGGCCGAACTTATCAATGTAGTCGCAGAGCGTGCGGATTTGACCGGCGCGAAACTTTCGAATGCCTTGATCATTCAAGCTGAATTGCCCGACTCAATCTTGACCGGTGCCGATCTACGAAATGCCGACTTGAGGCAGACCAATTTGATTGGTGCGGAGCTGGAAAATATCGACCTGAGCGGATGCAACCTCTCTGGCGTTTCTCTTCAAGGTGCAATATTGACCGGGGCAAATTTCACCGGCGCGAATTTAGATGGCACAGATTTGCGCGGTGCCGCGCTCGATGCTGATGCGCTCAGCCAGGCCGATTTCAACGATGCCCGCATGCCTCGATCGCTTGATTCAATGGAGCTGTCCCTCAAGGTTATCCTTGAGGAACATGAGCAATGGACGGCGAGCCGAGGTTCTGAGAGTAGTCAAGCTCGACTCTCGGAACTTGACCTGCACGGAATCGATTTTTCCGAGGCGCAGTTGCCGGCCGCAAAGCTTAATTCCTGCATCTTGCGGAGCGCGATTTTTCGAAATTCGTCACTTGCGATGGCCGATCTCTCAATGACCGACTGCCAAAACGTTGATTTTCAGGGCGCCGACCTTTCAAACGCCAATCTGGAGGGAGCCGACCTGAGTGGGGCCGACCTCCGGAAAGTCAATTTCACCGGCGCCAATCTCACCAAGACCAATTTTGACAACGCTGACCTGACCGGCTCGCTCGCCGCCCTATCGCCAAAGTCCTGATAAAAACATGCCGCGCCGCCGCGCCATTCCGCCGGGCCGAACGCCGTCTCTTATCTAGTCGAGATCAATTGTGAATTGGCGAGTCCGGGAAGAATGCTTTGAAGGCAAACGCGAAGTCGACGCCGTAAACAACATCTTGAAGTCCCGAATCCGTCATTCGCTGGACAACGACGTTTCCAATATCGATGCCTTGGCTAATCCGGCCTGCATCCAGGGCTGAGTTCTGTCCGGGCGTCCAGGTGATGATCAAACCGTTGTCCAGTTCAATACGGCGCTCATCTTGGAGACGCGCCAGTGCCCATGCTTCCTTTCGATCGCCAACGTCAATTGTGACGACCCGCGACAGTGGGGCGACCTCATCCGGCATCTTTCCCTGGTAGAGAAACGGACGGGCCGAAGAATCGTACCCGACATAGGGATTGCGGCCATAGGCGCGGAGGTTAAATCGGCCTGGCACCAGGACCAGGCCGTCGGGCGCGCGATCACGAAAGTTGGCGAAGGATTCCACCCGCGCCGGTATCGTTTTGAGGCGCTGCCCCAGCATCTCGCCGACAATGGCTTCGCCGAGAAACTGCTGCCACCAGGATTCGGTCTGGCGGTCGTACATCACGAGGTCTGAGAAACGCAGTTTGCCGGTTGTTCCAAAATCGAGCACCTGACCATCCACGCGACGATCAAATACGATGGTCGCGTTACAAAGCGGGCAGAAAGTTACCGTAACCGGCACGCCGCCTATCGTGTCATTGACGATCTCGTGCCACATCAGAATGCGAAGCGGATAAGCCTTCGCTTCACCATTGACGATCAGTCCGACGACAGGTTCGGTATCGGCAATATCGTCGATGTCGGCCAGCGGTTTGAATTTTGGGTTGTCGATGGAAGGAATGCCGTCTTTCGGCGGGCCACCGGACATGATGTCTTCGAAATCGATCGATGTTTTGGTGAAATCGGTGGTTGGCCATTCGTACCGCCAAAATGACGGATTTGCGGCCGCGCTTAACGAAAACAACATCGCGCCAATACCAATCAGGGCGGCGCGCCAGACGGCTTTATTCATGATTTGCCTCGGCTCATAATGATTACAGTTTCAATTTTGTTGTTTCTCCACCATTCAGCAATTCAATCGGTATCAAGCTTTCGTGACACCAACGAGTGCCTATGATGCGGAGCTCTGTTTTCGGTCTCGGACCGGGCGGCTTTTGTTTGTTGATCTCGCGGCGGAAATTCTTGGTTAAAGTTTATGACAGAGCAGGTTGATACCATTGTCATCGGCGCCGGCGCAGTTGGCCTAGCCATCGCTCGGGAATTTTCCCGGAATGGACATGAAGTCATTATCCTTGAATCGGCGGACGCCATCGGCACCGGCATCAGCGCCCGCAGCAGCGAAGTGATCCATGCCGGCATTTATTACCAATCCGGTTCGTTGAAGGCCGAACTGTGTGTGGCGGGAAAAGTCGCGCTCTACAAATATTGTGAAAGCCGCAACATTCCGCATCGAAGAACCGGCAAACTGATCGTCGCGACAACGCCGGAAGAAGCGCCACAGTTGGAGCCACTGCTTCAACAGGCGCACGCCAATGGCGTCACCGATGTATCCTACGTTGACGGATCCAGGATTGCCGATATGGAACCGGCACTCCGTGCGGAGAAAGCGCTGCTTTCGCCGACCACCGGCATTATTGATTCGCACAGCCTCATGCATAGTTTTCTCGGCGAGGCCGAGGACCACGGTGCGCGCGTGGCTCTGCGTTCAAAGTTTCGAAAGGCAGAAGCCGGCCCCAACGGCATTTCCGTTGAAATAGAAATCGAGGGTGGAGAGCACATCAAACTTGCTTGCCGGCATCTCATCAATGCCGCAGGCCACGGCGCGCATGAAGTTGCAGGTGGCATCGACGGGCTTAGCCCAGATTTTATCCCGGAGCGATATCTCGCCAAGGGTACTTATTTTTTGCTGAAAGGCCCCTCACCGTTTCGCCGTCTGATTTACCCCGTGCCAAATTCTGCGGGCCTCGGAATTCATTTGACGATTGATCTTGGCGGACAGGCGCGATTCGGGCCGGACGTCGAATGGATTGAACGCGAAGACTATGAAACGAACGCAGGACGGGCGCACCAATTTCGCGAAAGCATCCGGGAATATTACCCAGGACTCGGCGACGACGCCTTGTTACCCGGATATGCCGGCATCAGGCCGAAGATTATTGCGCCTGGGCAACCGCCCGGCGACTTCGTCATACAGGGTCCCGATGCGCACGGCCTGGATGGCCTCGTCAATTTGTTCGGGATCGAATCACCAGGGCTAACATCGGCGCTGGCAATCGCGGCGAAGGTCTATTCGCGGTTGAGGGCTGAGTAGGCGCATCTTGGCAGCTTTCGGCTGAGACGTTAGGGTCGCACCAGAATAATACTGGAAGCCGCAATGAAACTTCTCAGCGCCGCATTTGTCGGCCTTATTTTTGTCCTCGGTTCAACCGTCGCCGGAGCAGCCGACGTCGGCGGTACAAGCAT
This sequence comes from Alphaproteobacteria bacterium, assembly GCA_029936875.1. Classification (GTDB taxonomy): domain Bacteria; phylum Pseudomonadota; class Alphaproteobacteria; order SHVP01; family SHVP01; genus JAPYRS01. Next base: position 5,322 of record JAPYRS010000068.1, on the reverse strand, counting down.
GGAATCGCAATTGAGCGGCGCGAATGATGTCCTGTTTGACCCGACGCCAAATGACGACTGGCGAATTATCGCCGGTGCCGGATTTGGATACTCGCCGGATTACCCGGGCAGCGACGACTTTACGTCAAATCCACTGCCGCTACTCGACGCCGAGTGGCGGCGAACCTACTTCATCAGCACGCAGCGCGGTGTCGGCCTGAATTATTTTCGAAAAAGAAATTGGCGGGCCGGTCCGCGCTTTACGCTGGATCAGGGACGGGATTCCTCAGGCAACAAAGCCTTGATCGGCATGCCGGATATCGACGCCTCGATCGAACTTGGAATTTTTTTCGAGTCCTTCAGTGGCCCATGGCGTTTCAAGGGCGATATTCGGCGAGGCCTGAGCAATGGCGGCCACCAGGGAATAGTTGCCTCTTTTGACGCCGCGATTGGTAGTGGCCTCTCCGAGAGCACGAATTTGATCGCAGGCACATTTTTTCATTATGCGGATGCGGCGTTTTCGCAAAAATATTTCAGTGTTCGTTCGACCGAATCGACGGCAACGAGGAGCGCCTACACAGCTGGTGCAGGGCTCAAGGATTACGGGGCTTACCTCACATTCGTACAAAACATATCCGATCCGGTTTTCGTTTCTGCGTCCGGTCGATTTACGCGGCTTGTGGGCTCCGCTGCGGAAAGCCCCTTGGTCCATGCCAATTTTCAGACCGCACTAAGTTTTATAATCGGCTACCGGTTCTGAGCCCTTAAAGAAGCCCAAGTTTTCGGAGATCGGCGGAGAGCGCATCCGGAAATGCCGCATCGCGCCGCGCCGGATCAAGATCGGGCGCAGTATCTTCATCGCGTAAATATCGCCACCCCTGATGCGGCCGTCTAGGCTGCCATTCAGTCGCGACAAGCGTCGGATCAAGCACGAATGCGCATTTCTTTCCGTTCTCAGTATCGACGCGGACGATCTCGATGATGCGTTGCCGCACCTGCACAAAGCCGGTGATGACCCAATAGAGAGAACCACCATCAACAATCGCGTCGGCTTGGCGGGGCCGGTGCCGCGTTATGTGCCGGAGTTTGGGCTCATCGTCCGTGGACGCCGCGAGGCGCGCGTTTTGCACACGGGCGAGCTGGTCAATGCTCTCGATCCCGACGCAAAGTTTTAAGATATGGAGGGGCACAACAAAACCGGCAGATATGGCAACTGGATGATATCTTAAAGGGATCGAGGCGCGACGTCAGTTGGTTGATTCACCGTCAATCTCAAAATCGACAAGAACCGCGCCTTCTTCAACAAAACTTCCTTCAGAATAATGGAATGCGGTGACCTGCCCCGACGCAGGCGCAACCAACGCATGTTCCATTTTCATCGCCTCAACAACCAAAAGAACTGTCCCTTTATCGACCGAAACGCCGGTCTCGACCGGGATCATCAATATCTTTCCGGGCATCGGCGACACCAGCGCGCCCGCATCAACCTCTGTCGACGCATGCCCCTTTAGCGTATCCACGAATTCCAGGTGCGCCGCGATGCCATCAACAAGAATTGCGCGATGAAAACCGTCAACAAGGAGGAGTGCCGAAATTTCCTTGCCGTCAAAGGTCGCGCTCAGATGGCCCATCAGGTTCAATATAGGGTCAGTTACGGAAATTATTTGATCACCCAAATCAACTTCAAGGCCCGCGTCCGCGACCCGCACTTCGACGTTCATTTCTTCCTGGCCGACTTTCACCGTCCAGCTTTGCGCAGCAGCACTATTTAGTCGCCAGCCCTTGGTCGCGACCCACGGCCCTTCTTCACCGTCTGGCCTGCGCAGCCAGTCGGCAACACCCGCGAGCGCAATTGCATTTGGCGTGGCAGCTGCTGCCCCCGGGATGAAGGCACCGGCCTCGCGCTCCATCCGCTGGGTATCAATCGCCGCATCACGGAATGCGTCGCTTCTGACAATCAAGTCGAGAAAAAGAAGATTGGTGCGAACGCCGTCGATCCTGACCAGATCGATTTGGGATTCGAGCCGGGACAACGCCTCGTTCCGGTCCCTGCCGGCGACAATCAATTTTGCGATCATCGGATCGTAATGGGCGCTAATTCGGTTACCGGCCTCAAAGCCCGTATCAAAACGAACGAGGCTACCCGTATTTGGCACCTCGAATCGCCGCAACGGGCCGGTCGACGGGAGAAAATTGCGTTCCGGTGCTTCCGCATAAAGGCGGGCCTCAATAGCGTGTCCTTGAGACAATATCTCGTCTTGTGAAACGGGAAGTGGCTCCCCGCTTGCGACACGGAGCTGCCACTCGACCAGATCAATTCCCGTTATCATTTCTGTTACAGGGTGCTCGACCTGAAGGCGGGTGTTCATCTCAAGAAAATAAAATGCGGTCTCGCTGGAACCCTGGTTCAGAATAAACTCCACGGTCCCGGCGTTGCTGTACTGGACCGCTTGCCCGGCCCGAATTGCGGCCTCACGCATCTCCGAACGCAAGTCATCACTCAAATCGGGGGCGGGCGCCTCCTCGATCACTTTTTGATGGCGACGCTGAACCGAGCAATCGCGATCAAACAAATGGACAAGGTTGCCCAAAGCATCACCGAATATCTGAACTTCGATATGCCGCGGACGGTCAATGAATTTCTCAAGCAGAAGTGCATCATCGCCGAATGCCGATTTCGCCTCCCGCCGGGCCGTCGCGCAAGCGTCGATCAGATCTGCCGCCGCATCGATGCGCCGCATCCCCTTGCCGCCACCGCCCAGCGCCGGTTTCACCATAATCGGATACCCGATCGCCTCCGCAGCGGTGATTGTTTCCTCTTCCGATCCGGTGACCGCAAATCCCGGCACCACCGGCACGCCTGCCTTATCCATGAGTTCCCGGGCGGTTGTCTTGGACCCCATCGCCCGGATCGCCTTTTCCGACGGCCCGACAAAGACGATGCCAGCTTCCTCGCAGGCTTCCGCGAAATCGCCGTTTTCAGCGAGGAAGCCGTAGCCGGGGTGGATCGCGTCTGCGCCGGTATCCCGTGCGGCGGCAAGAATGCCTTCGATTCGGAGATAACTATCAGCCGCTTCCGCCGGACCGATGCGAAGGGCCTCATCGGCCATAGAGACGTGAAGGGCGTGGCGATCAGCGTCGGAATAGACAGCCACGGTTTCGATACCGAGGCGAGCCGCGGTCCGCATGATCCGGCAGGCGATCTCGCCGCGGTTGGCGATGAGCAGTTTTTGGATCATGCCGGACGCTTGCCTATTCAGCCCAGCCGGGCTTCCGCCGCGTCAGGAAGGCATCCACGCCTTCCCTGCCCTCTGCGCTCGAACGCCTGTTGGCGATTCGCTGCGCAAGAATTTCGATTAGATCCTGATCGATGGGGCGGTTTGAGACATCGGAAATCAGTTTTTTTGACTCGGTAATGGCAATGGGAGCCGCAGCCAGGATTTGGTTCACAAAATCCTCGCCCATTTTCCCCAACTCATCATCGCTCGTTACGACCTCATGAACGAGGCCGATATCGGCGGCGGTGTTACCGTCAAAACTTTCACCGGTTAGAAAATACCGACCAGCCTGTCGCGCACCAATCGCCGAGACAACAAACGGTGAGATCGTCGCCGGAATGAGGCCAAGCTTCACTTCCGAAAAGGCGAACCTGGTCGACTGCACCGCGACGGCGATATCACAACAGGCAACAAGTCCGGCACCGCCGCCCATCGCCGCCCCGTGAACAAGGGCGACCGTCGGAATCAGGAGCTGATGCAAAGCCAACAGCATGGCGCCGAGTTTATTTGCGTCCTCAAGATTTTCCGCGTCCGAATAGTCTGCCACCCGCCGCATCCAGTCGAGGTCGGCGCCAGCGCAGAACGTCTTGCCGCGACCTGACAACAGAAGAACGCGGGCTTTACGGTGATTCTCAATTTCTTGAATAGCGTCCCGCAGCGCTTCGATCATAAATTCATCGATTGCGTTTCGTTTTTCCGGACGATTCAGGATGATCGTCGCGACGCCCCGATCATCGACCGCGAATGTAATCGGTCCGTCGGACATCGGTTACATTCGAAAAACGCCGAAGCGCGTCTCGGGGATCGGGGCATTTAGTGCAGCATCGAGCGACAGGCCCAACACGTTGCGCGTTTCCGCTGGATCGATGATGCCGTCGTCCCAAAGCCGGGCGCTCGCGTAATACGGATGACCCTGCGTCTCATATTGTTCCCGCATCTGATCGGAAAATTCGCTAAGCACCTGTTCGTCAACGGTCTCTCCACGCGCCACTGAGGCATCGCGGCGCACTTGTGTGAGAACGCTCGCCGCCTGCTCTCCGCCCATTACCGAAATTCTGGCGTTCGGCCACATCCAAAGGAAACGCGGATCGAATGCGCGGCCGCACATGCCGTAATTGCCGGCGCCGAACGAACCGCCGATGATGACAGTCAGTTTTGGTACTTCGGCGGAGGCAACGGCGTTGACCAGTTTCGCGCCGTCTTTGGCAATGCCGCCTGCTTCATATTTCTTTCCGACCATGAATCCCGTGATATTTTGCAGTAATATCAACGGGATACGGCGCTGGCAGCAAAGTTCGATAAAGTGCGTACCTTTCAGCGCCGACTCTGAAAAGAGGATCCCATTGTTAGCAACAATGCCGACCGGGCGGCCAAAGAGGTGGCCAAATCCGGTCACCAGCGTGGTCCCGTAGAGGCGTTTGAATTCGTCAAATTCGCTGCCGTCGACGAGCCGCATGATGACCTCGCGAACATCAAAGGGCGTGCGAAGATCGGGTGGGATCAACCCGTAAATATCCTCTGCCGCATGGATTGGTTCCATGGTCGCGGTGCGCGGCGGGCTGTTTGACGGCGGCAGATATGCAATCAACCGGCGCGCAATGGCGAGCGCATGCCGGTCATCTTCTGCGTAATGGTCGATCACGCCTGATTCGCGGGCATGAACATCGGCGCCGCCCAATTCTTCGGCGGTAACGACCTCTCCCGTGGCCGCCTTGACGAGAGGGGGGCCCGCCAGAAATATCGTGCCCTGCCCTTTTACGATGATGCTTTCGTCGGACATTGCCGGTACGTACGCCCCGCCCGCGGTGCACGAGCCCATAACAATCGCGATCTGTGCAATGCCGGCCGCCGACATTCGTGCCTGATTGTAAAATATCCGGCCAAAGTGATCCCGGTCGGGGAAAACTTCGTCTTGATTGGGAAGGTTCGCACCACCGGAATCGACTAGGTAAAGGCAGGGCAGGCAATTTTTCTCAGCGATTTCCTGCGCGCGAAGATGTTTTTTGACCGTCAACGGGTAATAGGTGCCGCCTTTCACTGTCGCGTCGTTGACAACGACGACGCA
>JAPYRS010000067.1 GCA_029936875.1 Alphaproteobacteria bacterium | reverse complement strand
CATCCAGTGAGTGTCGAGCCCGTTGACTCGAACCGACATGGTTTTCCCCTGCCACTCAATCGTGTTCAGCGCCTCAATGACATTGGCGCGCGCCGATTCCTTGTCGCTCGGCGCAACCGCATCCTCAAGATCGAGAAAGATCATGTCGGTCGGGCCGGCGGCGGCTTTCTCAAAAAACTTGGTGACCGAGCCGGGAACGGCGAGTTCCGAACGGTTGAGGCGGGCGGGGGCGTGCGTAATATTTTTGAAAGTCATGGGGTCAATGGGTCCTGGAAATTTCGGCGGGACAATCGGTCCTCGCCCCTGGATTGTCAAGAATGGCGGATGTCAGGAATGGCGGATTGTCAGTGTCAGCGGCGCGCCATCTTACCGCCGGCTGAGCGGATGATGATCGGTGACGAGCTTATGCAGTCTTTCTTCCAAGACATGGGTATAAATCTGCGTCGTTGAAATGTCGGCGTGGCCAAGCATCGCCTGCACCGCGCGAAGATCGGCGCCGTTGGCAAGAAGGTGCGAGGCGAACGCATGACGCAGCACATGCGGCGATACTTTGTCGCGCGGGATGCCGCATTCGACGGCAAGTTGTTTTAGCATTTGCGCGAAACGCTGCCGCGTGAGATGCCCTTCTTTTGCGCGCGATGGAAATAGCCACGGCGTCATTTTGTCACCGCCGGTAAAGTCGTCACGAACCACAAGGTAGTCGGCGATGGCTGCTTCCGCTGATTGGCCAAGCGGCACCATCCGTTCCCGCCCGCCTTTACCGCGGACAAGAATGATCGGCTCGGCGTTATTGATCGCGGCGAGTGGTAGCGACACCAGTTCGGAGACGCGCAAGCCCGTCGCATAGAGGATTTCGACCAGCGCCCGAAGCCGGATACCGTCGGCACCGTCCCGTTGCGCGGCCATTTCCAGCAGCAGGTCGACTTCGGCCTCGCTGAGAATTTTCGGCAAAGTGCGGGGGCGCTTGGGTGATTCCAATATCGACGTCGGGTCATCGTTTCGCACGCCTTCCGCGACCAGAAATTTATGGAACTGGCGCAGCGCGGAGAGCCTCCGGCCAATCGTTGTTGCGGCCAAGCCCGCCCGCCCGAGACCAGCCAAATAACGGCGGATAACTGCGGTTTCAGCGACCTCAGCGGCAACCTTCAGGGGCCCAAGAAATCTCTCGAAATCGTCTAGGTCGCGCTGATAGGCATCCAGCGTGCGCAGCGATGCGCTGCGTTCGGCGGATAGCATTTCAAGGAATGATTCGATGTGCCGGCTTTTGATCTGGGCCGATTTTCGACCCTTTTTGGGTTTGCTGCGGCCCGCCATATTCGCCCTCTGTCTGCGCTCTGCCCGCTCTGTGGCCGCCCTAAAGCGTCTCAGCCAACATCGCTTCGACCGCCAGCGCGCGCGCATCCTGATCCAGACCGACTGCGCGAAGTGCTGCGATCACCGACTCGAGCGTCAGCGGATTGGCCGATGCTGGTCCGGCATGACCAAGTGCAAGCATCGCGTAAATGATCGTCTCGCCGAGCCGCCCGGAAATCGAGGCCTCGCGAAGATTTCGCCACAACGCCGGTGACGGGATTTGTCCGGACCGCGTCGCTGATCCGTTGAGAAGCGGTTGCCAATCCGCCGGCGGCACCATCAAGCCGAAGGATTCAAACATTGTGTAAAACAGCCCGGCGCGTTTGTTGCGGATCGCCAACGGACTTTCCCCTTGGCCCATCCACCAGTTGTGAATCGCATCGGTGGTCCAGGTGCTGCCTGCGGCTTGGCTCGCAATCACCGTGAGCGGCCAAAGGTCGAGAACCGCCTGCGCCGCCTCCGGTGCATTGACAGAGGCGTTGGCGCGCGCGAGATCAAACCAGACCCGGGCCGCATCGTTTTCACCGACTGCCAAAAGCGCGAGACCGGCGTCGCCTGAAAACCACGCGAGTTCTTCGCCGGCCTGAATTTGCATGAGCGCGTCGTGGTTGATCCGCGCGGCGGTGGCAAATCCACCGTTCCTGCGCGATACGCCCCACGCCGCCCGCATCGCCTCGGCGCGTGCGGCCGGAACCGTTTGCACCTGCCCCGCCTGATACAGCAGGGCACGCGTGCGCGGGCTATCTTCGGCGAGTGCGATCGAAACGGCATTGGCGAGTTCATCGGGTGAAAATTCGACGCTCGCATAAAGTTGCGACAGACGATTCTTGCGGAGCGCGCCGATGGCTTCGGCTTTTTCCGCGGCGATCAGGCGAACGCCAATTTCTGCATTGGGAGCACCGGCAATGGCGGCAAGCACAGCGGGACCAGCGGTGATGACGGCGTCAGCGGGAATTTCCTGACGCACCGCACCGAGCATCGCGAGGTGAAGCGGCACTGGTGCCGGAAGGCTGACCAATGTCGCGCCAGGTTCGCCGATCAAGGCCGCGATCAGGGTGAAAAACGCCTCGTCACCGGTTTCGCCCATTTCGAGCAGAAGATCTGCGCCGAGCCGTGCCGCCTCGACTTCCTGGCGGAGTGCGCGACAGAAGATCAGACCCTTGAACCAGAATTCGTCGCTGCGACCAGACGCAATTTCGCGCTCAATAATTTCGCAGGCGCCCGAATGATCACCGCGCAAAAAGAGCCCGTCCGCATGGGTCCGGGAAAAGGTCGGATCAAACAGCCCGACCGGCGCGATCAGCACAAGGCCGAGTGCAGCATCGACGTCGCCCATCGCCCAGAGTTGGTCGATCCGCACGCCGAGGAAGCTCGCCGCATTGGATTGGCCTTCCGGCACCGGTGCTGCCGACAGCAACAACCGTTGCATCAGGGCACGCATCGCGCGGGAATTCGTCTTCGCCGGAAGGTTGGGGATCAGGGCTTCGATGAGGGCAAGGTCTGCACCGCGCCACAATGCCGGACCCAAGCCACCGTTGTCGGCGCTGAGCAATCCGACTGCGGACGGATCGGGCGGTCGAAGCGCGCCGACCGCAACAGGATCTTCGTCGTCGGCGTCATCTTCGTCAGCATCTTCTTCATCGGCATCCTCTTCGGTGCCGGTGTCTTCACTGCTTTCATCGTCCCGGGTGACGATTTTCTTTTTTTCCTCGTCGTCGTCCTCGTCTTCATCCTCGGTTGCGGTCGCCGGCGGCGGCGTGGTGGTTGACGGCACAAGCTGGATTGGCCCGGAATTCTGCGCTTTTGCCGGGGCCGGTATCAGCAGAAGCACCACCAAGATTGTAACTGCCATGACGAAAGTGACGGCCAACGCATGATAGGCGCCGAAGAACGCAAACTGCGTCTGGGTTGATTTATGAGTCCTGGTCATCACGGGCTATTTCGGAAATCGATCATTGGGAACAATAATTTCGATGCCGCCCGGCGGTGCCGGAATATCCCAGGTCGCCAGAAATATGACGCCGCCAAAAAGCAGGACCAGAATAAGCAGAATCGTATAAAGAGAAGCGCGCGACATGGATAAGGTTTGCCCCCGTTTTGCCACCCCTTCGTCGGAACAGCTTCGACCTGCTATGCTGGAGGCCAATTATGGCAATGATGGGGCAGTCTATCGGCTGCCCTGAATCGGTTCAACGGCCCCAATCGGGGCTATGCCACTTCGTCCCTTCCGACTGTTCAGCATCCCGCAACGGCCAAGCGCAATGATCAAAGAAATTTCGGATAGCGGCAATGGTTCGGGCGGTGGCCCGGCCAATGGATCGGCCAGTGGATCAGCCAGTGGATCGGCCAGTGGATCGGCAAGTGGATCAGCCAGCAGAAAGCGGTCGCTGGTTTTGATCGGTCTGATGGGTTCCGGCAAAACGACCGTCGGCCGCCGGCTCGCAAAACGGCTTGGCATCAAATTCATCGATAGCGACCGCGAAATTGAGAAGGCAGCCGATTGTTCGGTCGCCGATATCTTTGACCTACATGGCGAGGCCGCCTTTCGGGACGCGGAAGAAAGAGTGATCAAGCGCCTTCTTGACGGGCCACGGCATGTGCTGGCAACGGGCGGCGGCGCCTTTATGAGCGAAGCCACCCGCGACGTAATAAGCGAACGCGCCACCAGCATTTGGCTTCGAGCGGATATTGAGACGCTTCTCAACCGAGTTGGGCGCGGCGCGAGGCGTCCACTGCTGCAAAAAGGCGAACCACGCGAAGTCCTGATCGGCCAGATGAGCGTCAGAGACCCCATTTACAAAAGCGCCGATGTAACCGTTGATTCAGGTTCCGGTTCGACGGATGAAGTTGTGGAGGCGATCGTCACAAAACTAGAAACCAGCGACGCACACAAATGATGGACCTGGACCGACCAGTCGACCCAACGGTGGAACGCCTTCGCGTTTCCCTTGGCGCGCGCGGCTACGACATTTTTGTCGGCCCCGGTTTGTTGAACCGCGCCGGCGAATACCTTGGCCCCCTGCTTCAGCGCCCGCGGACCGTTGTCATCACCGATGAGAATGTCAGGCAAAAGCACTTTGCCAAGCTCGCCGGATCGCTGGACGATGCCGGAATTGAGACCTCGGTAATTGTTATTCCGCCGGGCGAGGGCAGCAAGAATTTTTCACAGCTCGAACAGGTGCTCGACCAACTGCTCGATACAAACATTGAACGGGGCGACACCCTCATCGCGCTCGGCGGCGGCGTGGTCGGCGATCTCGCCGGATTTGCAGCAAGCGTTCTTCGGCGCGGCGTCGGCATTATTCAGATGCCGACAACGTTGCTCGCCCAGGTCGATTCGTCAGTCGGCGGCAAAACCGGAATCAACACGCGTCAGGGCAAAAACCTGGTCGGAACCTTCCATCAACCGCGACTGGTTTTGGCTGATACCAGTGTCCTCGACACCCTTCTGGAACGGGAACTGCGCGCGGGCTACGCGGAAATCGTCAAGACCGCGCTGATCGGCGACGCCACATTTTTCTCATGGTTGGAAGATCACGGACAGGACGTTCTTGCCAGTGACGATCCGTCGGTCACCAGCGCCGCCCGAAATCTCGCCATCGTCACAAGTTGCCGGGCGAAGGCCTCTATCGTCGCCGACGACGAGCACGAATCGGGTGACCGCGCCCTTCTCAATCTGGGTCACACCTTTGGCCATGCCCTTGAAGCCGAGGCCGGGTTCGATGGAAGCCTTTTGCACGGCGAGGCGGTTGCAGCTGGGCTGGTGCTGGCCTTTCAACTTTCTGCGCAGCTTGGCTTTTGCGCGGAAAAAGACGCGGTCCGAATTGCTGCCCATCTCCGTTATTTAGGCCTCGCCGCAAGCATTGCGGAACTCGGCCTCGACACCGATCCGGCAAAGCTTTGGGCGCATATGTCCCAGGACAAGAAAAGCCGAGGCGGGGTGATCCCTTTTATTCTTGCCCGCGGCATTGGCGAGGCCTTCATCAGCGACAAGCCAACGGAATCGGATATCGCCGCAGTCCTTGGCCAAACGGTATAGGGAAACGGGCGGTTTGGCGGAACCGGCGGAATAGAGAAACGGCACTTCTGCCGCTCTGGTGACAGGACCAAATTCCGGTCTGGTTTTGACGCCTGAATTCGCACTTGATCTTGACGCCCAAATTTCGGTCAGGTCTTGACGCTAAAGCCTTCCCACCCCATAAAATTAAGGATGCTGTCCGATATTAGGAGGGGATAGCGACCGGGGCAGAGTTCTTTGAATTACGCCCCCCACAAAAATGGACACTGCACTTCTCATCTCACTCATAGCGATTGGCGTGTTGCTGTTGTTTTCGGGGTTCTTTTCAGGCTCCGAGACGGCACTCACAGCGGCGTCCCGCGTCCGCATTGCCACACTTGAGCGACAGGGAAATCGTCGCGCCAAGATCGTTGCAAAATTACTCCTCGCCCGCGAACGGCTTATCGGCGCGATCCTGCTTGGCAACAACCTGGTCAATATTTGGGCGTCGGCAATTGCCACCGGCCTGTTGATCGGCTGGTTCGGCGATGCTGGTATCGCCTATGCCACCATCATCATGACGACGTTGATCTTGGTGTTTGCCGAAGTGCTGCCAAAGACCTACGCGCTTCGTCATCCCGACCGAACGGCGCTTCGCGTGGCGCCCTTAATCCGCGTCGTTGTGATTGTCTTCTCGCCAATCGTGCGCCTGCTTCAGGGAATCGTTGGTATTACGTTTCGCATTTTCGGTGCGGAAAAAGGTGTGCAGGGGCATTTTTTGTCTCCCGAAGAAGAAATCCGCAGCACCATTCAGTTGCACGCCGAAGAAGGCGGCATCATCAAACATGAAAGCGACATGCTGCACAGTATTTTCGATCTCTCGGACGTTGAGGTCTCGGAAATTATGGTGCACCGGAAAAGCATGATGATGCTGGATGTGACGCAACCGACTGCCAATGTCGTTGATGAAATTCTGGCAAGCCCATTCACCCGTGTTCCGATTTGGCGCGATGAACCTGAAAACATTGTCGGCATCATTCACGCCAAGGATCTTTTGCGCGCGCTCGCCGAGGCGAAAGGCAATGTCGACAGTCTTGATCTTGCCGGCATCGCGATGGAGCCGTGGTTCGTGCCGGAATCCACCCGGCTTGTTGAGCAGCTTACCGCGTTCCGCGCGCGGCATTCGCACTTTGCACTGGTCGTTGATGAGTACGGCGCGTTGATGGGCCTGGTTACGCTGGAAGATATTCTCGAAGAAATTGTCGGGCCAATTTCCGACGAATACGACATCACCGCGCACGGCGTCCGGCAGACCGCTGCCGGCGATTATATCGTCGAAGGCGGCGTGACTATTCGCGACCTCAACCGGGACCTAGGTTGGGAATTGCCCGACGAAGAGGCAAGCACCGTCGCCGGACTTGTTATCCATGAGGCGCAGACAATCCCCGATGTCGGGCAGGTGTTTCAGTATTTTGGCCATCGATTCGAAATTTTGCGGCGGCAACCAAACCAGATTAATTTGCTTCGGATCGGCGCCCCCGAAGCCGACAAGGAACCGGAAGCCGTCACTTCGTGAGGCGTCAGAATTTTCTGCGCTTCATAATTTCTGCGTAGTCGTCCCCGTCTAAAGGAATCTCGTCTTGAACGTCGATCTGCTCGCGATCATTGCCCCTGTCTTTTTGATCTCAGCCGCAGGTTTTATCTGGGCGAAGATGGGGCGGGACTTTCATTCAGAATTTGTCACGACAATCGTATTGACATTTGCAACGCCGAGTTTGGTGTTTGCATCCTTGACCAGCCTGGAAGTCAGTCTGGCGGAATCGGGCGATGTGCTGGTCGCCCAACTTGTGATCGTCGCCGCGACAGGAATTCTTGGGGCCATCGGCCTTCGCCTATTTGGAAACCTTCCGACCCATTCCTATTTGCCGATGCTGATGTTTGGCAACATGGGAAATATGGGACTGCCGCTTTGTTTCTTTGCCTTTGGCGCACCGGGTCTGGCCCTTGCGGCGGTGGCGTTCGCGGTCCATTCGGTGACGCAATTCACGATCGGGGTTTCGGTTGCGGCGGGTTCGGCAAGTATCAAGCAGCTCCTGCGAACGCCGGTCATCTACGGCGTCTTGGCGTCGCTGCCGTTCATGTTTACCGGCACACGCCCGCCGCTTTGGGTTGCTAATACAACAGAAGTTGTCGGCAATATGTTGATTCCACTGATGCTGCTGACGATGGGCGTGGCGCTTGCCCGATTGAAGCTTTCACGCCTTGGCCGCAGCGTTATTTTCGCGGTTCTGCGCCTTGGCGGCGGGTTATTATTGGCGCTTGCCGTTACTGAAATGTTTGGCATCGACGGCATGGCGCGCGGCGTCATCATCATCATGGGCGCGATGCCGGTTGCCGTCTTCAACTACATTTTCGCCGAACGTTACAAACGGGCACCCGATGAAGTGGCGGCAGCGATCGTAATTTCAACGGCCATTTCGTTTGTGACGCTGCCTGCGCTTCTGCTGATCGCGATCTAGATTTCCATTTGCGGGGGCGGCGGGGATCGCGTCGAGCGCCTGCGACTTCCGCCCGTTGGGCGCCAGAAATAATCGAGAATGAAAACGCGAAGGCCGGACGTGAATCCTGTTTCTGTCCGGTTGCGGTCGACCATGGTGCAAATGTCATGGAACGACTGATTTTCCCGTTCGGAAATTTCGAGCAGGGCTTCCCACATCGAAGGTTCAAGCCGGACGCTGGTTCGCCGACCGTCTATTCGAACATTGCGGATGATCAAAGAACTCATTCGGTACCCCAATAATATCAGCCCTACCCGCGGAATGAAACCACACGGGCGGCAGATTAACTTCTCGTAAAACGTGTATTTCTACTTGTCTCTACCAATAAAAATTGCACACATGGATTGCGGAATCAACATTCAATACTCGCTTTGATGGACACCTATTCAATCCATACGACAGCGCACTCGGAACTGAATGCAGTCGTATTTAAATCCAAAATCGGCAACAGGATTTTTGTAAGGCGTGAAGCGACTCGCCCCGGCCCGGCAACATGGTTAACAGATGTGTCAGGCGTCGTCGGGCGAACGCGCCTGTATGGAAAGGGCATGGACCGGCCCTTCGAGTTCCTCTTTGAGCGAGGCATAGATGTCGCGTTGTCGCTGCAGGCGATTTTTTCCGGTAAACGCGGCCGAAACAATCTCCACCCGAAAATGCGTCTCCCCTTCTTCGCGCGCGCCGACGTGCCCCGCGTGATCTGCCGATTCATCAATTATGTTGAGTTCGACCGGTGCAAAGGCTCGTTCCAGCTTGCTCCGAATTTGATCTTGCACTGACATCATTTGATCCTTGCGCGGCGTTATTTCCGCAACATAGTACATTCATCGGGTGGAAACCCGGCTTCTGTGCTAAACCCGCCGCCGCTTTGCCGCCTGCTTCTGAAATATTGCAGGCGCTTTGCCGCATGCTTGCAACGCCCGAATTGAGCGATCATAATTTGCTAATGGCCTCGAGATACAAGAAAAAACCGGCACCGCCAAGCCACGACCGAATTTGCAACCATGTCGGTTGCGACGAACCCGGTGATCACCCGGCGCCCAAGTCGCCGCAGGAAATGAATGACACCAAGTGGTTCTGCATGGCGCATATTCGCGAATACAATCGCGCATGGAATTTCTTCAAAGGGATGAGTGCCGACGAAATTGAGGCCTACCAGCATTCGACCAACACATGGCACCGGCCGACCTGGACGATGGGCGTGAACGGCGGCGGTGATAACCGCGTCGTCTACACGATGAACGGCGCGCATGATGACTTTGGCCTTTTCGCCTCCGCCCGGAGCCGGTTCGATTTTACCCAAGGCCCCAAGGTTTATCAGGAGCCGAAAATTACCGGACCGGTAAAAAAGGCGCTGGAGACCATGAATCTGGCGCCCAACACGCCAGCAAAAGATATTAAATTCCGCTATAAGGAGCTCGCCAAGCGTTTCCACCCCGATCTCAATGGCGGCAGCAAGACTGCTGAGGAGACGCTTAAGAATATCAACCTCGCTTACTCCCTGCTGGTATCAAGCGGTTATGCCTGACACCGCGCTGCGTATCTAAATTGGAAATATGATGACGAAAAAGGAAGCCCGCGCCGACGCGTGGCAAGATCCAAATTATCTGCCCGACATCATGGTGTCGGTGAAACAGATGTTTGGTATCGAAAACGATTTTGAAGTGCCCGCTTTTTCAGAGGTGACCGAGCATGTCCCCGAAATCGACGAGGCCTACCGCTTTGATCCCGATACCACACGGGCCATCATCGCCGGCTTCTCGCATAACCGGAAGGTCATGATTCAGGGCTATCACGGCACCGGAAAATCGACCCACATCGAACAGGTCGCGGCACGCCTCAATTGGCCGTGCATCCGCATCAACCTCGACGGCCATATCAGCCGCATCGATTTGATCGGCAAAGATGCGATCGTCATTCGGGACGGCGTCCAGATCACGGAATTTCGGGAAGGTCTGTTGCCGTGGGCCTTTCAGACACCGACCGCGCTTGTCTTTGACGAATATGATGCGGGCCGCCCCGACGTGATGTTTGTCCTTCAGCGAATCCTCGAAGCGAAAGGCAAACTCACGTTGCTCGACCAGAACCGGGTCATTCATCCGCATAAAGCGTTCCGGTTGTTTGCGACAACCAACACCGTCGGGCTCGGCGATACCACCGGCCTTTATCACGGCACCCAGCAGATCAACCAGGGTCAGATGGATCGCTGGAACATTGTCGCGACGTTGAACTATTTGCCGCACGACACCGAAGTTGAAATCGTGCTCGCCAATGCACCTAACTACGACACCAAGGAAGGACACGAGAAGATCAGCATGATGGTTCGGGTTGCCGACCTGACGCGGTCCGGCTTTATGGCCGGCGACATCTCGACAGTAATGTCGCCGCGAACGGTGATTACCTGGGCCGAGAACCTTGAGATATTCGAAGATCTCAAATTTGCCTTCCGGGCGACGTTCCTTAACAAGTGCGATGAAACCGAGCGGCCGATTATTGCCGAATATTTCCAGCGCTGCTTCGGCGATGATTTGCCCGAGGCCCCAGCGCCGGGCACCGCTGAATAGGCTGAAATAATGACCGAAGGCCGGTCACCCGCAGAAAACTTTAAGCGCGCGCTGTCCGGTGCGACGCGGGCGATTGCGCGCGAATGCGAGATGAACGTCGCCTTCGATGTTGAGCCGTCCGGTATTCGCGGCGGCGAGATACATCTGCCGGTGCCGTCACGGGAACTGCCGCCGGTTGAAGTCACGAAAATTCGCGGCACCGCCGATTCACTCGCGCTCCGGGTGCGCCATCACGATCAAAAACTGCACGCGCTGCATACGCCGCACAACGAGATTGCAAAGGCGGTTTATGACGCCGCCGAAGTCGCCCGCATCGAGGCGCTCGGCACGACGTCGATGAAAGGCGTTGCCCATAATCTTGACGCGGTGCTGACCGAATCCTGCGAAAGTGCCGGTTACGCTGAAATTTCCGACCGCGCCGATGCACCGATTGCCGATGCGATTCGGCTTCTGGTGCGGGAACACCTGACCGGGCGTCCGCCGCCGAAGGCCGCCCGCGCGCTTGTCGATCTGTGGCGGGCGACGATTGAAGAAAAAGCCGGTGATGATCTGCATGCCTTGGTAAACCAGGTCGGAAACCAGGATGCCTTTGCGCGCCTCTCCCGGCAGATGATTACCCATCTCGATCTCGCCGACGATCCGAGCATGGAGCCCGATTCCGATAATCCGGAGCCCGGCGATGACGGTGACGCGGAAATGGATCAGCAGGGCGAATCAGATGACCAGGACGGCGAAGCCACCGGCCAGCTTTCGTCGCTGAGTGAAGATTCAGGCGACGGCGATATCGATGACATCGGCGAAAGTGAGGCCGGTGACGGCAGCGATGCCCAACCCCGCGACATGGGTGCCGACGGCGATCCGGGCGGGCGACCGCAGCAATGGCCTTCCTTCAAGCGAAACAGCAACGAGCCTGCCTACAAGACCTTCAGCAGTGAATACGACGAAACCATCCGCGCGACCGATCTTTGCGATGCCGAGGAATTGGCGCGCCTTCGCCGCCACCTCGACCAGCAGCTTCAGTATCTGCAGGGCGCGGTCTCGCGTCTCGCCAATCGGCTGCAGCGACGGCTTCTTGCCAAGCAGCAGCGAAGTTGGGAATTCGATTTGGAAGAGGGCCTGCTTGATTCGGCGCGCCTCACGCGCGTCATCACCAACCCGATGCATTCGCTGTCCTACAAGCAGGAAACCGAAACTGATTTTCGCGACACCGTCGTCACGCTGCTGATTGATAATTCGGGATCGATGCGCGGCCGCCCGGTGACGGTGGCGGCAATGTGCGCCGACATCCTCGCCCGTACACTGGAGCGTTGCGGCGTCAATTCAGAAATCCTTGGATTTACGACGGTTGCCTGGAAGGGTGGCCGCAGCCGCGAGCGTTGGTTGTCGTCGGGCAAACAGAAGGATCCGGGCCGGCTCAACGATCTCCGCCACATCATTTATAAATCGGCGGAAGAGCCCTGGCGCCGCGCTCGCAAAAGTCTCGGATTGATGTTGCGGGAAGGGCTGCTGAAGGAAAATATCGACGGCGAGGCGCTGATCTGGGCGCATAGCCGGTTAATCGCTCGGCCCGAACAACGGCGCATTCTGATGGTGATTTCGGACGGTGCGCCGGTCGATGATTCAACGCTTTCGGTCAATTCCGGCAACTACCTCGACCGCCATTTGCGGGAAGCCATCGATTGGATCGAAACCAAGTCGCCGGTGGAATTGATTGCAATTGGCATCGGCCACGATGTGAACCGCTATTACCGCCGTGCCGTGACCATTGTTGACGCCGAACAGTTGGGCGGCGCAATGACCGACCAGCTGGCGTCGCTATTTGACTAAAAATCGCCCGGCGGCGGACGCCGAATGCACTAAGGAGCGACTGCGCCCCCCCCCGCATGGGTGCAGAAACGCTTAAATCGCGAAGAGTTTTTTCGGATTGTCGTGCAGCACTTTCTTTTTGATCGCATCGTTGATGTCGGACCGGCCAAGGAAGACCTCGATCGCATCGACTTTCGCTGACGGATCGGTGTGGCCGTAATCGGTGCCGGTCACCAAATGATCCTCGTCGATGTAGCGCAGCACAAATTCGAGATCGTCGTCGTCCTGCGCTTCGATCCAGATGTTCTTCTCTTTGAAAATCGCCGGAGAGACCTTTTTCCCGGTCGCCGAGATGCGACGCGCGGCTTCGTTGTAGACCCACGGCACCCACTGCGCCGAGGATTCAATAAAGCCCCAGCGGAGGTTCGGGAATTTCTCGGCGATGTCGCTCAACAGCAGCAACATGCAGCCAACCACCGCCGGAACCCGCGTGATGGTGAAGCCTTTGGTCGACTGCGCAATCGGCGCATCCATGAAGAAGCCAGCGTTGGCGACGTTGGCGTTGGAAATATGAACGGTGATCGGCAGGTTCAGGCTTTCCGCTTCGGCAAAAATCGGATCGAAATAGGGATCGGTCATCACCCGGTCGCCTTCGTAGGGGCGCATGAAAACCCCGACGGCGCCATTTTCCTTGGCGATACGCATCTGGCGAATTGATTCGTCGATCAGCAGCATCGGCAAAACGCAGGTCCAGCGGAGCCGCCCTTCCGACTTCTTGTGAATATCAATCAGCCAGCGATTCCAGGCCCCGGCCAGCGCCGCTTCGGCATCGGGTTTGCGCGAAAGGCTGGTCAACCAGATTGTGCTGTAGAGAATTTGCGTGTCGATACCGAGTTGATCCAGGTGGCGGAGGCGAAGCGGGATATCGGACATCTCGCGTGCGGCTGCCGGCGTTGCCATATTGCGACCAGCAACTTTCGACATCTTTTCAATATCGAGATCGGTGAACTTCCGGATGAAAGCCGCTGAGGCTTCGCCGTCGACCATCCAGTGGCCGCGCGACGGATCGTCCTTGAGGGGAACCAGATTGGGCCGGTATTTGGCCTCTGCCGGTTCGAGAAAATCCCATGTGAGATCGGATTCGATGACATGGGCGTCTGCGTCGATGATCGAAAAATCAGTACCTAGCGACATTTATTCGTCCCTTCCGGACTTGAGGCGCGGCGAGACTATCAAGGTTTCCGCCCGGCACAATCCGGTTCTTGATTCTGAGTCCGCAGAGCGGTCAATAATCGCAATAAATATCGCCGTCATCCATCGCGACGCAGTCGACCTCGACAACCTCCCAGATGAATTCGGTTAGGTCCCCGCTGTTTCTCGGAAACGGGCTATCGTGGCTGGCCCCGACCGAATTGGGCGCAAACACGTAGAGCGCAATGCCGGTCCACAGTCCCGCCGCCAATACCCCAACAAGCATCCGATCAATCCATTTCATGGCCGTCCCCTTCGTTCAATCCCTGGTGAGGCCGGAGCTGAAAAGCCGAACGCATGTCCCGACCGCGTTGGAAAGACAATCACTCCAGCGGCTTACGCCCAATGGAACTTGGGGCGTATTGGCCCTCTAAACGGGTGTGCCGTTATTGGGAGGCGGCCGCCTTGCCGCTGGCCGCCCGCGTGCGGCCGGTGTTGTTTGCCGACGTCCAT
>JAPYRS010000066.1 GCA_029936875.1 Alphaproteobacteria bacterium | reverse complement strand
GGGAAAAGGGTTTGCGTACGAAATCCGATCACTTCGATTGCCTGGGAATCATAATTCGGGCGGGGCGTCGATGACCGAGACCCCGAAGCGGATGGGCTCGCTGTTTCTGGCTGCGCTGATCGCATCGACGGCGATGGGGCCGATGGCGATGCAGTTGCTGGTGCCGTCGCTGCCTGCGGTGGCGTCGGACTTCCAGGTTCCGCCAGCAATATCTCAACTGAATATCTCGCTCGCGATGGTCGTGATCGGGATTTCGACATTATTTTATGGGCCGCTTTCGGATCGGTTTGGCCGGCGGCCGATGATGACCTTCGGCATCTTGATTTTTGTCATCGGCACCGCGATATGCGCGATTGCCCCGACGATTGGCCTTCTGATTTTTGGCCGCGCGATTCAGGCGATAGGCGGCGCCGCCGGAATGGTGGTCGCGCGCGCGATGGTGCGGGATGTCTACGGGCCGGAAAAATCGCTGCCGATGATATCCATGCTGACCGTGGCGGTGATCGCGGCGCCGATGATCGCCGTCGTGCTCGGCGGTGTGTTGACGGATAATTTGGGCTGGCGTTGGGTGTTCTACTTTGCCCTTGCCGTCTCGTTGCCGGTCGCGCTTCTGACGATCACATCGTTGCGCGAAACCCGCCCGGGCCAACGCCACGCCGGTTCCGTGGTTGTTGAAACGGCGCGCGGTTATCGTGCTGTATTCAGATCCAAAGTGTTTGCCGGTTACGCCCTTCAGGGCGGCTTTTCACCGGGCACATTCTTCGCCTTCATGGGGGCCGGCCCCTACGTGATGATCGAAATGCTGGGGCGCCCGGCGACCGAATTCGGAATCTATTTTGCGATTGTGACGGCGGTTTTCATGGCCGCCAATCTGATCGGCGGCAAACTGGCGACGCGGTTCGGGACGGCCCGCATGGTTTTAATCGGCGGCTTCTGGTCGTTCGCCTCGGCGACAGCGGGGTTGGTCTGGTTTCTGGTCGGCGAGCTCAACGTCTGGATGATCTTCATCACCATCGGTGTTGCCTCGATCGGCAACGGCATGGCGATGCCGTCAACGCAGGTCGGCGGCATGAACGAGGTGCCGGAATATTCAGGCACGGCATCCGGCGCGCTCGCCTTCATTCAGACCATGTTGGGCGCATTGTTCGCACAGGTCGCGGGATCGCTGGTGACTGACAGTGCGCTGCCGATGTTTGTCGTGATGGTTGTCGCCACTGGCTTTGCCGCCTTCTTTGCCACCTGGCCGACGATTTTCCGGAACCGGGGTTAGGGTTCGCGCCGTAAATGTCTGGTGGCCTATCGGAACGGCCCACACACACGCTAATCTCCCGCGTCCTCACCGAGACCGGTTGATCATGAAATTCATTTTTATGTGCATATGTACTGGCGGCCCCAACGTCCAAACTTTTTGCGCCGATGACTGACGCCCCGAAAATCAAATGGGTTCGGATGTTTCGCGTCAGTCTGGTGGCGGCAACCGGTGCCGGGCCGCTCTCGCTGCAAATTTTTGTGCCGGGCCTTCCTGCGATTGCTGAAGATCTCGCGACCAGCCCCAGCACCGCCAACCTCGCGCTTAGTCTTTCGCTGCTGGGCATTGGCCTTGCCACACTCATTTATGGCCCGCTCGCCGATAAACTTGGGCGAAGGCCCGTGCTGCTATCCGGGCTCGGGATTTACCTGTTCGGGACGGCGATTTGTGCGGTCGCGCCAAACATGGAGATTTTGATTTTCGGTCGCCTGCTGCAGGCGGGCGGTGCGGCCAGCGGGCTGGTGATTACGCGCACCATTGTGCGCGACGTTTTCGGGGCGGAACGGGCGGCAAGCGTCTTCGCCTATATCACCATGGCCATGATCCTCGCGCCAATGCTGGCCCTTATTCTTGGTGGTTTCATCGTCGATTTTTGGGGTTGGCGCTGGACGTTCATATTGTCGTTCGCCTTTGGCGTGATTTTGATTGGCCTTGTGTTCACGGCGGTCCCGGAAACAAGGCCGCCGGGCACCCAGGTCGACGGGGTTTATTCGATGCTCGGTAACTACGGTCGTCTGATCCGGATGCCGGCGTTTTCGGGATACGCACTTCATTCGGGATTTATGGCCGGGGCCTTTTACGCTTTCATGGCGGCTGCGCCCATTTTGATGATCGGGGTGATGGGTCGAACGGCAAGTGAATTTGCCTTCCACTTTATTGGTGTTTCTATCGCCTACATGCTGGCGAACTTTCTTGCGGCGCGTTATTCCGTCCGCTTCGGCGTGGAAAAAATGGTAATTGCCGGCGGTCTGATTTCCGTTGTTGCCGCGATTGGCGGCGGTTTGTGGCTGCTGGTCGGCGGCCTCACGCCGGTGGCATTGTTTGGAACGGCAGCCATGGTCGCCCTTGGTAACGGTGTCTCGATACCGAATGCATTTTCCGGCGCAGTCAACACGGCACCCCACATTGCCGGCACCGCGTCGGCGGCGACGGCGTTTACGGCGATGTTTGCGGGCTTTCTATTTGCGCAGGGCGTTGTCGTATTTGCTGATGGATCGGCGTTGCCACTGCTTATCGTATTTGTCGGCGGCACCTTTTTTGGGACAGTGGCGGGCATAATTCCGTCGCTATCCAAGCGCACGAATATCGTC
The DNA here is from genome assembly GCA_029936875.1 of Alphaproteobacteria bacterium. Taxonomy (GTDB): domain Bacteria; phylum Pseudomonadota; class Alphaproteobacteria; order SHVP01; family SHVP01; genus JAPYRS01. The sequence goes on along the minus strand of JAPYRS010000066.1, from coordinate 11,536 downwards.
GCGACCGCGGGCGACTGACCGATGGCGAAATCAAAACAACCGGCACCGCGCGCGCCGATTCAGGACGGTCTTGCCCGGGAAGATTTTACCGAAGAACGATTTCAGAAACTCATCAAGGAATCCAATCTCGGCAAGCACATGCGGTTTCTATCGGTGGAGGACCGCGAGATAAGCCGCAAAGCCACGCTTGCCCGCCTCGGCAAATCAGAATCGCTTTGGGTATTTGCAGTTGGTTCGCTGATGTGGAATCCGGCGATGATTACGGCGGAACGTCGCGGCGGAAAGATTCATGGCTGGCACCGAAAGTACTGTCTGTGGGTGCTGGGCGGGCGCGGCACGCCGGAAAACCCAGGGCTGATGCTGGGCTTGGTCAAAGGTGGGTCGTGCCGCGGCATTGTCTGGCGGATCGCACCCAAGCACATCGAAAACGAATCACAGATTTTGTGGCGCCGGGAAATGCTCGGCGAGGGATACCGGCCGAAGTGGGTCTCGGTCGATACCGACGGCGGCAAAGTGGAAGCGATTGCCTTTGCCGCCAATACCGATCATGAACGCTACGCGGGCGACGTGACCGAAGATCAGATTGTGCACTCTCTCGCGACGGCAGAAGGAATCTTGGGCACGTCCTGCGCTTATCTCCACAACACGGTGTTTCATCTCGATGAGTTGGGAATTGGCGACGGTCCGATGCATCGCTTGCTCGCCCGCGTCGACGCCTATCGACAAGAAAAGGAATGACCAGCAGTCCGACACGCGGGGTTATGACTGCTGATGTCATTGTAATCGGCGGCGGTATCATTGGCCTGTTTACCGCACTCGGCGCAGTAGAGGCGGGCGCCTCGGTTGTTGTTATGGACCGGAATTCGCTTGGCCGCGGCACCACAGGCACGACATTCGCTTGGGTCAACGCGACAGCAAAATTAGATGACGAGGCCTACCACCGCATGAATGCGCGCGGTGTCAAAGCGTGGCACCGTTTTGGCGATCAGTACGGCGCTGACGCGGTTGGACTTTTCGGGGCGGGATCGGTTCATTGGGCAGCCAAGGGGTCAGATGGTGATCGACAAGCGGCGGCGGCGCTGGAGTCGCAAATCCAGTCCTTGAACGAATTCTCCTATCCGGTGGAGGGGGTGGCGCGGGACGGTTTGGCGGCGCTCGAACCGGATATTGATTTTGGTGAGCGGGCGACCGGATTCTTGGCAACAAATGATCGCTGGGTTGAAACGCGGACGGCAATTAGATTTTTGGCAAAGCGGCTCGAAGACGAGGGCGTTCGAATATTTGAAGACTGCGAAGTAACGGCGTTTGGCCGGGAGGGGGACCGCCTGACCCACGTTAAAACCCGGACCGGCACCTATACCGCCGATCATTTCCTTTTGGCGGTCGGCGAAAAAACACCGGCTGTGGCGGCGCTCGCAACCGGAAATGCCGACATTGGCAAAAACTTTCCGATCGCCCATCTGCCGGGATTGGTGGTGGAGACGCCGTCCGGCGGCGCAATCTTACGCCATGTTGTTTACCCGGCCGACGGAACCGGATTTCATATGCGGCCAACATTCCAAGGCGGGCTTAACCTTGGCGCCGACGATGTTGATGCCATGGTCGGGTTTGGGGCGAGCGAAGAACGCATCAGCCGTGGCCGGGATCAGTTGCTGGACCGGGCCAAAAGGTATCTGCCTGCGCTTGATGTGGACGGGATGCGAGCCGACACCAAATGCCGTATCGGCATCCGGCCGATGCCGGCGGACGGAAAGTCGATTGTCGGGCGATTGCCGGGCCTGGTGAACGCGCACATTCTGGTCACGCATAGCGGCGTCACGCTGGCGCCGGAGTTGGGGCCGCGATTGGCGCGTGAGATATTGAACGGCGCGGCGGATGCGCTGCTGGGTCCGTTCAGGCTTTCACGATTTTCGGCACGTTTTTCGGCTCGCTTTTCAGGTTTCTAGATTGCGCCGGCGAGATATATTGATTTTTCAGTTGAGGGGAAATTTTAGTGGCTAAATTAATCGACACCATAGGGCACCGCGCCAAAATCGGCGCCGTCATTCCTGGCACCAATACCATCGTGCAGCCGGAATATGATGCGTTCCGCCCGGACGGCGTGACCAATCACATCACGCGCATTCCAAACAAGCCGCGCCCGACAGACTATGAAGGCTATCTCAATACTTTGAAGCGAGGTCCGATTGGCACCGAAGACGCGCTCGATGTGATTTCGCTTTGTGAACCGGACGCGATCCTGCTCGGACACTCGATTGATTCCTGGTACGTCGGTGTCGAGGGGGCCATAAAAATGGAAGCCGAGTACAAGGCGCGAACCGGCGTGCCGGTTCTGGTGCCGTCGCTTGCACTCGACGAAGCTTTGAAGGCGCTTGGCTGTGGCAAACGTCTCGCCGTGCTTACGCCCTACCAGACGCCCGGTGATGAGGCGGTCGACTTTTTTCTGAAACAGGCGGGGTACGAAGTTGTGCGCCTGATCGGGCTTAAATGCCCGTCGCCGATTGCGATTGCCTGTGTGACGGAAGATGAAATTCGCGATTCGCTGAAGGCCCTCGATGGCCCCGACGTGGACGCCATTGTTCAGGCGGGAACCAACCTGGCCATGGCGAGACTGGCGGCGGAGGCCGAACTGATGATGAAAAAACCGATTCTCGCTGTGAATACAGTGACCTATTGGCACGGCCTCCGCACTCTCGGGATCAAGGATCAAATGGACGGATTTGGCCGTTTAATGGCCGAACACTAAACACCCACATTTTGCGCGACACATCAATTTTTCTGGCGGAGAATGTCCGGGCGCGGCAGGATTGCGGGCGGCGGGACGTCATTGTGCGCGAAAAGCGGGACGTTTGGTCTTTGATCAAAACGGAGGCGAGAGAAATGGCGAACCTTCATGAGAGACGGATGCCTGGTGAAAGCGAAATCTATCGCGCGGCGCGGAATGAGTTACTGGAATTGGAGCGCGACCTACGGGCCCGCGTTGAGGCGGTCGCTGAGAAAAGACGCGCCCTTCCGGTGGGCGGTGCGATCACGCACGATTATGTCTTCCAGGAAGCGGCGGACGACGGCGACACCGAGCGTGACGTGAAGTTGTCCGAGCTTTTCGCCGCCGGTCTCGACATCCTGCTTGTCTATAGCCTTATGTTTGCGCCAGACGATGAATTGGCGTGTCCGATGTGCACGGCGTTTCTCGACAGTTTTGATCGCGCGGCAAATCAAGCTGGCGAGCGGATCAATATTGTGGTGGTCGCAAAAGCGCCGATCAAAAAAATTCGCGCCTGGGCGAAAACCCGCGGCTGGTCGAACCTGCGGCTGCTGTCATCGGGCACCAACAGTTTCAATCTCGATTATTTTACCGAAGGCGCGGACGGCGATCAGTGGTCGACCCTAAACGTGTTCAGGCGGACAGGAGACGGCATCGCGCACAGTTACAATGCGGAACTCTCTGGTGTTCCCAATGTGGATGGTAGCCATCCCCGCCACGTCGATATGATGTGGCCGCTCTGGAATATTCTTGATCTAACGCCGGAAGGGCGCGGTAGCGACTGGTATCCGAGCCTGTAATCGATCGCCCGATATACGCGGCTATAATCTCGCGCCTCAGCTCATTTGCGCCTCTACTTTTTCGCATAGGGGCTTGCGGCCGCCTGCTGCGTTTCGGATTTGACTCCAGTCGGCTCGGTCGGAATGTAGTGTGCTGGGCGTTCGCCGCCGCGGGCGATCCGGGCGCGCGCCTCGTCCGGGGTTTCCATTACAGCACCAGCGGCCATCGCCGCTTTCCGGTTCACCGTCATCGTCGCTTGTTCGTCAGGCGGTGGCATTTGATTGGCATGGTAATACGCCATCTTCTGATCCGCCGGATCGACGCGCCGGCTGATATCAAGTTCGCGTTCATTGGTCGCTTTGGCATCGACCGTAACCCCGTCGATCACCTCATGATCGAACCACCATTTTTTAGCCGGGTTGCGTTTGCCGTTGCCGAGCCAATCGTCCATCCAGGTGGCGATCGGCACCATCAGCGGTTTGAGCGCGAGCGCGTTGACGCCCATCCAGCTTGCCGCGCGGGTGAAAAGTGGCCCGTCCGAATCGACAACCTTGTTGATCGGGCAGGTCTTCATGCAGCGGCCGCAGGCCGAACCTTTGGGATTGGTGATGCGGTAGCGGGCGCAACGTTCGACGTCCGGCTTCCAGATTTCGTAGCCGTTGAACATGACCTTGTCGCCGAACGGGATCGCATCGCAGGGACATTCGCGCGCGCACTTGAGGCAGTTCTGGCAGAAATATTGGAGCCCGAAATCAATCGGCCGGTCGACTTCCAAGGGCATGTCGGTGGTCATGACAACCGATTTAAAGCGCGGGCCGACAAACGGGTTGAGGACCAACTCACCGATGCGGCTGAGTTCGCCGAGCCCTGCCCACAACACGAGAGGCAATTGCAGCACGTCGCTATCGGCGTTGGTTTGCGGCCGCGACGACATACCTTTACCGCGCAGGAACTCGGCCATGATGCCGGCAATTTCGGCGCTGCGTAGATAACCCCGCATCGATTGCGCGCCCGAGATCCAGTCGTCGCCGCTTGCGCCTTCCATCGTATCGAAACCCTGATCGATCAGCATGACGACGGCGTATTTGTGGTAGGGCGTGATTTCGCTGCCGTCTTCTTTATGCGAATACCAGGCGTAACGCGGCACCTCGCAAATGCCGACGAGATCGGCGCCGAGATAATAGGCAAGCGCCTTGATCGCTTTAGAATTTTCAACCAGGTCCAAATATTTGTCGCGCTCTGGGTCGGCGACGGTGCCAGTCTGGTGCGGAACAAGTTCCTTGATCAGTGTGAGTAGGCTCGCCGACAGCGGCGTCTTGAAAGCAAAACGTTGCCGTTCGCGCTGGGTTTTTTCGCCGAGGTCGCCGTGCAGCGCGCGTTGAAAAAAAGCCGCGCGTTTCGGCACGCGGGGAATTTCATCGTCGAGAATTAATGTCGTTGGCCGGTCAATTCGTTTCACCGTCTCCATCGGGTAACGCGAAAAATGGGACGGCCGTTTCCGCCGCCGGTTTCGTTCGCGGCCCGAGCGCGCGCCGTTTTGACCCCACCAATAACGAACGCCCTTGGCATTGAGAGAAGCCGCATCAAGCGGGCGCTCGTGGCTCAGCGCATATTCGGTTGAGATGACGGCGATGGAAAAATTTTTCCCGAGGTAGGGATTATCGAGCCCGTCTGCGGTGCGAATCGCGATGCCCGATAAAACCGCCATCCGTTCGAGATCGATTTTCGAATCACCAGCGATATGAGCGCGGGCGTCGAACCCCATCGCCCGGATGTGGCCGGCGACCAGCGTCGCAATTTCGGCGGCGCGCATATCAGCGACAGTTGCTGCGGTGCCTTGCACCCATTCGTGAGCGAGGTTTTCGGTGTCAGGAATCTTTGGGTGTTCAACGAGAATCGTGATGCCGTGATCGTGTCTCGGATTGTCGGTGCCGATGAGCCAGGCATTAGGCGGTATGTCGGCGATGCCGACCTGGTCCGCGTCCATAAAATAGGCACAGCCTTTGATGTCCATGGTGCGACGGTCGAGGTCGTCAGGGACGGGCGCGCGTTCGGGCGCGGTGATCCCCTCGGCGAGCGGCGCATAAATATCGCGGTAATGGCGGGCGACATCAGCAAATGAGCCAGAGGCTGCGACGTCTTGAACGTCGTCCGCGCCTAATTGTGGCCGTGCCGATTCGGCAGCGGTAATGCTGTCATCGCGCGCGAGCGATTCGAGCGGAAAGGTGCCCCAATGAAACGGGCGATCTTTCGATTGCGCATAAAAAAACATACCAGACCCCGGGCATCGGCAAATGCGGGCGCGACACGCGCATGCCCAACCGACAGTACCGGAACTGATCTGCGATTCAACCATATGGCCGCACTGGATTTATCAATCCCTTGGCATTGGATTGCCGAGAAAGTCGAATCAGGAGGCGTAGAAATGGCAGTGGGCGGCCAATATTCGAGGCCGCAGAACGTGTTACAGGCGGCACAATTTAGGCTAGTCTCTGGCCGCCTAACCTTGGGGGCCTGTAGTTCAATTGGTTAGAACCCACCGCTCATAACGGTGTTGTTGCAGGTTCGAGTCCTGCCGGGCCCACCATTTTTCTGTCCGCGACCGGATTGAGACCGTTCGCTCGCAACGCTGAGCAGAAATCGAGCGCCCTTGGCTCAGGTTCACGTCTCGGTTATTAGGATTACGTTTTGATTTGGGGTGAGAGCGGCCAAGGGGGGCGGTGAAAGCGAATGCGATCCAATCGTTGGTTTGTCCTTGCCGTTCTCGTATTTGCGCGCACGGCAATGGGGTATCAGTTCCAGTCCGTTGGCTCACTTTCCGGCGTTTTAATTGAAGACTTGGCCATCGACCTCGCGGCGATTGGCGCGTTGGTCGGCCTTTTTATGTTGCCCGGGCTGGTCATCGCCATCCCCGGCGGCTTCATCGCGAAATGGATCGGCGACAAGCGGGTTGCCCTTTTTGGTCTCGCACTGATGGTTGCCGGCGGGCTTGTCGCGGGTGCGGGCGCCGATCTCAACGCGGTTATTACCGGGCGCGTTGTCAGCGGTGCCGGTGCTGTGCTTTTGAACATCGTGCTGACGAAAATGGTTGCTGATTGGTTCGGCGACAAAGATCTCGTGACCGCCATGGGGCTACTGGTGACGAGTTGGCCGCTCGGCATTGGCCTTGGCCTGATATCCCAGGGTGCGATCGCCGCAACCTTCGGTTGGCCCATTGCGATTCTCACTACCTCGCTGGTTTCCGCGGCGGCGCTATTGTTCCTGTGGCCGATGTCGTCGCACCGGATAAACGAAGCTGCGCCGGTTGCGGCGAACCGTGGTTTGGGCGGGCTGTCGCGGCGCGAGATTTACCGCGTGTCGCTCGCCGGATTGATGTGGATGCTTTTCAATGTGGGTTACATCGTTGTCGTCAGTTTTACGCCGGCCTTCCTGGCCGAGACCGGGGCGAGTGTCGCGAACGCGGGGCTGGTGACGAGCGTCGCCACCTGGACCCTCATTGTTTCAATTCCTTTGGGTGGTTTTCTCGCTGATCGCCTCAAACGCGACAATTTATTGATGCTGATCGGCTTGGCAGTGATGGCGGCGGCGATGATCGTTTTGCCCTTCGTCAGCATTCTCGCCATGGTCATCGTCGTTGGAATCGCCGCAGGCCCACCGGCCGGGGCAATCATGGCGGCCGCAACGCGAGTGCTCCGTCCTGAAAACCGCAGCGCCGGGATGGGCATCTTCATCACTTGGTACTATCTCGGCATGACCGCCCTGCCGTTCGTTGCGGGCGTTACACGCGATATTTCTGGTGCGGCCGCTGGGCCGCTCGTTTTCGGCGGCGTCCTCCTCATTCTGTGTGCCGCCGTTCTACTCGTCTTCGCGGCCTCTTCCAAACGCCTGGAGGAAGCCTGTTAGAATGCAGTACAGGCAATTTGGTCGGCTTCTGAATTGATAAGGGCTGCATTTGCTGCGCATTGGCCGGGTCCGACGCAGGTCCCGCGACGGTGCGGTAATTGTTGGAAATGCGCGAGCGCTTTATAAAAGTGCAGGACCATCGTGAACCGGCAACAAGACTTTGAACAAACCCGAAACCCCGATCATTAAAGACCTGGTGCTTGCTGGCGGCGGCCACGCCCACGTTTCGGTTCTGCGCCGCTTCGGTATGAAGCCGATCCCCGGTGTGCGGCTGACGCTGATCTCCCCGGATGTCTATTCGCCTTATTCGGGAATGCTGCCCGGTTTTGTTGCCGGCCACTATAGTTTTGATGACATCCACATTGATCTGGCGGTCCTCACACGCTTCGCTGGCGCACGGATCATTATCGACGAAGTGATCGGCATCGATCCGAAAAACAAACTCATACAATGTGCGAACCGGCCCGCCGTGCCCTACGACGTCGCCTCCATCAACATTGGATCAATACCCAACACAATCGATGTGCCGGGCGCCGCCGAACTTGTGGTGCCGGTCAAGCCGATTAATCTTTTTTCCGCGCGTTGGGAAGAACTTTTGTCGAAGCTCGGCAAACGTGAGGGGCATTTAAGGATCGCTGTCGTCGGTGGCGGCGCAGGCGGTGTCGAATTGGCGCTTTCAGTCAGTCATCGGCTGAAAGCGATGCGACCGGATAATGCGGACGTGAAGCCGTTCGAATTCCATCTCGTGACCGAAGAGGACGAAATCCTCACCAATCACAACCGCCGTACTGCGGCTGCGCTCAATCATGCGCTCTCACAACATGGCATCGAAGTTCATCGCAACTTTCGCGTCGCTGAAGTTCTCCCGGGCGCGCTCCGTAATGATCGCGGCGACGCCATCGCAATCGATCAAGTCCTGTGGGTCACGCAAGCGGCTGCGCCCGAATGGTTTCGGACATCGGGCCTCGCCGTCGACAGAGATGGTTTTATGAAGGTCGATGCCACACTTCAATCGGTGTCCCATCCTGAGATATTCGGTGCCGGCGATGCGGCGCATGTTGTGGACCACCCGCGCGTGAAATCCGGCGTTTTCGCGGTGCGTCAGGGGCGCCCACTCGCCCGTAATTTACGGCGCGTCCTTGTCGGCCGCGATCCTTTGCCTTTCTCGCCGCAGCGGAAGTCCCTCAGTTTGATTACTACCGGCCCCAAACATGCCGTCGCCTCGCGCGGCAATTGGTCGGTCCAAGGGAACTGGGCCTGGCGCTGGAAAGACAGGATCGATCACCGTTTCATGCGCCGCTACACCGACCTGCCGGAAATGGAAACGCCGAAAGCGCCGGACCTGCCTGCAGGGATCGCCAATCCGCAAAAATTGGCGGCGCTCGCGCACGCCTCGATGCGCTGCGGCGGCTGCGGTGCGAAGGTTGCGGCACCGTTGCTCGGTCGTGTGCTCGAGAAATTAAATGGCGTGCGGCGCGACGATGTGTTGATCGGTCTCCACCACCCTGACGACGCCGCCGTGATTGTCGTCCCCGAAGGAAAGGTGCTCATTCAGACCGTCGATTCATTCCGGGCCATGGTCGATGACCCCTTTCTGTTTGGAAAAATCACCGCGAACCATTGCCTGAACGATATTTATGCGATGGGGGCGGAGCCGCAGACGGCGCTTGCCATCGTGACGGTGCCGTTTGGACTCGACGAAAAAATCGAGGACATGCTCACGCAGCTTATGGCCGGCGCGTCTGATGTGCTGAGCGAGGCAAATACCCAACTCGTCGGCGGCCACACCGGGGAGGGCGCCGAACTCACGCTTGGGTTCTCGGTGAACGGATTGGCGGACCGTGCGCAGGTGCTACGGAAAGATGGTCTCGAACCAGGGCAGGTGCTGATCCTTAGCAAGGCGATTGGAACCGGCGCGTTGTTTGCGGCTGAAATGCGCGGCAAAGCGCGAGGGCGATGGATCGTACGGGCAATCGATTCGATGCTGGTTTCCAACCGGGCGGCGGCCGAGTGTTTTGCCGGTCACGCCGCGACGAGCTGCACGGATGTAACCGGGTTCGGCCTGATCGGGCATCTCTATGAAATGCTGCGCGCGAGCGGCACCGCCGTCAACCTGAATGTTGCGGCAATCCCCTTTTTGGAAGGCGCCGTTGAGACCGTCAGCACCGGCATTGTCTCCTCGATGCAGAACGCGAACCTTGTCAGGCGCGACATGATTTTGAATTACGAACTCGCCAAAAATGATCCGCGGGTGGCACTCCTATTTGATCCGCAGACGTCTGGTGGATTGGTTGCGAGTGTGGACGAAGATCGCGCCGAAGCGTGTCTTGCCGCGCTTCGTTCTCTCGGCTACGCCGGTTGTGCGGCCATCGGCACAGTACGCGAAGCTGGCGGCATCGTGCGCAAAACGGGCGGCACCGTGGGTCATACCAACGGCATCGAGAATCCGATTCAACTGGTGATGTAGCGGCGTTTCAGGTCATTTCTTGGCGGCTAACGAATCGTAAAACTTGATCAAACCAATAACGGCTCTCGCGTCGAAGCGCCCCATCGGTCCGTCGCTATAGCTTGAGGCAACAACCCTGTTGTCGGCACCGATCAGGAACTCACTCGGTTGGATCAGCCCGCGCCGGTCTTCCCACCACGACCCCAAGGTATCGGCGACGGAACGCGGGACTTCATAAGCGATTGGGAACGTGACTTCGTCAGCCACTTCTTTCGCCTTGTCGATTGGGTCTATACTACCCGCGATTATGCTGACGCCGAGATCGTCGAATTCTTTTTTAAATTCCTGGAAGCCAGCTAACTGCCGGCGGCAGTGGGGTCACCAATGTCCGCGGTAGAACAGGATCACCCGATAGCGACCGTCGAGGTGATCGGGCAGGGTGACAGTGCTTCCGTCGACGAGTGTTAGCGGAAACGTCGGGAAGAGCGCGCCAATGCCAAGTTTGTCAGCCATAAGAAAAAGTAACGCGCCGCCTGGCCGAGGTCAAGATTTGGCGATTGGCGGCATGCGGCCGGGGGACAATGATTAGTTCGCGCCGAGTTTCAAATGTTGGCGGAAAAGAGTGGGAGTCGAACCCACCAGAGACGTCAAACGCCTCTCACCGGATTTGAAGTCCGGGCGCCCCACCGGGGTGCGATTCTCTTCCTTGCGTCTCACTTGGGTTTGGTGCGGCATTTTCGTCGGCACCGAGAAGTTTCGCGGGTGACGCCATCATTTCACGCCCATCGTCAAAACGGCGCGTCAATTTAATTTCATCGAAATACTCCAAGACTTCAATCGCCAGGTTCCGACCAACACCCGCGCGGTCACGAAAGGCGATGATGCTGAAACGGCCGTTATCGGTCTCGGCGGATAAATCCTGCGCCACTAAACCCAACTCTCGAATTGCGTCTGGTCCGAAAAATCTTTTCTTGCTGATGCGGAAAACATGTCGGCTCTGGGTTCGCGAAAACAGTATTTTTTCGACCTTGCGCACATCGGTTTCAAGGTCGACTGCTAGTTGATTCGTCGTTGGCGGAACCCGGCCCGACGATGCGAGAATTTCAATGGCGCGCTGCCATAGGGCGTCATCTCCCGATGTTTTGCCCGCCATATGGTTCGGTAGCCTGACAAGCGTTCCGTGCTTGACCAATTCGCCTTCGCGGTGGAGTTCAGCGGCCATCGCAACGCTGACATCAATGCCGACAATCGCCGGTGCGGTCACGTCTTTGCTGGACAGCAATTGTTTTTCCGGCAGACCGGGGCTGGTCGGCGCGCTTTCATGCCATGCGGTGAGATTGGTGAGCGCCGCGTCGCGCAATGTCTGCCATCGATCAAGCGAGAACGCTCGGATGCCGGCGCGGCGTTTAACCTGCATCATCGGGACGTGGGCGACGACCGCGTCGAATTCATCCACTGTCAAGTTCCGCGTATGGCGAAATACGCCAAGTTCGACCCCGGCAAGTGCGACCGACAACAGCGCCGACAGTGCGGGTGCTGGATCGGTGTTATCCATCGCCTTGAGTGCCGCGATTCGGGTAGGCTTGGCGCGACCGCGGGCGGGCGAATGGATATCGATCACGTGCCCGCCGCCAATTGTGCGC
>JAPYRS010000221.1 GCA_029936875.1 Alphaproteobacteria bacterium | reverse complement strand
GCGCGCGGCTTCTGCGCCAATATCGACGAGTATCTGGTCAACCCGAAATACTTCAAGATGTACGAGGCCGGCCGAGCCGCGATGGTTCTGCGGGCTCGGGAGGCGGATGCGGAACTCGGCGTGGTAGACGCCATGGACGCCTGGAACGACCCAACCGAGGTGACCGTGAAGCACGACAGGGAATTCGTCGCCGTGCTTTTCACCGACATTGTCGGATCGACCGCGATGACGCAGGAACGCGGCGACGAATTGGCGCAGCTTGTCGTTCATGCGCACAATCAAATCGTCCGTGACGCGCTGGCGCTCCATGGCGGTCGCGAGATAAAGCATACCGGCGACGGGATCATGGCGACGTTCCCGCAGATCGTCAGCGCGGTGGAAGGCGCCGTCGCCATGCAGCAAGCCTGCCAGCGGGCCAACGCGGCCGATCCCGGCCTCGGCCTCGGCCTTTGCATCGGCGTCAACGCGGGAGAGCCTATTCACGAGCACGGCGATATCTTCGGCACGCCGGTTCAGATGGCCGCGCGTGTGCTGAGCATCGCGGTAGGCGAAGAAATTGCGGTGTCGAACATCGTACGCGAAATGTGCGTGGGAAAGGATTTCGTCTTCTCGAAGAAAGGCGATTACGATCTCAAGGGCTTTCCCGAACCGATACCGATCTATCTGGCCGAATGGCAATCCCCCGCGAACCTACCCGCGAGTGAAGCGCCGCTCGAGGCGCTGGTAGGCAATTCCTGAATTTAGATCCGAATAATCCTGACCGGGTCTAACTTTTTGATATCGAGCGGATTCACAAAATCACTCCAACCCATGTAATGGGTTGGATCAATCTTGATCCGCTCTAGGTCAAGACCGTCGCAGTTTATGAGTTCATGACCTAGCGTTTTAACGGGCGCTATTCCTCTTTCGGAGCGAATGGGTATCATGGGTCGGTGGCGTTTCCCGCCGTCCCAATCCTGTTTCCTTCGAAGGAGAGTGTCATGCCAATCGTTCAAGCCGACCGCCTGACAGAGATCGCACACGTTCTGCTGGAGAAATCCGGCGCTTCAGCCGACGAGGCGGCAACCGTGGCGCGGCACTGCATCAGCGCCAATCTCACGGGGCATGACAGCCACGGGATCATCCAGATACCGACCTATATCGACCGCGTCGAACGCGAACACATCATTCCCGGCGCGCGGTTCGACATCGTCAAGGAAAGCCCGACCACCACGGTCATCGACGGCAATTGGGGCTTCGGCTATGTGGTCAACGAACGCGCCATGAACATCACCATCGAGAAGGCGAAGACCGCCAACGTCGCCGCCGCCACCGTATTCCGGCAGAGCCATGTCGGGCGCGCCGCGTCCTACCCGCTGATGGCGGCGAAGGAAGGCATGATCGCCATGATGACGGCGGATTCGGGCCGCTCGCCAAAAGCGGTGGCGCCGTTTGGCGGCCGCGTGCCGCGGCTCGGCACCAACCCGATCACGATCGCGATGCCGTCCAATCTCGAGGGGCCGTTCTTTCTCGACATGGCGACCTCCGCCGCCGCCGCCGGCAAGGTAAACCTGGCCAAGGCGCGCGGCCAATCGATCCCGGAAGGCTGGGTAATCGACAAGGACGGCCGGCAGACGACCGACCCGGCGGCGCTGCGCGCGGGCGGCGCGCTGATGCCGCTCGGCGGGGCCGAGGGATACAAGGGGTATGGGCTGGCGGCAATGGTGGAAATCTTCTCCGGTCTCCTCACCGGTCTCGGCTACGGGATCGAGCCATCCGGCCGCCACAATGACGGCTGCTTCATGGCGGTCTTCAATGTCGCGGCGTTCCGCCCGCTGGAGGAATTCAAGCAGGAGGTCACCGAATTCGCGCATTACCTCAAGGATACGCCGACGGTCGATGGCGTCGATGAGGTGTACTATCCGGGCGAGGTTGAGCATCTGCGGCAACTCAAGCGCAGCGTCGAGGGCATCGATGTCGAAGATTCGACATGGGAGAAGCTCGTCGCGCTCGCGGAAAAACTGGGCGTCTCGGATAGTCTTGGGCTGGACAAATAGTCAAAGGGAGGAAGTTCGATGCAATACGAAACAATCGAAGTTGAACCGCTGAGCTCGATCATCGGCGCGGAGATTTCCGGCGTCGACCTGACCGAGCCGCTGGGCAATCAGGCTTTCGCGGAAATTCATGACGCGCTGATGGCGCATCAGGTTATCTTCTTCCGCGACCAAACCTTGACCCTGGAACAGCACAAGGCGTTCGGCCGCCGTTTTGGCGAACTGCACATCCACCCGGCGCAGCCGGGTCCCGAGGGACATCCGGAAATCCTCGTCATCCATGCCGACGAAAACTCGAAACACATCGCCGGTCAGGGCTGGCACTCCGACGTGAGCTGCGATACGGAACCGCCGATGGGCAGCATATTGCATCTGCACGATGTTCCCGATACTGGCGGCGATACCATGTTCGCCAGCATGTATGCCGCCTACGACGCGCTGTCCGATACGATGAAGGGTTTTCTCGGTGGGCTCACGGCGCGCCATGAATCGGCGCATGTCCACAGCCGCGGTTACGTCAGCCGCGGCGGCGCGCTGCGCGACGGTGAAAATGTGTACCCCGAAGC
>JAPYRS010000220.1 GCA_029936875.1 Alphaproteobacteria bacterium | reverse complement strand
TTTCTGCGGGGGTGTCGCCGCTATTTGCCTGCGCCGTCGCGACGATCCAAAGGGACTGCGTGCGGAGTGCGGCATCTTCAATTTGGCGCGCTGTTGCGAGCGCGAGGGGTAATGCCTTGATCGAGACCAGGGCCTGAGCCGCGCGGCTTTCGGCAAAGCCCTTTGCCAAGCTATATTTGGCGTCAATTGCCGCCGAGGCGGCCAACGCCATTTGCACGATCTCCAGCGCTTTGTCGCGACTTCCAGCCTGTTCAAGGGCGACTGCCACATCGCTAAAGATAATTGCCCGGTACCGCGATCCGCGATTTTTCCAGCGACTCGGATCGCCCTTTCGCTGTTGCCCAAACGCGCGAGGGCCGACGCGACAGCAGCCAGGACGGGCCGGCCGCTGCTTACGAGCAGTGAAGCTTTTTCAGGCCGTGTGCATTCCCTCCCGTTCAGATGCCTAATCGCGCCGCTCGGCTCCGGCGGAGATCACGTCGAGTTCTTTTTCGGCGCGTTTAGCAGGGGCCCGGCGGAAACAGACGAAGATAAGAAGCAATAAACTGGTTCGACCGAGCCACGCTTGTTCCACGTCGTGGTACATAATACTTTCACATCAACAGACTGATAGGCCTGCAGCAGTGCGGGAGCAATCGGATTTCCCGCCAGCGCACCGACGACGAGGCTAATTGCGCGATATGAATAACTCTGCGCGGCCCACCGCATCATCAGAGGAGGCGTCTTCAGCCATTTCCAAGTCGTCCGCATCAGGAAAATCTGTTCCAGTACCGGAGCTGTCGGTCGTTATTCCGGTGCATAACGAAGAAGCCAATATCTCTGAATTGATCGATGAAATTGAACTGGCCCTGGCCAAGGGACCAAATTTCGAAGTTGTTGTTGTTGACGATGCAAGCGACGATTCAACTGGTGCCGTACTCGCAAAGGCGAAAGTGGATCGGGATTGGCTAAAATTTCATAGGCACCGGAAAAGACAGGGGCAGTCCGCCGCCATATTGACCGGGATTCGGTTTGCCGAGGCCGATTGGATCGCGACACTGGACGGCGACGGGCAAAATGATCCGGCCGACATACCCAAACTGATCAAGGCACGGGATCAGTCGTCTCACCTTGGTCACTTGCAAATGGTAATTGGCAGTCGCACACGTCGCAGAGACAGTCTGGTGAAGAGGCTTTCTTCCCGGATTGCAAACAGAGTCAGACGGGCGGCGCTGGGCGATTCGACGATTGATACCGGGTGCGGCCTTAAATTGATTTCGCGGCAAACTTTTCTCGAGCTACCGCATTTTAATCATTTTCACCGTTTCCTGCCGGCGCTTGTTCAACGCAATGGTGGAAAGGTGATTGCGGTTGGCGTAAGCCATCGGCCACGGACAAAAGGTAAGTCCCACTACGGGACGCTGGATCGACTGGGCGTCGGACTGGTTGACCTGCTTGGTGTTATGTGGCTCCAGAAGAGACGATTTGGGCGCATCGAGGTGATCGACCCGGGCGAATACAAAGAGGAGTAAAAATATGCTGGCCACACAGGTTTGGTTAGGAATCGGATTCGTGGGCCAGGCGTTATTTGGATCCCGGTTTGTATTTCAGTGGATCGCGAGCGAGCGCGCCAAGAAGAGCGTTGTTCCCATGGTGTTCTGGTACCTGAGCATAGGCGGTGGCTTGACGCTTTTGTCCTACGCCATCTACCGGGAAGATCCGGTCTTTATTGTCGGCCAACTTTTTGGCGTCTTCGTTTATCTTCGGAACCTCCGACTCATCGCGCGGGAGCGAAAGGTCGCTGCCGCCAGCGAATAGAATTGATTGACCGGAATGTTGATCAGAAGCGGTTGGTATGATGGATAGTCATTCCGATGGACGACAATAAATGAGATCTCAGTATTTTAATTGGTTTGCGGCCTGGTTGGTTCTGGTTGTCGCGGCTCTAATTTTCAGGCCGCTATTGGCTGTGGACGAGACCCGCTACTTTTCGGTGGCTTGGGAGATGTGGCAGAGCGGGGGCCTGTTAGTTCCCCATCTCAACGGCGCCACCTATAGCCACAAACCGCCGCTCTTGTTTTGGCTGATCAACGGCCTCTGGGGCCTGCTCGGTGTCAGCGAGACACTTGCCCGCACGGTTTCACCACTATTTGGTCTCGGCAGCCTGTTCTTGACCGCGCGCCTCGGCCGCTGGCTGTGGCCCGAGCGAAATGTTGAAAAATTTGCGCCCTGGATCGTACTTGGGTCCCTCGTGTTTGTGGTCGCGGGAACCCTCAGTATGTTTGATGTCTTACTCACATTTTGGGTTTTGGTGGCTATTTCGGGAGCGGTGTTGGCGGCGGGGCCTTTGGAATCAACGAGCCGAAACTCAGTCAGGCGCCAGTTACTCGGTTGGATTATTTTTGGCGTAGGCATTGGCCTTGGTGTGCTGACGAAAGGCCCCGTTGTCCTCGTCTTCACGGTACCGGTCGCTCTACTCGGGCCTGTCTGGATCGGCGGCGGCATGGGCCGGGCCGGTTACGTTGTTTGGTACGCCGGCGTCGTTGCCGGAATTGCTGTGGGCGCGGCGATCGCATTGTCATGGGCGTTGCCGGCGGCAAGTGCAGGCGGCACAGCGTATGGA
>JAPYRS010000065.1 GCA_029936875.1 Alphaproteobacteria bacterium | reverse complement strand
CTGGTGACCCGTTTCGGTGAAACGCTGATCCGCCGTGTCGATCAGGCATTGGGGCGGGCGGCCGAACCGATCTCGCCGAAAACACCGGCGTCGCGTTACCGCGTCCGCCTCGCATTTGCTGAACCGATTTCAACTGCCGAGGCCATTGAGGCCGCGACCAAAAACCGGTTGCAAGCGCTGTGTGCTGACCTCGAACAGGACAGTCGCGGGGCGCGGCGGCTTGAACTGCTTTTCTTTCGCACCGACGGTGATGTTGCGCGCATAGCCATCGGCACCAGCCGCCCGGTGCGTGATCCCGGTCATCTGCTGCGCTTGTTTCGCGAACACTTCGACAGCGTCGATCCCGGTTTTGGCATCGATGTTGTCATTCTCTGTGCCTCACTGACCGAGCGGCTCATGCCCGGCCAGATCGAATTGGCGTCAGAGGCGGGCCTTGCGCTCACAAATGAATCCGATATCGCGCCCTTAATCGACCGGCTCGCCAATCGCCTCGGCGTGGACAATGTCGTCCGCCTGCAGCCGCGCGAAAGCCACTTGCCTGAGCGGGCAGTCGCCGCCGTGCCGGTGCTAAGGGATTCCGGTAAAGAAAAGCCGTCATCCTCTTCAGTCTGGCCATCGCCATCGAGTGGGGCCTCACCCGCATCCCGCCCGCGGCCGCTCTCGCTGTTTCATCCGCCGCAGCCGATTGAGGCGATGGCCCCCGTACCCGACGATCCCCCGGTGCTGTTCCGGTGGCGGCGGCGCGTGCACCGCATCGTCCGCGCCGAAGGGCCGGAACGGTTCGGTCCCGAATGGTGGCGCGAAAGTTTTGGCGGCGGTGAGGGAGGCTCAGCCTTTACACCGGTCGACGGCATGCCCAATTCAGCGCTCACCCGCGACTATTACTGTGTCGAGGACAGCGAGGGCGTGCGGTTCTGGCTCTACCGCAACGGCGTTTACCGGCCCAATCAGCAGGCAGATCAGCAAGCGGGTCAGCCAGCAAACAAGACGTCGCCGCGCTGGTACCTGCACGGGCTGTTTGGGTGAGGGTGTTACGTGACCTACGTCGAACTCCAGATCACCAGCAACTTCAGTTTCCTGCGCGGCGCCTCGCACGCGGAAGAGCTGGTGCAAACGGCAGTAGAACTCGGCCATTCGACGATTGCGCTCACCGATCATAATTCGCTGGCCGGTGTGGTCCGGGCCTTTCGGGCGGCCAAGGACACCGGCATCCGCACCATTGTCGGCTGCCGCCTCAATCTCGATGACGGTTCAAGCCTGCTTTGTTATCCGACCGACCGTGCCGCCTATGGGCGACTGTCGCGGCTTTTGACGCTCGGCAAACGTCGTCCTCCGCGCACCCCCAAAGAAGATAAACGCGAATGCCACATCTCGCGCGACGACCTGTTTACCCACGGCGAGGGCCAGATCGTGATTGCGCTCACGCCCCTGGACACGGACGTCCCCGGTCTTGATTCTCCATTTGCAAAAGATTTACGTCAGTTAAAAGAACGCTTCGGCGGCAACGCCTATCTCGCCGGCCATGTTCTTTACCGCGGCGATGATGCCGCCCGGCTCAAACAGCTTTCGGCGCTGGCGGTAGCGTGCGGCACACCGCTGGTCGCAACCAACGATGTTCATTATCACGAGCCGTCGCGGCGTCCGCTTCAGGATGCGCTCTCGTGCATCCGCGAACATTGCACGATCGAGACGGCGGGCTATCACCTCCACGCCCACGCCGAACGGTATTTGAAATCACCGGCGGAAATGGCGCGGCTGTTTCGGGATTACCCGGACGCCATTGCGCGCACCGAAAAAATCGCCAATGCCTGTCATTTCAGTTTGGATGAGTTGCGTTACGAATATCCCGCCGAAACGGCACCGGGCGCCGGCACACCACAGCAGGAATTGGAACGCTTAACCTGGCTCGGCGTCGAGGACCGCTATCCGAACGGCGTCTCGGAAAGTGTCCGCAAGGCACTCAATCATGAGCTCCGGCTAATCGATGAACTCGGCTATGCGCCTTATTTTCTCACCGTCCACGACATTGTGCTTTTCGCCCGCAGCCGCCGCATTCTCTGTCAGGGGCGGGGCTCGGCTGCCAATTCGGCGGTCTGTTATTGCCTCGGAATCACTGCGGTCGATCCCGGCCGGATTGATCTGCTGTTCGAGCGCTTTGTGTCGGCCGAACGCGGCGAGCCGCCCGACATCGATGTCGATTTTGAGCACGAGCGCCGCGAAGAAGTCATTCAGTACATCTACGAAAAATACGGCCGCCACCGGGCTGGCCTCACGGCAACGGTGATTACCTATCGCTGGCGTTCGGCGATCCGCGAAATCGTCAAGGCGATGGGCCTCTCGGAAGATGTCGGCGGGGCGCTCGCGAGCTACGTCTGGGGCTCACCCAGGAAAGGCATCGATCTCGATCAGGTCCGGGACATCGGTCTCGACCCGGACGACCGCCGGCTCGCGCTCGCACTTCGACTGGCAAAGGAACTGGTCGGCTTTCCCCGCCACCTGTCGCAGCATCCGGGCGGCTTTGTGATTACGCGTGGGCCCCTGTCCGAAGGGGTGCCGATTGCCAACGCGGCGATGGACGACCGCACCATGATCGAATGGGACAAGGACGATATCGACGCGCTTGGCATTCTCAAGATTGATGTGCTCGGGCTCGGCATTCTCACCTGTATCCGAAAAGGGTTTGAGCTGCTCGCCCGCCATTATCAGCGCGACGTGACGCTCGCCACCGTTCCGGCCGAAGACGAGGCTGTTTACGACATGCTGTGCCGGGGTGATTCGCTCGGCGTCTTTCAGCTCGAAAGCCGCGCCCAGATGACCATGCTGCCGCGCCTCAAACCGCGTAGCTTTTATGATCTGGTCATCGAAGTGGCGATTGTCCGTCCTGGCCCAATTCAAGGCGACATGGTGCATCCCTACCTGCGGCGGCGGCGCGGCGAGGAAGAAGTGGAATACCCGTCCGACGAACTCCGCGGTGTGCTCAGCAAAACATTGGGCGTGCCGCTGTTTCAGGAACAGGCGATGAAGATCGCCATCGTCGGTGCGGGCTTCACCCCGGCCGAAGCCGATGGCTTGCGCCGCGCCATGGCCACCTTCCGGCACATGGGCACGATCCATAATTACCGCGACCGGTTTATCGGCGGCATGGTTGAACGCGGTTACGCCGAGAAATTTGCCGAACGCTGCTTTCACCAGATTGAAGGTTTCGGCGAATATGGTTTTCCCGAATCGCACGCGGCCTCGTTTGCGCTGCTGGTTTATGTCTCGGCCTGGCTGAAGCGCCATTACCCGGCGGTGTTTGCCTGCGCCCTCCTCAACAGCCAGCCGATGGGTTTTTATGCGCCGGCGCAAATCGTTCGGGATGCGCGCGACCACGGCGCGACGGTGCTGCCGGTTGATGTCAATCGAAGCGATTGGGACGGCCTTCTCGAGAAGGTGGGTGGGGTGATCGCGCTTCGGCTTGGTTTTCGCCAGATCAAAGGGTTCCGTGAAGAGGATGCGAACGCCCTGATGGCCGCGCGTGGGGCAGGTTATGCGGACGTCACCGATCTTTGGCGTCGCGGCAAGCAACCGAAACCAGCATTGGAGCGTCTCGCCGATGCGGATGCGTTTGGTTCTCTCGGTCTCAAGCGGCGGCAGGGATTGTGGGCGGTGCGGGGTTTCACGGATTCGCCGCTGCCGCTTTTTGCTGCGGCTGAGCGCGCGGAGGCGCGTGGAATAAAAAGCGCGAAGGCGCGAGCACAAATGTCGCCGGTGATTACGCCCAGCGAAACATCAGCGGCGGATCTCCGCCGTGAACCCGCCGTCACACTTCCTGAAATGGCGATGGGTGAGGAAGTGATTTCCGATTATTCATCGCTCCGGTTGTCACTCAAATGTCATCCGCTCGATCTGCTGCGGCCGCGGCTCACGGCGGCGCGCGCGATCCCGTCCGAACGCCTGTCCCGGCTTGAAAGTGGCGCACGGGTGACAGTGGCGGGCCTCGTCATTTGCCGGCAGCGCCCTGGCACGGCATCCGGCGTCATCTTTATGACGCTCGAAGATGAAACCGGCATCGCCAACATCGTTGTCTGGCCGAAAATGTTTGAGCGCTACCGCAAAACCGTGCTGCGTTCGCGCCTTCTCATCGTTAAGGGCAAGATGGAACGGGAAGGGCTGGTGATCCATGTCATCGCCGACAGTCTTGAAGATATGTCGGGGACGTTGCTGCATCTCGCCGACGAACATCTGGTGCCGCCCGATCACACGATACCGGCACAGAAATGGGGCACGGCCAACGCTGATTCAATCAACCTCGCCCGTGTGCTTGCGGGCAGGCGGGCGCACCGGACGGCGCCGAGTTGGTCCGGACGCATCGATGAGGCCGTGCACGGGGGTCACGGTGATCCAATCGGAAATCGACAAATTCATCCGGTCGGCAATCCAAAAAATCACCCGGTGCCCGAACCGAAAACGGTTTGGTCAGGCGACGACGACCGCCATCTTCAACGCGACTTCGCGAGTCGCGATTTTCATTAGGGTGAGGACTTGTGGCGCGCGGCCAAGCGCCCAATGCTAAGGGGCGTCGTAATCGACTGCGGTCGAGTGCCAGCCGGCTTCCTGTTTCGACCAGTATAGTTTTGAGAGCTTCGACGTAATCGGGCCGGGGCGCCCTATGCCTACAGGTTTCCCATCAATCTGTGATACCGGCATCAGCCCACCGCCGGTCGACGTTATGAAAATTTCATCGGCATCGCGCAGCTCGTCGATTCGGACGATGCGCGCCACGCACGGTATGCCTTCAAGTTCAAACAGGTCCATCGCCGTCCGTCGGGTGATCCCTTCCAAAACGCCCGAATCGGGCGTCGCCGCCGCACCATTCTTGATGACAAATACGTTGAAGCCCGGGCCTTCCGTCAGGTTGCCGTTGCCGTCCGAAAGCACAGCGGTTTCGGCGTCCTGATCGTAAGCCTCGAACAGCGCCGCCGTCAGGTCCATCCAGTGATAATTCTTGATCGTTGGATCAACCGATTCCTTGGCGATGCGTGGGCGCTCACTTACCACCATGCGAAGGCCTCTCGCGCGCTGGTCCTCGTTGGCGATAAACATGAACGGCGCGGCAAAGGCGTAAAAGCGATTTTCGCAGGCCCGCGGATCGCGCGATCCAATTGGTGCTGTGCCACGGGTGCAGATCATCTCAACGTAAGAATCTTTAAGCCCGCTTTTCGCGACCAACTTCATCAACGTCTCCCGCACCTGATCGCGGTCGAGAGGCGACGAAAGTTGCAGCTCCTTCATGTTTTTTTCAAAGCGATCGAGATGATCTTCCAGCCGAAAGAACGATCCCTTCCAGACGTGAACGACGTCATAGGTCGCGTCGGAGCGGAGAAATCCCCAATCGAGAATCGGAATCCGCGCCTCCGCCAACGGCACAAACTCGCCGTCGATGAAGCCCGCGCCGCCGCGCAATAATTCGGTATCAAAAGCCATCAGTTGAGCTCACGCATCGCGCGGTCGAGCCCGCCCAAGGTCAGCGGATACATGCGTGAACCGATCAGGTCCCGCGTCATGTCGATAGAAGGTGTGTACGCCCACGCATTTTCCTTCACCGGATTAAGCCAGACGGCGTTCCTGTATGTATCAAGCAGCCGGCGCACCCACACTTCGCCCGGCTCTGCGTTCCAGTGTTCGACGCTGCCGCCGGGCACCATAATTTCGAAGGGACTCATCGACGCATCGCCGACGAAGATCAATTTGTAGTCCGGGCCGTAGGTGTGAATTAGATCCCAGGTCGAGGTGCGTTCGGTATAGAGGCGGCGATTGTCACGCCACAGACCCTCGTAAACAAAGTTATGAAAGTAGAAATATTCGAGTTGTTTGAATTCCGTGCGCGCGGCTGAGAATAGCTCCTCGCATACCTTGATGAAGTCATCCATCGATCCGCCAACGTCCAGAAGCAGCAGCACTTTTACGGTATTGCGGCGTTCTGCCATCATCTGAATGTCGAGCATGCCGGCATTTCGGGCGGTCGAGCGAATGGTGCCCGGAAGGTCGAGAAGTTCGGGCGCGCCTTGGCGGGCGAATTTGCGTAACCGTCGCAGCGCGACTTTGATATTGCGGGTGCCGATCTCGACAGAGTCATCAAGATTGCGGAAATCGCGCTTGTCCCAAACCTTGACTGCACGGCGGTGCCGGGATTCTTGCTGGCCGATGCGAATGCCTTCCGGGTTATAGCCGTAAGCGCCAAACGGCGAGGTGCCGCCGGTGCCGATCCATTTGCTGCCGCCGTGATGGCGTCCCTGCTGATCCTGGAGGCGCTGTTTCAGCGTGTCCATCAGGGCTTCCCAGCCGCCGAGCGATTCAATCTCGGCCTTTTCTTCGTCTGTGAGAAACTTTTCGGTGAGCTTCTTTAGCCACTCATCGGGAATGTTGGCTTCAATGCCTTCCGGCGCGTCGCTGAGAAACTCAATGCCATCAAATGTTTTGGCGAATGCGCGATCGAAGCGATCGAGATGACGCTCGTCCTTCACAAGGGCGGCGCGTGAAAGATAGTAAAATTCATCGACCCGGTAATTGGCGAGACCCTGATCCATTGCCTCCATCAGCATCAAGAATTCCTTGACGCTGACCGGAACCTTGGTCTCCTTTAGCTCGAGAAAAAAGTCGATGAACATTGTCGGTTATGCGCCTTCCCGGCGCGACAGGAATGCGAGACGCTCAAACAGCTGAACATCCTGTTCGTGTTTGATCAGCGCGCCGTGCAGCGGCGGGATTAGTGATTTCGAATCCTTGGCCCGAATCGCCTCTGCCGAAATTTCTTCGACCAACAACAATTTCAGCCAGTCCAGCAATTCCGAGGTCGATGGTTTTTTCTTCAGTCCCGGTACGTCGCGCAACTCAAAAAATACGTTGAGCGCATTTCGAATTAGGCGGTCCTGAATGCCGGGAAAATGGACCTCGACGATTTCGCGCATCGTTTCATGATCCGGAAACTGGATGTAGTGGAAGAAACATCGACGCAAAAATGCATCGGGCAATTCTTTTTCGTTGTTGGAGGTGATCAAAACAATCGGACGCTGCGTCGCCTTGATGGTTTCGCGTGTCTCATAAACATGGAATTCCATGCGATCGAGTTCCAACAGCAAATCGTTGGGAAATTCGATATCGGCCTTGTCTATTTCGTCTATTAGCAGAACGGGGGTTTCGGGGGCCGTAAATGCCTCCCACATTTTTCCCCGTAAGATGTAGTTGGAGATGTCCTGGACTCGATCTTCGCCCAACTGGGAATCGCGCAACCGGGCGACGGCATCATATTCGTAAAGGCCGTGCTGGGCTTTGGTCGTTGATTTGATGTGCCATTCAATCAATTGCGCGCCCAAGGCACCGGCGATCTCGGCCGCTAGAATTGTCTTGCCCGTGCCTGGTTCGCCCTTAATCAACAGCGGTCGTCTAAGCGAAATTGCAGCATTGACCGCAATCCGAAGATCTTCGGTCGCCACATAGGTATCTGTACCTTCAAACTTCATAAAAACCTGCTCTACTACAATATTGGCCGCGACCCTAGGGAAGGCGCTGCGCCTGATCAAGCGACCTGATGGATATGAAGATGGATGGCTGTGATTTGGCATAGGAAACTGGCGGTTGTGGCTGGGCTGGCAGCTCCTCGTATGCGGTGGTTGCCGATGCGTATTCCCGGCAGAGCCGCTTTAGTTGCCGGGGCGGCAGGCCTCTCGCTCCTCCTGGCGGGGACAGCCTGCACGCCGCGTTTTTCCGTTGCAGGCCCCGAAGTTTTGGAGCCCTCCATTGGTGCGTCTTCGACCGGGTTGATATTTCATAGTTTCGACGGCGCGGAACTCCCGGTGCGTGTATGGTGGCCATCGTCGCCTGTTGAGGTTAGCGGTCCCGTGCTTATCGGGTTGCATGGGTTCAACGATTATTCCGATTCATTCGATGCACCGGCGACGTGGTGGGCAACAAAAGGAATCGTGACCTACGCCTTCGATCAACGCGGATTCGGTGCGACCGACAGCGCCGGGTTTTGGGCCGGCTCCACGTCGATGCGGGACGATGTGACGGCAATAGTTACCGCCGTCCAATTGAGGCACCCCGGGTCGCCAATCTATCTCGTCGGCGTCAGCATGGGCGGCGCGGTTATTTTGGACTGGCTAAATGGCGACGCACGCCCCGCTCCGTCTTTGATAGCTGGTGTCGTATTGGTGGCCCCGGCGGTTTGGGGCGGGCCCGCCATGAATCCATTTTATCGGGCGTCTATTTGGTTCGCCGCCCATACGGTGCCTTGGGTAAAGCTGACAGGACGTGGTCTCGGCATCATGCCGTCCGACAATATTGAAATGCTACGGGCGCTCGGCCGCGATCCTTTGATCATCAAGGAAACCCGGATCGACACAATTTATGGCCTCGTTTCGCTGATGCGTGCGGCACAGAACGCAACGCTCGATGGACCGACGCCGTTGCTCATACTTTACGGCGCCAAAGACGAGGTCATTCCTATCGAGCCGACGCGTCAATTTCTCATCGGACTGGACCGTAAGGTTCGTCTTGGGTACTACCCCAACGGCTTCCACATGTTGCTCCGCGATCTGCAGGCGGATACGGTGTGGCGCGATATCTACGGATGGGTCGTCGATCCAGAGTCGGCACTTCAGTCCGGGGTAGAGACGGGTTCGTCAGAAATTTTTCTAGAACGCTAGGTTGCTGATAGATTTTTTTGTTGAAATCTTCGCGGTCGACGAGTGGTTACAGGAGGGGATCGGTATGTCGTTTTACCGGCCGCCGCCGAAAAAGTTGGAGGAGGTCGTTTTCCTTCTCACTGAAGTCAGACAAATTTACGCTGATGTCGGAGCCGGGGTTTTTGCAGCAGACAACTTGATGGCGCTTGCGCGAAACCTCACTTTCATGGACGATCAGCCCTTTGCGGAGGCAATCGCTAGAAATTCGACAAATGCGAAGGATGCCGACAAAATTTGGCAGTTGCACACCTACTGGTGGGCCGGTCGCACGGCCCTTTCCGTGCCGGGAGACTTGGTGGAATGCGGCGTCTACAAGGGTTTCTATTAGTCAACGCTGCTTGACTATGTCGAATTTGAAGACGTCCCGAATCGGATGTATCTCTACGACACCTTCACAGGGTTGGACGAAAACTACTCGGAGGAGGTAGAGCGGAATGTCATCGGCAATGCCTATGACAATATCGAAAATTGGCATGAAAATGTCGTTGAGCGCTTTTCACGTTTTTCGCGTGTGAAAGTCATCAAGGGAGTTGTCCCTGAGGTCTTGTTGGAAGAGACGCCTGCTCAAATCGCGTTTCTTCATCTTGATTTGAATGCCGCCGCTGCCGAGGCGACAGCGCTAGAGGTCCTGTTTGATCGCATTAGCGTCGGCGGAATTGTATTGATGGATGACTACGGTCGAAGCGAAAACTTTGTGCTCCACATGAGCCTAAGCAAATGGATGAATGATCACGGCCATACCGTCCTTGAAATGCTGACCGGCCAGGAAATGGTTATCAAACGCCGTTAAATTTTCGCTGCGCCGCCGTTATTTGGCCGCAGTTGTTTGGCCGGAGTAATTGGGAAGAGCGACCAATATGAAAAAACCCGTAAACCGTGTCGTCACGATTGATGACGTACCGTCAATATCCGGCACCAGTTATCCGGCGCCTTTTGATTCAGATTGCGCTGGCCGGGAAAAACACCGAATCGGCGATGCACTAGGTCTCGAAAACTTTAGCGTAAATATTGTGCGGCCTGCGCCGGGCGACTGGTCCTTGCAACGGCACTGGCATTCGCGCCAGGATGAATTTCTTTTAGTTCTGGAAGGCGAGCTGACATTGGTGATCGACAGCGGCGAACGTATTTTGGCGCCGGGCGATATGGTCGGGTTCCCGGCGGAAAACGGGGACGGCCATCACCTCATTAATCGCAGCAATCAGGAGGCTCGCTATCTCGAGGTCGGTGACCGCCTACCGGGCGATGAAGCGAGTTATTCGAACATCGATATGGTTCGGGTGAATCGGGCGGGCAAAACCTACTATGCCCACAAAGACGGAATGCCCTACTCGGCGGCGCAAAACCCAAAATGATCGAAAAAAATGGTGGGCGCGGCAAGGATTGAACTTGCGACCCCTGCGATGTGAACGCAGTGCTCTCCCGCTGAGCTACGCGCCCCTAATCTTGCAGCATATAGGGACTGCCGACAGAGCGAGTCAAGCGGGTCCTCTAATCAAATCGAGCGCCGGTAAAAGAGCGTCGAATTTGTCGATCACAAGGTCTGCGCCCAGCTTGTCCGCTGGAACCGGCGAGTAGCCAAACGAAACGGCAATAACCGGGATGCCGGCATTTCGGGCCGCTTTCACATCGACCTCGGTGTCGCCGACCATGATCGCATGCGCCGGATCGGTTTTAAGGCGTTCGATCACGCCAAGGATATGGCCGCCGTCGGGTTTGCGGACATCAAGGCTATCGCCACCGAGAACGGCGCCAAAATATTTTGCGAGGTCAAGCTTCCGCAGCAAGACCGCGCTGAAATCCTCATACTTATTGGTGCAGATGCCGAGTCGTTCACCGCGCACCTGCAGCTGATCGAGTGCTTTGAGCACGCCAGGAAATGGCCGCGTCCGGACCGCGAGATTCTTTCCGTAGAATTCGAGAAACTCGGCCAGCGCAGACTTCATGTCGAATTGATCTTCATGCAGACCTGCGGCTTCAAACGCGCGGTGAAGCATTTTTCGGGCACCGCCGCCGACATACTTCCGAATATCAGCTTCGGCAGGGGCCGGCAGATTTCGATTGGCCATCACATGCGCTGTCGCATCGGCGAGGTCGGGAGCGGATTCGACCAGCGTGCCGTCGAGGTCGAATATGACGGTTCGGTGTTGCGACATGGGCAGGGCAGTCTCGAAAAGTGAAAAATTTGGTAAGAATTAGTGACTTGGCGGAAGTTGCGCGATTGTGGCACTGTCCCCGCATCAAAGGGAACGCGCCTGAGAATTAGGCCGAGCCCCGTCCTGACACAAGTAGTCTTATTCCGAATATCAACTGATGGCATCAAATCGTTTTGCAGCCCTGATTCTCGCCGCGGGCAGCGGAACGCGAATGAAGTCGCGAGTGCCCAAGGTTCTCCACGCGCTTGGTGGACGGCCGATGATCAGCCATGTCCTGGATTTGGTGAGCGCCCTTGACGCCGAAAAGACTTTTGTTGTGGTCGGCCCGGGCATGGAATCCCTTGCCGACCAGGTTTCACCGACGCCGACCGTATTGCAGCCGGAGCAGCGCGGCACCGGGGACGCCGTTCGGGTCGCTGATTCGGCATTACGCGGTTATGACGGCGATGTTTTGATCGTTTATGGCGATACCCCGCTGCTGACGAAAGAAACCATTGCCCGAATGCTGGAAGCAAGGCACGCCGCGGCAAATCCAGCGATCATTGTATTGGGGTTCCAGCCTGACGATCCCGCCGAATATGGACGGCTCGTTGTCGCCGCCGACGGAATGCTGGAGCAGATCGTAGAGTACCGCGACGCTGGTGCGGATGAACGTGCCCTGCCGATGTGCAATTCAGGTGTCATGGTTGTTGACGGGTCGGTGCTGTTTGATCTCGTCTCGGAACTCGATGATTCAAACACGAAGAATGAACTTTATCTCACCGATATTGTTTCCCTTGCGCGGCGGCGCGGCCTTGGCTGCGGCGTGATTGAAGGATCCGAAGACGAACTCCTCGGCATCAATACGCGCGACCAACTGGCGCTTGCGGAAGCCATTTATCAGGATCGATTACGGGATGCGGCCCTGGCGGCAGGGGTCACGCTGCAGGCGCCCGATACCGTATGGTTAAGCGCGGATACGAAATTTGGTATTGATGTCGTGATCGAACCGAACGTATTTTTTGGCCCCGGCGTAAAAATTGGCGACAACGTGACAATTCGCGCTTTCAGTCATCTGGAAGGTGCGGTCGTGGCGACCGGCGCGGTCATCGGTCCCTATGCCCGCCTTCGGCACGGTGCTGAAATTGGCGCCGGCGCAAAAGTCGGCAACTTTGTCGAAGTCAAGAACGCCGTGCTCGGGGAAGGCGCCAAGGCAAATCACCTTGCTTATCTCGGTGACGCCAATGTTGGTGCCGGTGCAAACATTGGGGCCGGCACAATCACCGCCAACTACGACGGTTTCAAGAAATCGCATACCGAAATTGGCGCCGGCGCATCAATCGGATCAAATTCCGTTTTGGTCGCACCGGTTACAGTCGGCGAAGGCGCCATTGTTGGTGCCGGTACGGTTATTACGCAGGATGTCGAAGCAAATGCCTTGTCGATCACACGCCCGGAACAGAAGTCAATTTCGGGATGGGCAATCCGAAAACGCGAGCGCGAAAGCGGCGACGCAGACAAGAAGAAAGAATAGCCCGTAGATGTGCGGAATTGTCGGCGTCCTGGGGAAGCCCAACGGTGATATCACGCCGCGCCTCGTCGAAGGTCTGCGGCGGCTCGAATATCGCGGCTATGACTCTGCCGGTATTGCAACATTGACGAACGGCCGGATCGAGCGCCGCCGGGCGGAGGGAAAACTCGCAAACCTCGACCAACGAATAATTGAGGATCCAATTTACGGCGATATCGGCATTGCCCACACGCGATGGGCGACGCACGGTGTCCCTAACGAAGTCAACGCGCATCCCCATGCAACAACGCGCGTGGCCGCCGTTCATAATGGGATTATCGAAAATTTTCAGGCGCTGCGGTCGGAACTTGTCGGGCTCGGACATAACTTCGAAAGCGAAACCGATTCTGAAGCGATCGTTCATCTGATTACGCACTACCTTGATCAGGGCAAGACGCCGCGGGAAGCCATGGCGGCGGCGCTCGGCCGCCTAGATGGTGCATTTGCGCTGGCGGTAATTTTTGCAGGTCACCACGACCAGATGTTTGGCGCCCGCCGGGGTTCGCCGCTGGTTGTTGGCTGGGGCGACGGTGAAATGTTTCTCGGCTCGGACGCCTACGCACTTGCGAACATGACCAACCGCATTTCCTTTCTCGAGGAAGGCGACTGGATCGACATCACCCGTGATGGCGCAGAAATTTTTGATAAAGACAATCAACCGGTTGATCGGAAGATCACTAAATCTGAACTCACCGGCGATACGGTCGGCAAGGGTGGCCATGCCCACTTCATGCTGAAAGAAATTTACGAACAGCCGACGGTTATCGGCGACACCCTCAACACATATTTTAATCCGGCTGACCGGACCGTTTCACTGCCCGCGGTCGGTTTCGATATGGCGACGGTCTCAAAGATTACGATTGTCGCCTGTGGCACCGCATATCTCGCCGGGATGGTGGCAAAATACTGGCTCGAAAAATATGCCGGTGTTTCGGTTGAACTCGATATCGCATCTGAATTCAGGTACCGGGGCGGCACCATGCCGAAGGACGGACTGGCGCTTGCAATTTCGCAATCTGGTGAAACCGCCGATACCTTGGCCGCCCTTCGTTATGGCAAGTCGCAGGGGCAGCACACGCTCGCCATCGTCAACATGCAGGAAAGCACGATGGCGCGGGAATCCGATAGCCTGCTGCCCATTCACGCTGGTCCTGAAATCGGCGTCGCTGCGACGAAAACATTCGCCTGCCAACTCGTGGTGCTCGCCTGTCTGACGATTGCGATGGGTCGCGCCCGCGGAATTTTGACGGCAGAGGACGAGGCGCGGTTGTCGACTGCTATCTCGGAAGTGCCAGCGCGGGCCGCCGACGTTCTCGCCCATGATGATGCGTTGCGGTTGCTTGCTTCCGAAATTGCCGACGCCCAGGACGTGCTCTACATTGGCCGGGGAACGTCATACCCAATTGCGCTTGAGGGCGCGTTGAAGCTGAAAGAGATTTCTTACATTCATGCCGAAGGTTTTGCCGCGGGCGAACTAAAACACGGTCCGATCTCGCTGATTGAAGAAGGCGTGCCCGTCATTGTGCTGGCGCCTTCAGACGAACTGTTCGAGAAAACGACCTCTAACATGCATGAGGTGATCGCGCGTGGTGCCCGCGTTGTTTACATGTCGGATAAGAAGGGAATTGACGCGGCGGGCGATGAACTGTTCGCACGTATTCAGCTTCCCGAAGTGGATCCGTTCGTCACGCCAATACTTTATGCAATTCCAGTTCAGTTGCTGGCCTATCACGTCGCCGTGGTCAAAGGGACCGATGTCGACCAGCCGCGGAATCTCGCAAAGTCCGTCAC
>JAPYRS010000064.1 GCA_029936875.1 Alphaproteobacteria bacterium | reverse complement strand
GCGCCCGCATATTGCGCACCTCGATACGGAAGGGATGGACTGGGAATCCCGTGTGCCTGGCGCCTATTTCAAAATCCTGAATGTTGACCCCGACAACGGCGCCCGTACGGCGCTTCAACGGCTGGTCCCGGATGAAGGATACACAGCGCCGACAGTCGCGCATTACCACCATTCCGACGAAGAAATTCTGGTCGTAAAAGGCAAGCTTTCATTCGACAGCAAGACATTCATTGGGCGCCTTGGCTATTGCTTCCACCCGGCAGAGACGGTGCATGGCTTTAAGAGCAGCGTGCCAGTGGAAACCATGTTTCTTTCGCGCCATTCGCAAAAAATGGATACCGAACACGTCGAGGAGCCGACCCAGCAAACTTATTATTCGATTGCAGAAAAATCGCGGACACGCGGCCTCGCCGTCCTCCCCGATCCCAACGAAGGCCACTGGGAAAAGGGCGATGACGGTTCTGAATCGCTCGATCTTGGAACCGATACTGAAACCGGCGAAGGCTCCAAATTCGTGCGGATTTCCGCGGGCGGCGCAGCCGATTTCGACCTTCCGGGCGATTTTTATCAAGAACTTTTTGTTCTCGACGGAAGCTTGCCCGCAAGTGACGGAACAGAATTTAAGCGCGGTGCGTATTCATTTTGTCCGCCGGGCGAAAGCCGTCCGAAATTCTCGAAAACTTCCGGTGCGCTCGTCTACGTGAACTTCGGCCCGGCACCCTAATTCGACGCTAGAAATTGCCGGCTTCCCGCGGCGCGTCGTCGATCGCGGGATCGCCGGTTTTTAGTCCCAACGCCCAACGGCCATAGGGGGACACGTTTTTGTCCCATTGAATTGAGCCGTGTGCGGCCATCGCGCTAACATCCCGAAAATGCCGATGCACCGGATTGTTACCGGTCTGACCGGACGCGCCCATCATGGTCGCGAGACGATCGGCAACCGACCGGCATAATTTTGCGATATAGGCGGTATCACGGCCTTGGGTAATTCGACTGACCCCGGCAAGCAGCGTGCCCGCCTGCCCCTTTTCATGCAAATCATTGATGACTTGTTCGGCCATTAATTCGGCGGACTTTAGTTCCAGCGCGGATTCGCCAATGCGAATTTGAACCGGCGTTTGTTCAATAATTGATTCGCCGAACATCTGGCCAATTCGATGCTGTGTGATTTCCAAATAATCGTTCATCGCGCCGTGCGCTGCACCGATCATCGGGCCAATCAGCAACGACCGAAAGTAGGGCAGGAATTCGCCTCGATAAATGTAACTCTCATGTTCGGTGGCTCCCGGCGGCTCGCTGGCATTTGTTTGAGCCAAGGTCCGGTGTTCGGGAACGATGATGTTGCTAACCCGAATGTCTTTGCTGCCGGTGCCCTTGAGACCGTTTGCGTACCAGTTATCGATAATTTCGAACTCTGATTTGTGCACCAGCGCTAAGCGAACGGGCGGCGGTCCGGAACTTTCCTGTGGTTTGAAGTCGCTGACAATTGCCGCGAGCAGCGCCCAATCGGCGTGATCCACGCCAGACGCAAATCGCCACAATCCATCAAGCCGGAATCCGCCATTCACCTTTTCGATTTTGTTCCCGCCGGCAAACGCGCTGCAAAAGATCGTGTCCGGTCCATCGGCCCAAATTTCATCCTGCGCTTTCTTTGGGAAACGCGCCGCCAACCAAGTGTTGCCAAAGACGACAGTGCCGATCCAGGCCGTCGATCCGCAGCCTCTGGCAAGTTCACCGCCGATTTGATATTGAACCGGCCAATCCATTTCCAATCCGCCGTACTTTGCCGGCGTGAAATAGCGGTGTAGCCCACCGGCCTTGAGATCAGAAATTGTGGCGTCGGTAATCCGGCGGAGCCCTTCCGTTTCAACGGCGCGCTCTTTGAGTGCGGGAATTAAGTCGCGTGCACGGCCAACCAATTCGTCTTGGCTGAGTGCAGCATTTTGAACGTTGCTTTCCTGAACCGCCACTTACATTCCTCCGCTCACCGCACTCATTCTGCCACAAGCATTACCCAATACACTCAAAACTTGAGGTTGGGATTTCTCGCCGCCATAACACCGTCATCCGTAGAAAATTGGCCGCCCGGAACGATGTAATCGGTCTCCGGCATCAAATCGATTTCGATTTCCCATCCCTGGCCGCGGAACAAATTGACCATAAACTCGTGAATCTCGGCGCCATGCGTTCCCATATGAACTCGCCGCACTTTTTGGGATATCCTTTTAATCGCTGGCGGCAAGGCGAAATATTCCGATGACTGAATATCAATTTCGAGAAGATCGATCTCGCCCATAGGACCGATGACGTCGACGACATTGACGGCGATGATGAGCCGTAGCTCGCCCTAGTGATGATCTTCACCAATAATGGGAACGGAAATTCCCGAAGCGCCTGTTTTAATCAAATTGCGAAGAACCTGATCGGCCACACCCTGTTTGATCATCGATTCGGCAATATTGACGCCGCTGGCATCGGTATGGAACGCCCGATTGGCACCCGCTACTTTTTCAGTCACCGAAAAAAAGAGCGGTAAGTTCGAATCGCTAATGACCGCGTTAATGACCGTCAAAGACGCCGGATCAACCTCATTTTTTTCGAAGTGGCGGCGCATGATCTCGCACATGTAGGGGTTACCCTCGACGCCGACCAGGCGATAGGGCATCGGATTTACGCGACGAAGAAGCCCGAGCGCATTGGCAAGTGGGCGACCAATGCTGGCGCCAAGCGAAACCATCACGAATTCGCCGGACGCATCTTCGATGGCGCGCAACGTCGAGTACCATTCGAGGTATTCCTCTCCGTCAACAAATTCAGGCCGGGGTGCTGTGAAATCACGCGCTGGCCCCGTTACCGGTTCGGTGTCGAAGTTTATTTCTGGCTCTAGAAAGCGGCCATAATTTCGAACCCAGCCCCCTTCAACCGACCCGCTCCAGGGTTCAATCGAGTCGAAAACGCCTTTCAGGCGTTCAATCAGCGCATCTGTATAGGGAATCGGTGACGATTGTTTATCGTTTGAGCTCATAGAGTTAACGGGAACATCGCCTCCCTCTCAGGGCTAAGCGCCGAGGAATTCGGCAATCACCTTTGCGAACTCAGGCGCTTGCGCTTCGAGGAAAAAATATCGGCAATCTGGCAGGTCATGAAGCTGGCCATTTTGGAGAAGCGGCAGGGCATTTTGTGTTTGCCCTTCAAGTCCGTCGCGCGGACAAAACACCAGAACCGGCTGGGCAACACGCGGCAAAACACCGGTCAGGTCATGCGAGAAAACCGCCCGGTGTGGCCAATGGCCGAGGGGTCCGCCGCGCAATGCTTCAACAAAATTTCGTTCAATCATTTCCATCGTGACGCCGGGGCCGGACAGCCGGTTCATCATCCCCCAGCGGTTGGTGAGGTGGCTACCGTCCATCGCCGCCGGAACGTAAGCCGCATGTTCGAGACGTTCGGCGCGCTCCGATTCGGTCCAATGTGGGATCGTATTCAGTGCCAGGCGATGAATGTCATTAGGATGATCGGCGGCGAGCTGCAAGCTGATCATTGACCCGGTGTGATCGCCAATGAAGTCGATCGGCCCGTCTGGACAAAGTGTCCGAACGGCATCCCAAATTGCGTTCGCCATCTGCGCGATCGTCGGCACTTCAGACGGCTTTGCCGATTCACCGAAGGCCGGCAAATCAATCGTGTAAACAAGCCGGTCCTTGGCGAGAAGATTCATAAGCGGTTCAAAACCGCGACCCGAAACCGGGCTCATGTGAAGGCAGATTATGGGCGGCGTTCCTTCCGGCTGTACGCCGGCCTGACGCACATGAAGCGCGCCCATTGAGGTTTCAACAAACTGCTTGCGGATGGAATCGCGAATCTTTCTCGGGCGGTCAGGAATTGCGACCGGTGGCGGTGGATTTTTGGCTTCGTCCGCGGGACCATCGAGAAAACCCCGTATGTCGGAAGCAAGTTCGACGGTATGAAGCGAAACCGCGCCCATGCCCCAATTGGGCCGTTCAAGCAGCTGACCATTTTTGATGAATGGGGCCGCCGTCTGTGTCGCATCCCATAATCCGTCATCGGGGCAAATGATCAAAAGTGGCTGATGAATATTGGGCAGGTTGTCCGCGTGGTTGACTGAAAAGGCAGCGTTATGCCCGTACCAAGCGAGCGACCCAGGGCGGAATGATTCAGCGATGTCGCGATCATAAAGATCGACCGGCGT
Organism: Alphaproteobacteria bacterium; assembly: GCA_029936875.1. Taxonomy (GTDB): domain Bacteria; phylum Pseudomonadota; class Alphaproteobacteria; order SHVP01; family SHVP01; genus JAPYRS01. The sequence goes on along the minus strand of JAPYRS010000064.1, from coordinate 10,020 downwards.
GCCCGGCTTGTACCACTTTTGCATCGCCTCCCAACGCTCCGCGATATGGCTACCGTCTTCATCGACTTTGTGCTCTTTTTCGTCTTCGAGGTGAGCCGCCATTTTCGCCATCAGGTCGGCCGGGTAGACCGGGCAGGCATTAAAAATCAGCCGCCGCACCTGTTCCGGCCTTTGCATCGCCAGCACGCCGCCAACTTTGGCGCCGGTGTGATCGCCGAAGAGATCAACCTCGCCAAGTTCAAGCGCGTCCAGCGCATCGCCGATGGCTGCGGAATAGTCGGCTATCGTCGGCGGCTCCGCCGGGGCATTCGAATCGCCAAAACCCGGGGTATCAATCGCGACGCAGAGGCGGTCGGTACCCATCTTTGCCATCAGGCCTTCGAAGACACGCCCCGACGATGGGCTTTGATGGAGAAACACCAGCGGCGTTTTTGATTCAGAAGCAGCGGTTTCAGAGGCAGGGCGGATCATGCGGTAGTGCATCTGGCCAAACCGGCCATCGACAAAACCGCGCGTTATCCCTGTGGGCGGTGTCCAATAGGTAAGCGCTTCCTCAAACGATCCTTCTCTTAGGATCGGCCCTTCGTCCGTAGCTGGAGCGTCAGATGCAATCGATCTTGGCATGTTTTCCCCTCGGGATACTCTTAAAAAACAAAATTATCATTGCGGATTGGCGGGCAGAACAAATTTTGACGCAGAAACCCGGTATCGGCGATCAGCCGAGGTGACGGAGTATTTCCTTGGCCGAGGCTTCAACTTTTTCCGGCGGCGATGCTTCGGCACCAATTACAAAATCGCCGCGAACTTTGACACTCGGTAAATACTTTTGCAGCCACTCCGGCCCGATGACCGGCACCGTTACATCTTTAAGGCGCTCGCCACTTTTGTGACGAACGGCAGCGTTAAGGGCGACGTGATAGGTGTCTGCAACTTTCAGAAGTTCAACGGTTTTGTCATGCAGTTGGCGCGCCGTCGGCAGGCCCTGATTGCGGGCATGGGCCGCGTCCCGCGTAAACCACGGGAAGAACAAATGTTGGTCGCGGGCAAGATGCCAGAAAAAATTGAACTGACTACCAATTTGGTCGATCACTGCTTTCGGCGCATGACCGTCATGCATCGCTTTTTCGGTGGCCTCGTCGTATTCGAACAGCGCCTCAATATAGAGAACCCGAATGCGGTCGGGCCGCATCAGCGCAACCTCAATCCCACAGTGGGCGCCGGTCATCGAACCCCATAAATCGCAAGTCTCTATGCCAAGAGAATCCATCGTCCGGCACATGGTGTCGGCGAAATAGACCATGTCGGTGACGTCATGGGCGGGGGCCGCCGAATCGCCCGAACCGAGAATATCGGGGGCGAGAACCTGGCGGTGATTGCCGAGGATATCGATCAGCGGAACAATCGACCTTGCCGAGGTCGGACCGGGGTGCAGCATGAACAAGGGGACATCTTCTGCTTCGCCCTTGTAACGATAGTGAACCTGCCCCTCAGCAATGTCCGTGAAACCACGTTTAACGCCTGTCATCGATATCCCCTCGGAATTCAAATTTTCGTCGCGTATGTGTCGTCATGTTTTGTCAACGAACCTAGCCCATTATGCCCCGGTCTCGGCGCCAGTTGCAGGAAAGTTGAGGCAGGACCGACCATTGACGAAGCTAAGGTTTTCCGCGATGAGTAGGCATCCGTCCAGCGCGGGCAATAATTGATTCTCGCCCTCATTATTCCAGCCGGCCCACGGGAATAAGCGGCCTCAATTTCGAGGCGATATCCGAATAAAGAATCATGCCTGTGGCAATCTCGTCTCCATACCGGGTCTTCGACTTCATTCGCGTTGATCCGCGCCTCCTGGCCTTCGGATTCCTCGTCAGTTTCGGTTCCGGATTCGGCCAGACCTATTTCATCGCTTTGTTTTCCGGTCAAATTCGGGACGCTTTCTCGATCACCAACGGCGAGTTCGGTGCGGCCTATTCGATCGCGACGCTGGCGAGTGCATTTCTTCTGATCTGGTCCGGTCGCTGGATCGATCAACTGGATCTCCGGAAATGGTCGTTCGGCGTCATTTTTCTGTTGGGCCTTTCCTGCATCGTTATGGCGATCACGCCTGATTATTGGGTCTTGATTGTCGCGATGTTTTTGTTGCGGCAAATGGGGCAAGGCCTAATGAGCCATACCTCGATTACCAGTCAGGCGCGGTATTACGAATCAGCGCGGGGCCGCGCGGTCGCGACTGCATCCCTCGGACATCCGCTGGCAAGCGCCATACTTCCGCTGTTCGCCACGGTCGTCGTCGCCTTCGTTGGCTGGCGCGAGAGCTGGTTCGTGTTCTCTGCAATCCTGATTCTCGCCATATTACCGGCAAGTTTATGGTTGCTGAGAAGCCATGACGTCCGTCACAGCCGCTATCTGAAACATTCGGCAAGTGGCAAAGATTCCAAGACGAATTTAGGCGGGGGCACGGTGCGGCAATGGGATCGGCGCGAAATGTTGCGCGACACCCGGTTCTACGTCCTTCTTCCTTCCCTGCTCGCGCCGGCCTTCATCACCACCGGATTCTTCTTTCATCAAGTATTTTTGGTCGATGCCAAAGGATGGAACCTGGAAGTCTGGGCAGCCGCTTTTATTGCCTATTCCGCCAGCAATGTTGTCGCCCTGCTCGGAACCGGCATTGTCATCGATCGATATGGATCGGCAAATATCCTGCCGGTTTTGCTGATACCGCTGACGATCTCTTGTTTTTTGCTTGGATTTTCAGACCACAGCGCTGCGATTTGGGGCTTCATGGTCACCGCTGGAATTACGGCCGGCATCGTTGCAACCTTTATTGGCGCGTTTTGGGCCGAGTTTTATGGCACCCGGCATCTCGGCTCGATTCGGTCGGTAAGCTTCTCGCTGATGGTGCTTTCCAGTGCGCTTTCCCCGGTGGTTATGGGCGTGGCCCTCGATTGGGGCGTATCCATTGAAGCAATCGCCAATATCTGCGGGGTTTACTGCCTGTTCGGCATCCTGACGGCGATCTACGCGCGGAGCCGCTTTCTCAAGCCACAAAACCCAATCTGAGCGTAGGCTACGCCCGAATTACCCATTATTTGGGCTCAGCCACTAGCGAATTCCCGCTCGGGCCTCTATATAACCGGCGGGCCGCCTAAGACGAGATGTGGCCCGATTGCCGCGATTGATACCAGTTAATCGCGCCCCCTCAGAATTGACGCCGGGACCCTTAATGACCGAAACCGCGCTCGGCCTCCGTAACATTGCCATTATCGCCCATGTTGATCATGGCAAAACCACGTTGGTCGACAAACTACTCAAGCAATCCGGCTCGCTTGGTCGACAGGCTGAATCCGCCGTTCGGGTGATGGATTCAAATGATCTCGAGCGGGAGCGGGGCATTACGATTCTCGCCAAGAACACGGCGATCACATGGCACAACTATCACATCAATATCGTCGATACCCCGGGTCACGCAGATTTTGGCGGTGAGGTCGAACGCATTTTGTCGATGGTCGATTCGGTTCTGCTGCTTGTCGATGCCGTCGAAGGGCCGATGCCGCAAACGCGATTTGTCACCACCAAGGCGCTCGCGCTCGGCCTCCGCCCCATTGTTGTCATTAATAAAGTCGACCGAAACGGCGCAAGACCGGATTGGGCGCTTGATCAAACCTTTGAGCTGTTTGATCGCCTCGGCGCGACCGACGCGCAACTCGATTTCCCGGTGGTTTACGCCTCTGCGCTTGAGGGCTGGTCGTCGTTGGATCCAAATACCCGCGGCGCCGACATGACGGATTTGTTTCAAGCGATCGTCAATCATGTCCCGCCGCCTGCCGTTGACCACGACGGCCCGTTTCAGCTCCAGGTTAGCGCGCTGAATTATTCGAGCTATGTCGGCGTGATCGGCATTGGGCGCGTGCAGCGGGGCCGCATCGAACGGAATTCAGTCGTGACCGTTGTCGATACCGACGGCGTTGAGCGAACCGAACGAATCCTGAACATTTATGGGTTTCACGGGCTTGAGCGAATCGATTGGGACGAAGCGACTGCCGGTCAAATCATCGCCTTCACAGGCCCGGCCACGCTCAATATTTCCGAAACCGTTTGTGCGCCCGATGGTGTGGAAGCGCTGCCCAACCTGATTGTCGACGAACCGACCATCACCATGACATTTCAGGTCAATGATTCACCGTTTGCTGGGCGCGATGGCCGCTATGTCACCAGCCGCAAACTTGGCGAACGATTGCAGCAAGAGCTCATTCATAATGTTGCGCTGCGGGTGGAGCCGACCCCGCACCCCGACAAGTTCAAAGTTTCCGGACGGGGCGAACTCCACCTTGGCATTTTGATTGAGACCATGCGCCGCGAAGGTTACGAGCTCGCCATTTCCCGGCCAGAGGTTATTTTAAAAAATATCGACGGTGTTATTTCCGAACCTTGGGAAATCCTCAGCCTCGATATTGAGGACGGGCATCAGGGCGCAATCATGGACAAGCTCGGCGAACGCCGCGGCAAAATCCAGGATATGCGATCCGACGGTAAAGGCCGCACGCGCCTCGAATATATCGCCCCGACCAGAGGACTGATTGGTTTCCGGTCCGAATTTTTGACTGCGACATCGGGCACCGGTCTGATCAATCACGCGTTTGACCACTACGCCCCCAAGGTCGACGCCGTTATCGGATTGCGGATGAACGGCGTGCTGATTGCCATGTTTGGCGGTAAGGCGCTTGGTTTCGCGCTTTTCAATTTGCAGGAACGCGGGAAAATGTTCATTTCGCCGGGTACTGAAGTTTACGAAGGCATGGTCGTCGGCCAGCATGTGCGCAACAACGATCTTGTTGTGAACCCGTTGAAGGGCAAACAACTGACCAACATTCGCGCCGCCGGCACCGATGAAAATATTGTCCTGACCAAACCGATTGAGACGACGCTTGAATATGCGCTTGAGTTTATCAACGAGGATGAGCTCGTCGAAGTGACGCCGAAATCCATTCGCATTCGGAAGAAACTTCTGAAGGAGCACGAGCGCAAAAAGGCCAGCCGCGCCGCCTAAAATCCTGCGCGAAGCTCGACCCGCTTTGAAACAAAAACGGCTCCCACCCAATTAAGGGCGGGAGCCGAATTTTGTTACGAACAAAATCTTGTTCGATGATGGCTGGAATTACCGCAGGATTGTGTTTTTCCAAGTGCCATCAGCGGAGACGGTGTTCACTGTGTAGAGACCACCAACGTCGCCATTCTTATCGAAATCGACGTTGCCGGATGCGCCTTCATAATTGATGTCTTTGCCAGCGGCGATGAGGGCTTTTGCTTTTTCCCATTCACCCGGGCGGATAATTTCGCCTGGTGCACTCGCAACCGCGCGAAGGGCAGCCCGGATCTTGCTGCGATCCGCCGAACCCGCCTTCTCAATGGCAAGCGCCATCAGGAACGACGCGTCATATGCATGCGTCACGTACGGTGCGTTCGGATTGCCACCGCCAGCGGTAAAGGCTTTGGCAAAGATCTTGTAGGACACGTCTTCTGGATCGGAGGCAGATTGCGTGATCGACAATTTGCCGGCGATATTCGCAACACCAATCTGCTCGATGACTGAATCATCAAACATGCCGTCCGCCGCAAAGAACTCGCCGAAAAGGCCGGTCTCGAGGCTGTTCTTGATAATCGCGATGCCGCTTGAACCGTAATACGCGAACACGACAAGCGCTTCGGCATTGCCACGCGCGAGCGTCGACAATTCAGAACGGTAAGAGGGCTTGTCCGGCTCATGGACCTGGTTTGCCGTAATGGTGCCGCCCAAAGCCTTGAACTCACGTTCGAAGACCGCTGCGATACCGGAATTGTAATCGTCATTCGCATAAGTCATTGCGACTTTGGAAATGCCACGACTGCGAATGAGTGCGGCCATCGCTGCGCCCTGATAGGCATCGGACGGTGCCACACGATAAACCAGATCGTTATCTTTAAGATCGGTAATCGAAGGTGCGGTCGCCGAATCAGAAATCGTAACAACGCCAGCCGGAATTGTAACCGCCTGAACCATGCCGGCTGTGCCGCCGGAGCAGCTCGCGCCGACAATGGCAACAACCTGATCAACGTTGACGACCTTATTTCCGGCATCGACGCCAGCTTTCGGGTCGCATGCTGAATCACCGAGTACCAATTTGTAGGTGTCGCCTTTGAACAGACCACCCTGTGCATTGACGTGACTTGCCGCAAGGTTTCGGCCCGACATAATCGCCGCAACTAGTTCCGCGATCGGCCCCGTAACGGCGCCAACTGAACCGACCTTAATGTCGGCGGCTTGAGCACTTGATGCCATCAGCGCAACGGCTGCTGCGCCAAGCGCAAGTTTCCTTAGTATTTTCATTCTTTTTCTCCTCCCAATATCACTGTGGTGCCTATCTCTGCAGGCCTTAGACGACATGATCGTCTTCCCGTTTCGAATGTCAAGAAATCGCTTTTCGATTGGTTAATTACACGCCGCCGCGCGCCCAATTCGCTTTATCGTTGAGGCTCTGTGGCCCTAGAATCCTGCGGTTTGGTGTGTTATTGCCTCTTCTCCGGCAGCAACCCTTGTGGAAATTTCTGCAGCACAATTTGCAAAACAAGGCCGATCAGAAATATTCGGATATAGGCCGTCCTGATCGCAAGATCGTCCGGCAGGCGACTTGTCAGAATTTCGGTCGCCGACCAGATCGTCCACATCAGCATCGCGCCGAGAATTGCACCCTTGTTGTTTGCACTGCCGCCGACAATCAACATCACCCAAACCAGAAATGTTGCCGTCAGGGGATCGGTCGCATTCGGACCGATGAATTTGAGATAGTGCGCCGTGTAGGCACCGCCGAGCGCCATCAGCATGCTGCCAAAGACGAAGGCCTGAAGCCGGTAGCGCTCGACATTCTTTCCTGCCGCCCGCGCCGAAATTTCGTTTTCACGGATTGCCGTCATCAAGCGGCCCCAAGGCGCTTTCCGCGCGCGTTCCAGCCCCCAATAAATCACCGCCACGGTGAGAAGGATCATCGCCAGGAACAGCAACTGGTTGTAGGGTTCGGGCAAGGTCTCAAATGGTTTCGGCACCATCGAAACGCCACGCGGCCCGTTGGTCGCCCATGTCTCGTTTTTGAGGATCAGGCGAAATATTTCGGCAATGCCAATGGTAGCGATCGCCAGGTAATCGCTACGAAGACGCAGGCATATTTTTCCGACACCCCAGGCGATCACACCGGCCACCGCCATCGCCGCGATAAAGGCGACGACGTATGGCACCTCGTACCCGCCGAGGTGACGGACCGACGGCGCCGTCGTCAGGATCGCGCTGACATACGCGCCGATTGCGTAGAAGCCAGCGATACCGGCGTTGAACAGCCCGGTAAATCCCCATTGCACGTTGAGGCCAAGCGCAAGGATCGAATAGATCCCGCCCATCGTCAGCAACGAAATCGCATAGAGAAAAAGTCCGTAGGTCTGATCCATCTACGTTGTCCTTCCCCGGAGCAGACCGCTCGGCCGCCAAATCAAGAGAGCCACCATGATGGCAAAGGCGACGCCCGCCTTGTAGCCCGGATTGAGCAGGGGCGTTTCGCCGATCCACGGATAGGTCGATAATTCTTCGGCGAGGCCGATAACCAATCCGCCAATTACGGCGCCGTGCGGGCGGCCCACACCGCCCAGGATGGTTGCCGCAAATATCGGCAACAGCAATTTGAAACCCATCAATGTTTGAACATGGGAGTCGAGCGCCAGCAGCACGCCAGCGGCGGCGGCGAGCGATCCGCCGACGATCCAGGTTGCCATAATCACGTGTTCGGTATTGATTCCGGTGAGGCGCGCAAGCTCCGGCGAATCCGACATCGCCCGCATCGCTTTGCCGATCTTGGTGTATTTCAGCAGATAGTAAACCGCCGACATCAGCACGATTGCTGAGCCGACGATGACCATGTGTTTTGGCGAAATTCTGATCAGTCCGAATATTTCAATAGGTAACTGTATCCCCGGCAGAATGGTCTTGACCTGGACGCCCCAGAAAAACTGAATGACCGACCGGATCATCAGCATCATGCCAAACGATGCGATCACCAGCATGATCGTCGGGCTCGACCGGAACGGTTTGTAAAAACCGCGATCAATTCCAAGAATGACGACGACCGTCAGCACCATTGCAAGCGGCATAACGGCAAGCGGATGCCATCCCAAAATGGAGACCAGCGACCAGGCGAAATATGCGCCGAGCGTCATCGTTTCGCCGTGTGAAAAGTTGGCAAACCGCAAAATGCCGAAGGTGAGCGTCAGGCCGATCGCCCCCAGCCCATATATGCTGCCCAAGACAAGACCGGGAACAATGTAGAAATTGATCAGTTCGATCACGGGGCAGCACTTCCTTCTTGGGCGGGAATGTGACCTGGCGTGGAGGACGCTGCCTCTGCGTCTCCGTTGCTCACGCCGCCACCAAGAAACATTTCGCCGACCTTGGGATCTTCGAGCAGCTCCATCCCGCTCCCGGTATGAACAGTGCGGCCGTCAACCATGACATAGCCGCGATCGGCAATCGAAAGCGCCTGCTTCGCGTTCTGTTCAACAATCAGGATCGGCGTTCCGGTTGCATGGATCGTCTTGACGATCGAAAAAATTTCGCCACGAAATTTTGGCGACAGACCTGCCGTTGGTTCGTCCAGCAACAGAATCCGGGGCTCGAGCATCAACGCCTTGCCCATTGCCACCATCTGGCGTTGACCCCCTGACAGTGTCCCAGCCGTCTGATTGCGTTTCTCCAACAGCGGCGGAAACAAATCCATTACCTCCGCGAGGCGCGGCTGAAAGTCACCTTCGCGAACATAGGCCCCCATCTCAAGATTTTCCTCGACGGTCAGGCTCGGAAATATGTTGGCGGTTTGCGGCACGTAACAGACGCCCTTGCGCACCACTTTTTCTGGTGGCGTATTGGTAAGGATTTCACCGTCGAGACGAATTTCGCCGCCGGTAATATTGAGAAGCCCAAACACGGATTTGATGGCGGTCGACTTGCCGGCACCGTTCGGTCCGATAATCACGACAATCTCGCCGCGATCGACATGAATGTTAACGCCGCGCAGGACCTGCGTATCGCCGTATCCACCCTCGAGGTCAATCAGTTCCAGCGTCGGCATTACGCTGCTTCCCAACTGCCGAGATAGGCGTCGAGCACTTCCGGATTGCGGCGCACGTCTTCCATTTTACCTTCGGTCAGGACAGTGCCTTCGGCCATGACGATGACGGGATCGCAGAGGCTGGCAATCAAATCCATGTCGTGTTCGATGAGACAGAATGTGTAACCACGTTCCCGATGAAGTTCAGAAATCATTTCCCGAATTCGAATCAGCAGTGTCGGGTTAACCCCGGCGCCCGGCTCGTCCAGCAGCACAAGCTTGGCGTCGGTCATTAATGTCCGGCCAAGTTCGAGCAATTTTTTTTGACCGCCGGAAAGGTTTTTTGCGAGCTCATTCCCGAGGTGCTCCAGCGAGAGAAATTCGAGTGCCTCTTCTGCGCGCTTACGCACTTCTTTTTCGCGAGCCGCTACACGCGCCCGCGCGTACCAGTTAATCAGCAACCCTTCGCCTAGTTGCGCCGGCGGCACCAGCATCAGATTTTCCAGAACCGTCATAAGCCCGAATTCGTGCGGAATCTGGAAGGTCCGAACTATGCCTTTGTGGAAGAGTGTGTGGGCGGGAAGGCCCGCAATATCTTCGCCGTTAAACAGGATCCGTCCCGACGTCGGTTTCAGTTCACCAACAATCGTATTGAACGTTGTTGTCTTGCCCGCGCCGTTCGGGCCGATCAGGCCGGTGATCGTGCCCTCGACAATTTCAAAGGTACAATCGCGGACGGCCTGCAGCCCGCCAAAACTCAAACATAGATTTTCGACTCTGAGCACGGTGACTTGGGCTCCCTGATTAAACTTGCCAGTGTCCGCAGCGGTTATTCAGTTGTTGGTCCCGGGCTTCCACTCGGGCCCCTCCTATGGCCGTGCGCGGCAGGGGACTTTAGGCC
>JAPYRS010000219.1 GCA_029936875.1 Alphaproteobacteria bacterium | reverse complement strand
ACATTTCCATGTACGTCAAAAACGCCAAACGAATTTCCCGGGTAACTTCCGACTGGCAGCGTTCGGCCAACGTTATTACCAAAATTGGCCTGTTCCTTCGAGATTTCATCTCCAAAATTGAATCGGGTTGCAGTGCCGGCGCGCGCGGCATACTCCCATTCTGCCTCGCTCGGAAGCCGGTATTCTTGTGCAGTAATCTGAGACAGCCAGCTGACATAAGCTCTTGCGTCACGCCAACCTATATGCAGGACGGGCATTCGTCCGCGACCCCAACCTTTATCCCTCGGTGAATAGCGCCTGCATCCGCCGTCAGCAACACATACATCCCATTCCGCGAACGTGACTTCGTAGGCGCCAATCGCAAATTGACGGACTGATACCTGATGTTGCGGCCCTTCATTTCGAAACCGTCCTGCCTCATCAGTTGGCGACCCCATCAAGAAAGTTCCGCTTGGAATCATGACCATTTCGGGACATTCAGGACAGACGGTGCCGTCGGCGCGCAGATCGCGGAATGGTGTGGCGGTCGGGCCGCTGCCTTTGTTTTGCTCCGATATCAGACCGGCTTGCGCCATCCGGATTTTGTCTGTCGAGGCGGTTGCTTCGTCCGAATCGGCACCAACTCGGGCATCGTTGAGGTATGGCGTTTCTGATGCCCCGATAGTTTGATCGGCACCCGCGATCTCCGCACTGACGAAGGACAAAATCGCAATCAGAAACGGCGTCGCGAACCAGTTGCGATGTCTAGGAGAAATCTGAATCATTGAGAACAGGTAAGCGCTCTATCTTGTGCAAATTGGGAGAAGTGTCCGATCACTACGCTGTCCTGTTTTGGACAGGATTGTCAAATTGCGTCGCCAGACCATTTATTTAAGTTCGCCGAAAATTCCTATTTGTCCGGCGAGATAAAAAACTCGTCTCGCCACGAAATTTTCTCGTTCAAGAAATTGTCTTGTGGTGGTCGAGTGGAATTCAGGACAAGGATTGTGCGAGAGAAGGGAAGTTGCTCTCCAACTTATTTCGGACCTCATGCTTTTCTTGAAACGCGTCAAGAATTAGATCGGCTTTTTCTTGGTAATGTGATGCTCTTTCCTTCGGCTGATCAAAAATAAAATACCGCATGAGATGGCGGAATACCTCAACCAGTCGAGGATCGGGCAAATTGCAGGAACGGCAAAGGGGATAGTCCGTGAGGTCTCCACTCTCATGAGCTTGGCGAAATTTTTTGGTTAGTCTGTCGGCTCTTATTTCGTCGAGAGAGTTTTCTTTCAAGTCCCCGACAACAAGGCTCCCGTCGTAATCTCGACAACACACAGAAACTGGTCCGTCAAAAAAAGTAAACGGTGTCTTGAAACTCCCGAACTCACACATCTTGTTTTGATTCGTATGGCTCTCCAGTAGGTTGACGGTATCAAAATAGCGGGGATCGGGAGAAAGGCTGTTTATGAAACTAAATAGAAAGTTGTCCTGCGGGTAGCGGACGTATCTCCGAAACAGCTCAATGTATTTTCCAACTTCGTGAAAATTATCCTTCGACATGACCATCGTAAAATTGATCGTGAATCCTCGGGGCGTCAGTTTTGTGCGCGCGAGTTCCAGGTTTTCAAGCAGGTCCTCCCATCGTCCACCAAAGCGGATTCGTTCGTAGGTGTCCTTCTCCGCGCCATCAACGGAAAAGCGGATCGATGAACAAACGTCGAAATATTCGATCAACGTATCAACGTGGCGGTAGAGAAGTAGGCCGTTGGTACTAAGCGCAGATGTCATGCCTCGTTTTCGTAATTCTTGAAATACAATTCCAAGTCGGGGAAACATGAAAGGGTCGCCAATTGTATGAAGCGCAACTGATCGAATTCCTGCCCGCGCGTACTCATCGAGAGTTCGCGTCAGGGTTTCATCTAAAATCATTCCCTTCTTTCGCGATGCCAAACTTGTCCTGCAGGAGAGGCAATCGATGTTGCAGGTATTGTTGATTTCCAGAATTGCATGCTTGCCGGTACCAATATCCAGGTCCGGGTAGGATTCTGGCCGCGTTTTCAAATATGGCGTTTGATCAATCTCCCTTGCCAAGGAAAAGGCCGACCTGACATGATCAAAGTATCGGGTCGAAGTCTCCTTCCGGCGAACTTGAAAATCTCGAAGCATGTGGAGCGCCCATGGCGCGTGCCGACCCAACGCCCGCCTCGTTGTTCCTCGCAGTTTCTGCGATGTGTTCGTCATTAATAATACCGAATCAAAAAAAATTCTCGCCCCCAAATTTAAATCCAAATCAATTAGGAAACAATGGAGCGCCTAATCATTGTATTCGAATCTGGAATCCATGACATTTTTTTTCGTATCCACTTAACCCATTGGGACGTCGATCCAGGCTCAGGTAGTTGGATTTCGATCGACTGGATGTGCCGATCATAACGCCTCGCAATTCCCCGATTATGGAGGCCAGCATAGTAGGGTTATTAATTTCCCTTCGTGCCAAACGGAATTATTGGTACCCACAAAAATAGTCTGGCTATCGATTTTGAATTACGCTGGTCCGCGCAAATTCCAAATATTTTCGTGGTCGAGCGGCGGCGAGGTCACGTCATCTGGTTGAACGGTGTCCACCAGAAGGAATTC
>JAPYRS010000218.1 GCA_029936875.1 Alphaproteobacteria bacterium | reverse complement strand
TGGTGGCCTTGGTGGCCTTGGTGGCCTTGGTGGCCTTGGTGGCCTTGGTGGCCTTGGTGGCCTTCTTCTCATCCTTCTTTGCCATGGCGGTCGCGACCCGACTACCCCTTATAAAGCAGCACCCGATATCGTATATAATGGAGTGACGTTGAATTGGGTCGCAGTCAGTCGTTCTCGATGCGAACGCCTGGTGCACCGAGTGCGGAGACCAGAGTTCGGCCCCCCGCGATCTCAATCGCCTCTGCTGTGCGACGCGGCTCAGAGGTCAGGGCCATCATGCATCCGCCGCCACCCGCACCGGTCAATTTTGCACCATGACTGCTAGGCAATGCCGCCTCGACCATTCGATCGAGGTCTGCATCGGAGACGCCGAGTCCCTGTAGAAGTCGATGACACTCATTCATCGCGATGCCAATCGCGTCCAGACTGCCAAGACTGAGCGCGGTGACACCCGCCCGGGTGACGTTGCCGATTCGCTCGATATCCTGCATACGCTCGGGTTGTCGTTCGAGCAGTTTGGCGACTTTGGCCACCATATCCCCGGTTGGTCCGGGTCGTCCCGTGAAGCCGATTACAAGGGTTGCATCATCCAGTGATTCCGGCAACTCGATTCGGTGGACCTCCCACGTGCGCCGTTGTCCGTTGATGCGCAGGTCGCGCGTGTACTGCCAGTTCGCCATCGCCTCTTTTCGATTCGAGACCAGCACCGCACCTCCGAGCGTCACCGTGCTGGTGTCGACAGGACTTGCTCGTCCGCCTTGGGCCTCGGCCTCAGCGAGGTGGGCGGTGGTGGCGATTCCCGAGAGCGGAAGCTCGCCGGCATCCGTGCCTGCGCGATGCAACAGTCCTGCGGCGAGCGCTGAGCAGATCGCTGCGCTCGAACCCAGTCCCGCACTACCGAACAATTCGCTCTTGACCTGCAGAGAGAGAGGTTCGCCGCCATCCACGGTCCACAGCCGCTTGCGGATCGAATCGATGTGAGGATGGCGCTTCTTGTCAAAGGTCATGCCATCGATCGACCAGCCCGTATCGGTATCGCCGATGCTGACCCGCACGCGCGCATCGATCGCGACGGCCACCGCCGGTTGGCCATAGACCACCGCGTGCTCCCCGAACAGGATGCACTTCCCCGGCGCGCTCGCAACCACCATCGGCAAGGCGTGTGGCCCGGGCCTCATATCGGTTCTCCCACATGCGTGTGGGCGCGGTGCAAAGTTGAAAGCACGCCTTCGGGTCGCCAGCCTGCCTGAGGGGTTGTCATGGACGAAGAGACCGACTTCGATGTCATCGTAATCGGGGCCGGCTTCGCCGGCGCGGCAACCGCCTTCCAACTGCTGAAAGAGGGCATCGAGGGCGATCGCATCCTTGTGGTCGACCGCGGCGAGCCAATCGGTGGCAAGAACATGACCGGCGGTATCCTGTGGGGCCGAGAACTCGACGATTTCGAGAAATACCTCGGAAATTGGGAGATGGATTGTCCCGGCATCGAGCGCTGCATCAACCACAAGAAGGTAGGATTCCTGTCCAATGAGGACGCTCTGTTCATCGAAGGTCGCTTCGCATCATGGGACGGCACCGGCGGCACCGAAGAGCCCAGTGAGCGCGCCTCCTGGTCCGTGCTTCGCGCCAAGACCGATGCGTGGCTCGCCGAGAAGATGGAGGAGGCCGGCATCTTCGTCATGCCCGGCATCACAATCGATCAACTGCACATCGATGGACTCGACCACGAATCCTACGCGGCGCGCGACCTGACCGACCCGGCTGAAGACTCTGGCAAGGCCAACGCCCAGAAATGGAAGGTCGACAACCTGCCGAAGGAACTGGTCGACAAGGTGCGCAACGGCACAATCACTGGTATCGTCCAGGATGGCGAGGTCATGACCAGCCATGTCGTCGTCATCGCCGAAGGCAGCAACTCAGTTCTGACTCGCGCCTACCACTTCGACTCGATGCTGCACGCCCAGTCCAAAGACGACATGCTTCTCGGCATCAAGGAGGTCATTCACCTCGGCAAGGAGCGCATCGATGAGCGCTTCAACTGCTTCCCGGGTGATGATGAGCGCCCACCCTCGGGCATGGCAATGGAACTCGCACTCAGCCTGTACCGCGACATGAGTCACGAAGCCTGGGAGAAGTATCCCGAAACCAAAGGGCTCTACCCGCGCTGTGGCGGCTTCTTCTACACCAATGAGGAGACCGTGTCCTGCGGCATCATCGTGCAACTGAAGTCCCTTCCTCAGGGCCTTCACACCTACGATCTGTATCAGGCCTTCAAGGCCCAACCGGCCATCGCAGCACTCATCGAGGGCGGCGAGGCAATCGAATACGGCGGTCATCTCTGCCCCGAGTACGGCCTGCACCGTATGCCCCACCGCTTCACCCGTGATGGTGCGGTTGTCGTCGGTGACGCGGCCGGTCTCGTATTCGCCAACGGCATGCAGATCCAAGGCATGAACAACGCTCTCCATTCAGGCAAACTCGCCGGCAAGGCGATCGCCGCCTGCATCACAGACAAGGATGTCTCCGCCAAGGCGCTTGACGCCACCTACACAAAGGCGCTCAAGGCCTCCTACATCTTCCGCGATCTCAAGCGATTCGAACCCGCGACCAAATTCCTCAACCACCCGGCCAACTT
>JAPYRS010000217.1 GCA_029936875.1 Alphaproteobacteria bacterium | reverse complement strand
GAATAGAACCATGGCACTCAGCATCTCACGAGCGAGCATCGAGCGTCCTGTGGCGGTCTGGCTCACCATCATCTTTTGTCTCCTCGGCGGCTATTGGGGGCTGAACACGGTCGGTCGACTTGAAGACCCGAGCTTCACGCTCAAAACGGCGCTCATCTTCGTGCCGTATCCCGGCGCCACGGCTCTGGAGGTTGAAGAGGAGGTCGCCGACGTCGTCGAAAATGCGCTGCAGCAAATGAAGCAGCTCGACCGGGTGGAATCGAAGTCGATGCCGGGCATGGCGCAGATCACCGTCGAGATCGAGATGACCTATGGCCCGGACGAGATCCCGCAGGTTTGGGACGAGATGCGCCGCCGCATCAGTGATATCGAGGGGGATCTTCCGGCAGGGGCGCAACCGCCCATCATCAATGACGATTTCGGCGACGTCTATGGCATGTTCTATGCGGTAACGACCGAAGGTCTGAGCCCATCGGAGCAGAGGGATTTGGCCACGACGCTCCGGCTCGGACTGGTCACTGTCGATGGCGTCGCCAAGGTCGAGGTTCAGGGCCTCTCCGAAGAGGTAATCACCATCTCGATCCCGTCTGCACGCCTCGAGATGCTGGGCCTTCCGCCGACCCAGATCCTGGGCATTCTCGCAGACGAAAACCAGGTGTTCACCAACGGCGAGATCACCGAGGGCCCTGCCCGGATCGGCCTATCGGTTCCGCCGGGCTATATTAGCCCCGAAGGGATAGAGGAGCTGCGGCTGGGCACGGCCGGAAATGTCGGCCAGATCGCTGTCAGCGACATCGCCAGCGTGACCCGCGAGGCGGCCGAACAGCCTAGCCAGATCATCCGGCAGAACGGCACGGCGGCATTTACCTTTGGCGTTTCCGCGTTGACGGACCAAAACGTGGTCGAAGTCGGTCAGGCGGTTTCAGCACGGCTTCAACGGCTCAAGTTGGGGCTTTCTGAAGGTGTCGAGATCATACCGATCTACGAGCAGCATGTCGTGGTGGACGAATCCGTTTCAAGCTTTCTCGTCAGCCTCGGACAGTCGGTCGCGATCGTGGTCGGTGCGCTGATGCTGACCATGGGTTGGCGCGCAGGCCTCGTGGTGGGCTCGACCCTCGGGCTCACCGTTTTCTCCACACTGTTCTTCATGTCAGTGTTCGGGATACAGATGGAGCGGATCAGCCTGGGCGCCCTGATCATCGCGATGGGGATGCTGGTGGACAACGCCATCGTCATCACAGAAGGGATGGTGATCGGCATGGCGCGAGGAAAAAGCGCGGAAGACGCTGCTGCCGAGACCGAAAGCGCCACGTCAATCCCCTTGCTGGGGGCGACCGTTATCGGGATCATGGCGTTTTCCGGTATCGGGCTGTCGCCTGACGCCACGGGCGAGTTTCTGTTTTCGCTTTTCGCGGTGATCGCCATCTCGCTGCTAACAAGCTGGGTCCTGGCAGTCACGGTGACGCCGTATCTCGGCAAGCTGCTGCTCAAGGCCCCCAAAAACATTTCGGATAATCCCTACAAGGGCGTGTTCTACGCGACATATCGCGGGATTTTGTGGATGGCGCTGCGCGTCCGCATTCCGGTTGTTCTGACGATCATTGGCATCACCGTTTGGTCCGTTATGGCTTTCGGACAGGTCAAGCAGGCCTTCTTCCCCGCCTCGAACACGCCGATTTTCTACGTTGAGTTCCAGATGCCGCAGGGAACCGATATCAACACGACCGACGAAGAGATGCAGCGGCTCGAGCGGATTCTCATGGATGAGGATGCCGTAACCGGGGTAACGGCCCTCGTCGGGCGCGGGGCAAGCCGATTCATGCTGACATACAACCCCGAGCAGGCGGATGCCAGCTATGGCCAACTCATCGTCCGGGTTGCGGACGCCGCAACGATCGCGACGATCGCGAGCAGACTTAACCAGGACTTGCCCGCCGAATTCCCCCACGCTCTGATCCGTGTCGAAGATATCGTGTTCGGACCGCCCTCCGGTGCCGATGTTGCAGTTCGTTTTTCGGGACCCGATCCGGTCATCCTGCGCCAGCTCGCGGATGATGCGATGAGGATTTACGAGGAGGCAGGAACCATCACCAATCCGCGCACCAATTGGCGGCAGCGTGAGATCCTCGTCGAACCCATCGTCGATGAGGCACGAATGCGGCTGGCTGGCGCAACGCGCGGAGCGATCGCGGATACCATCCGCTATGGAACGTCCGGACTGCGCGTTGGCGACCTACGCGAGGACGACGTGTTGATTCCGATCCATCTCCGGCTTCCCGAGAGCGAACGCGACGGAGTTGACCGCCTTCGTGACCTATCGGTGTGGTCCGATGGGGCAGGGTCCTATGTACCCATGGCCAACCTTGTCGAAAGGTTCGATCCCCGTCTTGTCGAGGCACTCATTCACAGGCGCGACCGAGAGCGGACAATCGCCGCCCTCGGCGGTGCCCGCAGCGATCTCACCGCGGATGAGGCATTCCGAAGCGTCCGCACCGAGATCGAATCCATCCCGCTTCCCGACGGTTATGCAATGGAATGGGGCGGCGAATTCGAAAGTGCGCAGATGGCTCAGGAGTCGCTTGGCAAGCAGCTTCCCCTGGGCTTCCTGGTCATGTTGACGATTTCGATTTTGATGTTCAACAA
>JAPYRS010000063.1 GCA_029936875.1 Alphaproteobacteria bacterium | reverse complement strand
CGGGTATCTCGGCGTATGAGCCGGAAGAACTCGTGCTGACAGCGGGCCCGGGCACTCCGATTTCCGTAATTGAAGCGGCGATAAGTGAAAACAAGCAGATGCTGGCGTTTGAGCCGCCAGATCTCGGCCCCCTTTATGGACGGGAGGCGGGGAGCGGCACCATCGGCGGGGCTCTTGGCTGCAATCTCTCGGGCCCACGGCGATTTGCGGCAGGCGCTGCGCGCGATCATCTGCTCGGATTTTCTGCGGTATCAGGGCGCGGCGAGGTCTTCAAAGCTGGCGGTCGTGTCGTAAAAAATGTCACCGGCTACGACCTCTCGAAACTGATGGCCGGGTCTTTTGGCACTCTCGCTGTGATGACGGAGGTGACCGTGCGGCTAGTGCCGGCACCGGAAAAGGTGCGGACGATACTCGTTGCTGGGCTCTCCAGCAGTGCTGGCTTGGAAATTCTCGCCTTCGTCGCCGCCGGAGACTGGGCTGCATCCGGGCTTGCTTTTATTGGAGCGGAATCAGCGAACAAATCGGGCGTCGAGTATGTCTCGTCTCCCGGTGCGGCGGTGGCAGTGATCAGAATCGAAGGCACTTCAGAATCGGTACTCGACCGCGCATCTCGATTGCGCCACTCACTGGCGGCGTTGGCCCCGGATACTGCGATCGAAGAACTGCACCGTCAAAACTCATCCCGGCTATGGCAGGATATTCGCGACGCGGCGCATTTGCAGGCGGGTGATGATGCGGATCGCGATATTTGGCGTCTGTCGATCCCACCGGCGGACGCGAATTTGGTCACAGAAATTATTGATGACGGCGAACTGGTTTACGATTGGGGCGGCGCCTTGATCTGGTATGCGCCAAAGGGCGGCGCGGCGGAATCAGAATCACGCGTTCGTGCAGCAATCAACAAAGCCGCCAGTGGTCATGCGACACTCCTCCGTGCGTCATCCGAAGACCGTGCAAAACTGAGTGTTTTTCAGCCCCAGCCTGAACCGGTTGAGCACCTGAATCGCCGCATCAAAGACGTGTTCGATCCGACCGGTGTTTTGGACCCGGGCCGAATGATCGCGGCCAAATGACATGCTGACTCATTTTTCAGATTCGCAACTTTCTGAACCGGCGCTCGCTGAGGCCAATCGAATCTTGCGCACCTGCGTTTGCTGCGGCTTTTGTGCGGCCACCTGCCCGACCTATGTGCTGCGCGCCGACGAACTGGATAGCCCGCGCGGTCGGATTCATCTCATTCGCGACATGCTCGAATCGGGCGAGGCCAATCCGACGGTTGCTCGCCACCTCGATCGCTGTCTGTCGTGTTTTGGCTGCATGACGACGTGCCCTTCGGGCGTCGATTATCTGCATCTTTCCGACTTTGCCCGCACCGTCATCCACGAGACGCACGCACGGAGCATATTTGACCGTTTGCTTCGGGCTGCGCTCGCACGGCTGTTGCCCTATCCGCGCCGCCTCCGTCCCCTGCTTGCTTTCGCCGCAGCGGTAAATTTAATTGGCATAAAGATGCCCGGCCGAATTGGTGCGCTGCTGCGGCTTGCCCCCAGGTTCGTCCCGCACGCGACCGATACCGGAACGGCGAAAACTTATAAAGCAGTGGGCCAAGCGGAGGGCAAGCCCAAAATGCGCGCGGCCCTTATGCCCGGATGCGTGCAACAGGCAATCGCCCCTGAGATCAATGACGCGAGCCTGCGCTTGCTCAATCGATTGGGATGCGAAGTGGTGGTTGCCGAAGGTTCAGGGTGTTGCGGCGCGCTCGGCCATCACCTTGGCCGGCGGGATGAGGCGCAAGCATTTGCGCTTCGAAACGTGGCGGCTTGGACGCGGGAATCGGAAACCCGCCGGCTCGATGCCGTCATCGCCAATGCATCCGGCTGCGGCACAATGCTGAAAGACTACGGCCACGTGCTTGCCGATCACCCATCCGAATCGGACGCCGCCAAGTCGATTGCCGCACTGACCGCCGACATATCGGAAGTCATCGACCGGCTAGATATCGCAGCCCACGTCGTTGATGGCCCGCATCGCGGTCTCAAGGTCGCCTACCATCCGGCGTGCTCGTTGGCACATGGCCAGCAAATAACCGATCTTCCGGCGCGGCTTCTCACCGAGGCGGGGTTTGAAGTATTGGGGATAAAGGACGCGCATCTGTGCTGTGGGTCGGCAGGCACCTACAACATTCTGCAGCCGGAAATCGCTACCGAACTGGCTACCCGTAAGGCCGAGAACATTTCAGCCACTGGCGCTGATGTTGTCGCCACCGGTAACATTGGCTGCATCACCCAACTGAAAGATCCGGTTGCGATGCCGATCGTTCATACCGTCGAGCTTCTCGACTGGGCGACGGGTGGTCCGCGCCCGGCAGCGCTTGATTCAATACGGCTTCAATAACTGCCGGTCGTTAACGGCTCAAGCAACCCGGCCGATGGCTGGCGAAACAAAAGTTTCCTTGGCGAACAATTCTTCGATTTCGACCTTGCGGGCGGCGACGCCCTGTTCGGCCGCATATTGAATCAACGCATCGATTTCTTTTCGGTTCTCATTCACGCCGTAGGCCCAGGCATCGCGGTCACCGAACAGCGCCTGCGCCTGCTCAAGATGGGCGGGAAGCCACGGCAGCGCGACTGCAAGCGGGCCGGTAACCTGGATGCGTTCGAGTCCAGCCTGACGGGCGAGCTCAAAGGCCTCGAAAAGGCTTGTCGCGACCCACGGATTTTCTTCGTAGATTCCACGTTTGATGATCACCATGTGCATAATTGGGAAAAGCTCGGTGCGGCGGTAATAATCCATCTCGACCGCCTGGCTATCTTCGAACAGGCGCCGCGCGTTGCCACTTGATCCAAGATTGGGCCGGGCCGCCATGATCAGCCCGTCAATTTCACCGGCCTCGAGCATCGGCTCCAGCATCTTGCCGCGCGGGATCATTTCAAAATCAATGTTGTCCGGTAAGGCAAGGCTCAGCCGTTCGTCGTAACCGTGGTCGTCCATGGCGCCGCTCCGCCATTTAATCCTGTCGGCGGTTAGGCCGAAGTCGTGCTGCAAAAATCCACGAATCCAAAGCCCTGCCGTCATCTGATATTCGGGGATGCCGATGGTCTTCCCGGCAAGGTCCTCCGGTTTTTCGATACCGGCGTTTTTGTTGATGAACAAATAGCTGTGGCGAAAATTTCGCGACGGAAAGACAGGAATGCCAACAAATCGGGTATCATCGCGCGACACCATCGCGACAAACGTCGACATCGACATTTCGGCGACATCAAATTCGCCGTACTGCGCCATCCGCCGGAACAGATCGCGGGGATAGCCGGTGATGTAATTGAGGTCGATGCCGTTTGGCCGCACCGTCCCATCCATCAGCGCGCGCGTGCGGTCCCAGTAATCACAGCCCGCGTAGGTGAGCGTAAGTCGGTTCATCTGGCGTATCCCATCGTTTCGGTCGGCGCAGTTTAAGCGCCATCACCCGATTTTATTGCCCCCGATTTTATTGCCCATGGCGGCTCCGGAGTAAATCGGGAAATGACCAGATCGACGAAAGCCCGAACCGCCGCCGCCAGATACCGGCTGCTCGGATAGACGATGTAGACGCCGCCGTGGTCGGTGTCAAAATCATCGAGCACCGAGACCAACCGTCCCGATCGAATGTCATCGGCGCAGGCGAATTCCGGAAACGCCGCAATGCCAAGGCCGCGCCGCGCCGCCTGATGGGTCATCGTCGCCGTTGAAAAACGGAGCCGGCCAGATACGGCAACCGTCATTTCATTTTTTCGTCCGCGAAACGGCCATCGGTTAGGGCCGCCGTTTGCGCCGCCAATAGATCCGGGTATGAGGCACTCGTGATGACGCAAGTCATGTGGCGATTTCGGTTTGCCGTGGGCCTCAAAATATTTGGGCGATGCGCAAAAGAGAACTTTCGCGCTGCCAAGTTTTCGCGCGATCAAAGTTGAATCGGTAAGGCGGCCGATCCGAATCGCTGCATCAAAGTTTTCTTCGATCAGGTCGACACGCCGTGACGACAATTCGACCTCGACGGTTACGTCCTAGTATTTCTCGGCATAGTCAAACAGTACCTCACTGAGAAATGTTTCAGCGAAGTGGGGATCGGCGGCGATGCGCAATGTGCTGCTCGGCGTCGCGGTTGAAGACATGACATTGGCATTGGCGTCGTCTGCGAGGCGTACCACTTCGGCGCATTTGATCGCGTAGGCGGCGCCCGCTTCGGTGACGGCCACGGTCCGGGTTGTCCGGTGAAGGAGGCGGGTGCGGAGTGCCGCCTCAAGTGTCGCGATACGACGGCTTACCGATTGCTTGGGCAGCTTCAGGGCGTCGGCGGCGACCGAAAAACCGCCGGTTTCAGCGACTTTTGCGAATATTCGCATATCGTCGAGCCGTGCCATCTATTGTCCTATTAACAGGATAATAAGTCTCGATAATTCATATTGATATCATTTATGGGACATACACATTCTCTGCAGACGTTATCGTCAATTGGAATAATCTCTCCAGCGGAGGACAAAATGGCAGTCGATATTCGAGCGGAAGTCCTGATCAACCGGCCACGGGATGAGGTCGCGGCATACGCCACGGATCCCAAAAACGATCCGATCTGGATCGGCGGCATTGTTGAAGCCATTGTCCTGACCGACCCGCCGTTTGGCGTCGGCACGCGTGTTCAGCGGGCGGCGATGTTTCTAGGAAGGCGAATGGAATACACACCCGAAGTTGTCGAATATGTGCCCGGATCAAAAGTCGTCATGACGGCAGACAAACCGTTCGCTATGACAATCACTTATGCCTTCACCGACCATGAGGAAGGAACCATGGCTAGCATCGAAATTCAGGGTGGCGGCTGTTCTATAAAATTGCCGGACCGTTGCTTGGCCGCATGGTCAAACGCAACATCACCCATGATCTGGAGAATCTGAAAGACATTCTGGAATCCGATCCGGCGACTGCCGTCGCCTAATCAAATCCAAAATTCTGGGCGGTATTAGATTCGGGATATGGCTTCGGTCTATTTTCGAACCACCGAAATTCGCAACACGTTGGTCGCGCCCGGTGTCCCGAACGGGACGCCTGCCGTTATCACCAACCGCTCGCCGTATTCTGCAAATCCCTCTTCGTGGGCCTGGAAGCCGGCGCGCTCGACCATCTCGCCAAAGTCGCGCGGATCGTTGGTCGGGATGCAATGAACACCCCATAAAATTGAAAGCCGTCGCGCCGTCGCCATAATCGGTGTGAGGGCGAGGATCGGCACAGTCGGGCGTTGCCGGGCTGCCCGAAGGGTGGTTGATCCCGTCGTCGTGTAGGTGACAATAGCCACCGCCCCCAATGTTTCGGCGACCTGCTTTGCAGCCGCGCTGATGGCGTCGGCAGCGTTTGCTTCGGGCGGTGTTGGTGACGCCTCGATCAGCGTCCGGTATTGCGGGTCATGCTCCGCCTGTTCGACAACGCGGTTCATCATGGCGACGGATTCGATAGGGTATTCACCGGCTGCGGATTCAGCCGACAGCATGACCGCATCGGCGCCGTCATAAACGGCGGTCGCAACGTCGGACACCTCTGCCCGGGTCGGAACCGGCGCGGTGATCATCGATTCCAGCATTTGCGTTGCGACGACAACGGGTTTTCCGGCGGCCCTTGCCGCGCGTACGATCTTTTTCTGAAGCCCCGGCACTTCTTCGACCGGGACTTCGACGCCGAGGTCGCCGCGCGCCACCATAATGCCGTCGGCCAATTCAATGATGTGATCGAGTTCGTCAATCGCCGATGGCTTTTCAATCTTTGCCATCAGGCCAGCGCGCCCGGCGACATGCTTCCGAACTTCAGCCACGTTTTCCGCCCGTTGCACGAAGGAAAGGCCGATCCAGTCGACACCGAGATCGAGCACAAACGGGAGGTCGATCAGGTCCTTGGGTGTCAGCGCCTGTAACGGCAGTACAACGCCGGGGATATTGACGCCCTTATGATCTGAGAGATCACCGCCGACAATGACAGTGCAATCGACGCCTTTGGCATCGCCCTTCGTGACTTCCAGTCGAATTTTGCCGTCGTTCAGCAGGACTGCGTCGCCTTCCGAAAGCACGGTGAGCACTTCCGGATGCGGTAACGAAACGCGATTGATATTGCCATTCGCCTCGTCGAGATCGAGCCGAAAGGGTTGCCCGGATGCGAGATGGACGGACCCGGACGAAAAATTTCCGATCCGGATTTTAGGGCCTTGCAAATCGGCCAACACGCCGAGCGGCCGCGAAATCTCCTGTTCGACGGCACGAATGATGCCGTGGATTTTGCGGTGGTCGTCGTGGCTGCCGTGGCTGAGGTTCAGGCGAAATACGTCGGCGCCTTCCTCAGCGAGCGCCCTGATTTTCTCCGGCGTCGAACTGGACGGCCCCAGGGTCGCGACAATTTTAGTATTTCGGCTGCGCTGCAACTACGGTCCTATTTGGTGACATCTGCGTGATCGAACCCGCTCGCGGGCGGTGTTTCCTTGGCCATGCCAAATCATCCGACTATGTTGCTCGCATGAGAGGTCTGTTCGCAATCTTATTCGCATGTGCCGTCTTTGTACTGGCGGCCAATCCGACGCTTGCCCGTCAGGATGATGATCGTCTCGATGGCTTGTTCGCCCGTCTGCAGCAAACGACGGATGCCCGTGAGGCAACCATCCTTGAGGGCATGATCTGGGCGCTATGGTTTCAGACCGGTAAAGATGAAACCGACATGATTCTGGAGGCGGGCAATTCTGCGATGAGCGTGCGGGATTTTGATGCCGCATTGTTCCGCTTTAATCACGTCATCGAGATTGATCCGGACTTTGCCGAAGGCTGGAATCGCCGGGCGACGCTTTATTACCTGATGGGCCGCTTTGAGGCGTCGATCGAGGATATCAACAGAACATTGGCACTCGAGCCGCGCCATTTCGGCGCGCTTTCCGGCCTCGGATTGGTCAACATCAACCTGGGCCGCTTCGAGGAAGCGCTTAAAGCCTTCGAGCGGGCGCTCGAGGTCAATCCGCATATCGCCGGGGCAAAGGAAAATATCAGCGCCCTGAAAAAACAGCTCGGCGAAGATATCTGACTCCGAAAGTGCGGATACAGCGCGTTCCCAATTTTTTTTCGTTTCTGTTGCCGCCCGGCCGCGACAGAGTTTCCGCTATGATTGGATATGATCCAAAATCGTAGCCCGCGTTCAAACCCGAAAAAATACGGATGAAACTTCTGTGAGCTCCGACCCCCCAGCATTCGAAGTGTTGAACGAATTGGGGTCGGCGCGGGCGGTGCTGTTTTGCGAACATGCCGGGCGGGCGATTCCGGAGAGTGATTGCAGCCTTGGTCTCGATCAGGCTCAACTCTCGCGACACATCGCCTGGGATATTGGTGCCGCTGACCTCACACGAGGACTATCCGAAGTAGTTGATGCACCGGCAATTTTTGCAAACTATTCTCGGCTTTTTATCGACCCCAATCGTGCGGTTGATAATCCGGCTTCAATTCTTTCGTTAAGCGACGGTGTCTCAATTCCGGGCAATCAGGCGGTTGATCGCGACGAAGCAACACGCCGCGCGCGCGTATCCTTCTGGCCCTATCACCGCCGCGCGGAAAAACTAATCGCCGATGTTGAATCGCGGTTGGGAAGGGTGGCGACGATCGGCATTCACAGTTTTACGCCGGTCATGAACGGGTTTGAACGTCCGTGGCAGATCGGCATCCTCTGGAACGAAGACGACCGAATTGCGGCACCGATGATGGATGAGCTTCGAAAAGTTTCAGGCTTAAACATTGGCGATAACAAGCCCTATTCCGGGATTGATCCGCCCGGTTATAGTTTTCTTACATACGGTGCGAAGCCCGGCCGGCCAAATGTGGTAATTGAAGTGCGACAGGATCTCATTGGTACGGTTGAGGGCGCAGCAGAATGGGCGGCCATCATCGGACCGGTGATCAAAACGCTGCTCGCCGACAGCGCGTTATTTCTGCCATTTCAGAAATAGGCCGCGATTAGATTCAGAAACTAAGGACGATGCGATGGACAATCGAATTGACGAATCAATGCAAACCGAACTCGAGGCCGCCGCCTTCCGGCGCCTGGTACAGCATTTTCGGGACAAACCGGAAATACAGAATATTGAACTGATGCAGGTTGGAGATTTTTGCCGCAACTGCCTGTCGAAATGGTACCGGGCGGCGGCTGAAGATCGCGGTATCGAGATTTCGTATGACGATGCGCGGGAAATTGTCTACGGCATGCCCTATGGCGAGTGGAAGGAAAAACACCAGACCGAAGCGCCGCCGGAACAATTGGCGGCATTCGCAGAACACAAAGCCAAGGAAGAGGGCAAAAAGCCTTGACGCTGACAGCTCCGCAATCCCTGTTGCCGTCGGCAAGCGCCTCTCTTATGGTGCCGCGCCGCGCAAGAGAATTTCAACCTAAGGACACGTCCATGGACAACATTGCCGATAAGGCGCAAGGCCATCTCAAATCGTTTGTTGAGCGAATTGAACGGCTTGAGGAAGAAAAAGCGGCGCTCACCGGCGATCTCCGCGAAGTTTACGGCGAATTAAAGTCGCACGGGTTCGACCCAAAAATCGTCCGCCAGGTCGTGCGATTGCGGAAAATGGACCGCTCCGATTATCAGGAGCAGGAAGCCCTGATTGAAACATACATGTCCGCGCTGGGAATGGTCTGACGGACGCTGGTCCGTTTATCGACGGCTAAAACTTTTCCACCCAAGGCCGGATGTCGAGCTCCTGGGTCCAGGCGCTGCGATGTTGGCTATGAAGGTTCCAATAGGTTTCGGCGATTTCGTCTGGCGCCAGCATGCCGTCTTCGGGCCGTTCTTTTGCCAGTTCGGCGTAACGCTCCGAGTTGATCTGCCCGTCAATGTTGATGTGCGCGACGTGCAGGCCTTCAGGGCCAAATTCCCGCGCCATGCTTTGCGATAGCGCGCGGAGCCCGAACTTTCCAATTGCGAATGTCGCGAAATGCCGGCCGCCCCGCATTGCCGCAGTTGCCCCGGTGAATAGAATCGTTCCCTTGCCGTGCGGTGCCATCCGAATGGCGGCTTCCCGGCCGAGAATAAATCCGCCGAGGCACGACTTACGCCAGGTGTCTTCGATGTCGGCGACCGTCGTCGTCAAGATACTTTGCACCGCGCGCCCGGACGCGTTGTAAACAGCGACTTTGAGCTCTCCAAGTTCGGTCTCGGTCCGGTTCACCAACGCAATGACGGCCGCCTCGTCGGTGCCGTCGAGAGCCTCATATATGGCCTGGCCGCCCCCATCAGTGATTTCTTTCGCCACACCTTCCGCTTTTTCCGGCGTTCTGGTAGCAAGCGCAATTCCGTAACCTTCTTTGGCAAAGCGCCGCGCGACCGAGGCGCCGAGGCCTGGGCCTGCGCCAATAATGATGACCGAACCTTTGTCGCTCATCTGATCCCCCAATATTATTCTGCCGCGGCTTTTTGCGCGGGCGCACTAAATGACTGAATCAATTTCCGTTCTTTGGTTTTGCTTTGTTCAATCGCGGCATTCTTCACGTGGCCATAACCCTTGATATCGGCAGGAAGGGCAGCGAGCGATACTGCAATTTTGTGATTTTCCGGCGAAAGCTTCGCGCACATCGTTTCGATCAGACTTTTATAGTCTCGGATAAGCTCCCGTTCGATGCGTCGTTCTTTTTGGTATCCGAAGACATCAAAGGCCGTGCCGCGAAGGCCGCGCATGGCGGCAAGGAGGCGAAAGACATTCATCATCCATGGCCCGAAGCTTCGCTTTTTTACTTTTCCGGTGATCGGATCGGCGCGCGACAATAACGGCGGCGCGAGGTGAAACTCGAGCTTTCCGGTCACCTCAAATTGACGCTCCAGCGCCGCCCGAAACTCCGGCCCGGAATGAAGCCGCGCGACTTCGTATTCGTCTTTGTAGGCCATCAGCTTGAACGCGTTCTCAGCGACGGCGCGGGCAAAATCATCGCCGCCGTATTTATCGCCCTCAGCCTTTTGCGCTCGACCGACGAGATCGCGGTAGCGACCGGCGTAGGCCACATTCTGATATTTGGTGAGGAAATCTGCACGCCGGGTAATTATCTCATCGACCGTTGGTGGCTTGGCCGGCTCGGTATCGCGCGCATCGAAGCCAAGCGCCTTTTCGACCAAATCCGGTTGATCGGCGGTGAGGCGGCCCCATCGGAAGACACGAAGGTTTGTCTCGACGGCAACGCCGTTTATCGCGATTGCCTGCTCAAGCGCCGCCGAGGAGACCGGAAGCGCGCCTAACTGAAATGCGTAGCCGAGCAAAAACAGGTTGGTGCCAATCGAGTCGCCGAACAGCTCGGTCGTAATCGAAGTGCCGTCGATCATTGAGGTGGCATCCTGCCCGGCCGCCTCGGTGAGGCGTGCGCGAAGTTCGTGCACCGGCAGAAACGAATTGGGGTTTAGCGTCGATGACGCGGTCGGAATGTCGTGGCCGTTGGCAACAATTGTTGTTCGCCCTTTTTTGACTTTGGCAAGCGTTTCCGGACCGGCGCCGACGACAAGATCGGCGGCAATCAGGAGATTGGCACCGCCGGTATCGATGCGGGCGGCGTGCAAATCTTCGGGCGTATTTGCGATCCGGACATGGGCCAGAACCGTGCCGCCCTTTTGCGCGAGACCTGCCTGCTGGAGCGTGAGCGCTCCAAGCCCCTCAATATGGGCGGCCATGCCGATCAGCGCGCCGACCGTGACAACGCCGGTGCCACCAATGCCGGCGACAACGATGCCGTAGGGCTTGTCGAGGTTGGCGGGCGCCGGCTCCGGCAAATTATCGAGCGCGTCGCCAACTTCGGGCGGGGTCCGGTGGCGACGACGGATGGTGCCGCCGTGGACCGTCACCAGACTTGGACAAAATCCGTTGAGACAGGAGAAATCCTTGTTGCACGACGACTGATCAATGGCGCGCTTTCGGCCAAATTCCGTTTCGACGGGAACCACCGAAAGACAGTTGGAGGCGACAACACAGTCACCGCAGCCTTCGCACACCGCTTCGTTAATAAAAACGCGTTTTGGCGGATCGACCATCAGGCCCTGCTTCCGGCGGCGGCGCTTTTCGGTGGCACAGGTCTGGTCGTAGATCATCGCCGTCAGGCCGGGCGTGTCGCGCAATGCCCGCTGCACTTTGTCGAGCTCATCGCGGTGGTGAATTGTTGTGCCGGGCGGATAGGCGGATAGCGACGAATATTTCTCGGGCTCATCACTGACGAGGACGATCCGTGTCGCACCCTCTGCAAAGATTTGCGCAGCGATCATCGCGACTGTCGGCGACCCTTCAATAGGCTGCCCCCCGGTCATGGCGACGGCGTCGTTGTAGAGAACCTTGTAGGTAATGTTGACCTTGGACGCGACCGCCTGGCGGATCGCGAGAATGCCGGAATGGTAATAGGTGCCGTCGCCGATATTCTGGAAAACATGCTTGGTATCGGTGAACGGTGACTGCCCGACCCAGGTGCCGCCCTCGCCGCCCATTTGCGTGAACGTCGCGGTATCCCGGTTCATCCAAAGTGCCATGTAATGACACCCGATGCCGGCCAACGCCCGGCTTCCCTCTGGAACTTTGGTCGAGGTGTTGTGCGGGCAGCCGGAACAGAAATAGGGCAGGCGCACAGCCGCCGGCGCACTCGCCCGGATCGCGCCTTCTTTTGCGTCGAGGTAAGCGATCCGCTGTTCGATTGAGGGCTCGTTGCGATAGAGGCTGATGCGCGCTGACAAAAGGCGCGCGACCTCACCCGGCGACAATACGCCGGCGGTGCACAGGACGCGCCGGTTGTTCTCGTCGAATTTGCCGATCACGCGCGGCCGTCTTGATTCCGGAAGATCGTAAAGTTGCGCTTTAACCTGATCTTCCAGCAACGGGCGTTTTTCCTCGATCACCAGAATTTCTTCGAGACCATCAGCAAACTTGATCAGGCCGACGCTATCGAGCGGCCAACTCATGCCGACTTTGTAAACCCGCAAGCCAAGCTCGGCGGCTTCCTTCTCGCCGATGTCGAGGTACTCAAGCGCCTGGCGGACATCGAGATAGGCCTTGCCCGTGGTGACGATGCCGAGCCGAGCTTTCGGACTGTCGATGACGATTTTGTCGACGCTGTTGGCCCGCGCGAAGGCCTTGGCGGCATATCGCTTGTAATCGTGTAGCCGGACTTCCTGTTCCAAGGGCGTATCAGGCCAGCGAATGTTGAGCCCACCCGGCGGCATCTCAAAATCGTCCGGCGTGATGATGTTTAGGCGGTGCGGATCGACATAAACCGAGGCTGCACTCTCAACGGTGTCGGCGACCGCCGTAAATCCAACCCAAAGCGACGCGAACCGCGAGAGCGCCCATCCCATCAGACCGTAATCGATATAATCCTGCACGCTTGCGGGATTAAAGACCGGCACCATTGCCCCGACTAGGGAATGATCGCTTTGGTGCGCAAGCGTTGAAGACGCGGCGCCGTGATCGTCGCCCGCCAATACCAAAACGCCGCCGAGCGGCGCGGTGCCGGCAGAATTACCGTGTTTTATGGCGTCGCCGGCGCGGTCGATGCCGGGACCCTTGCCGTAGAAAATGGAAAAGACGCCGTCGTATCGTGCGCCCTCAAACATATTGACCTGTTGTGTGCCCCAGGCCGCGGTTGCCGCCATTTCTTCGTTTACGCCCGGCTCAAAATGAATGTGGTGCTTCATGAGAAACTTTTGCGCACGCCACAGCGCGAGGTCATAGCCGCCGAGCGGTG
The DNA here is from genome assembly GCA_029936875.1 of Alphaproteobacteria bacterium. Taxonomy (GTDB): domain Bacteria; phylum Pseudomonadota; class Alphaproteobacteria; order SHVP01; family SHVP01; genus JAPYRS01. The sequence goes on along the minus strand of JAPYRS010000063.1, from coordinate 2,019 downwards.
AGCCGCGGTATCCGGAAATAAATCCAGCGGTATTGTGGCCTGCCGCCTGATCGCGCAAACGCTGCATCATTGGAAGACGAACCAAAGCCTCAGTCCCGGTCATAAAAACCCGGCCCGATTCCATTGTGTATTTGTCGTCGAGGTTAACGGTCGCAAGCTTCATGATAGTTGGTTGGGTATCCGGTTTTTTTCAATCGTCGTGACAATGCGGGCGTCAAATGAATAAATTCAGACAGAAGACGCATCGGCTGGCTCCAAACCGAGTTCGCGCACTTTTCGATACAAAGTCGAACGGCCAATGCCAAGATCGCGTGCCACTTTCGACATGTGGCCCTGATTGCGATCAAGCGCAATCTTGATCATCTCCAATTCGATTTCGCGCAACGGCCGCAATTGTCCGCCCTGATCTGAAACTTTGATCGCTCCATTTTCCGGTGCCGATAATGTCGTCTCAGGCGGCGTGCTCGCAGCGCCTAATTCGTCTGGTATGTCGCGCCCCATTTGTTGTGCGATCTGTGGGAAATCTCCAATCCCCAATATTTCACCGTCGCATAATACGGTTGCCCGAAAGACCGCGTTTTCAAGTTGCCGGACATTGCCGGGCCAATCGAAGTCCTGAAGCAGAGCAAGGGTCTCATCCGATAGTCCGCGCACGCTCTTTTTTTCGGACGCGGCAAATTTTGCAACGAAATATTCGGTCAGTGGCGTGACGTCAGATTTTCGGGTACGCAGTGGCGGCACCATCACCGGAAAATCATTGAGCCGGTAATAGAGGTCTTCGCGAAACCGGCCGTCCCGAACCATTTGCAGCAGGTTCTTATTGGTTGCCGAAATCAATCGGACATCAACAGAAACCGGTTTGTTGCTTCCGACCGGATCGATCTCTCCTTCCTGCAGGGCGCGCAGTAGTTTGACTTGAATATCGGGCTGAAGCTCACCGACTTCATCCAGAAACAAGGTGCCGCCGGATGCCTCGAGAAACTTTCCGCTGTGTTTGGAATCGGCACCGGTGAAGGCACCTTTTTCATGGCCGAAGAGAATGCTCTCGACCAGATTTTCCGGAATTGCGCCGCAATTCACGGCGACGAAGGCGCCCCCGGCGCGGTCGCCGCTGCCCTGAATTGCGCGGGCAACCAATTCCTTGCCGACACCGCTTTCGCCTTCTATCAAAATCGGAATGTTCGATCGCGCGCCGCGTTGCGCAAGATCGGCAACGGCGCGCATTTGATCGCTTTGATAGATCAAGTCAGAGAAGTTGAATTCGCCGCTGATTTTCCGTTCCATGCGCGATAGTTCGCCGGTCAGGGTGCGCAATTTCAGAGCATTTTCAATCGACACTTCGAGCCGCTCGGGGCTAACCGGTTTCATCAAGAAATCGACCGCGCCAGCCCGCATCGCTTTTACGATCGTGTTGACGCCGCCTTCCATCGTCAAAATGATGACCGGTAATTCCGGGTGCGCCGCCCTGATTTTCTCGAGCGTCTCGATCCCATCGATGCCCGGCAATACGCGGTCGAGCAAGACGAGATCAGGTTCGGCGCTGGATCCAAGTTCATCAAGGCGCGTGAGTGCCGCTTCTCCGTCTGAAACGGGCAGCGCCTCATAGCCGAGCGAACCAATCACCGCTTCAAAAAGGCGGAGTTGCGCGGGGTCGTCCTCAACGATAAGTATCGTTTGCGCCATGCCCGGATTTTCCCTCCAAATCGAGCCTCAATCTCTAGATTATCCCATTTGGGGACATTTCATTCCACTTTCCCGTTATCGTGGCGACAGAGACAATAAATTACTAATTATCAGTGGGTTATGGGCGTGGTAGGGTAGTGAGGTCGAGCCGACCTCTACCCCCGTCGGATCTCGATTGGTTCATATTGGTACAAGTTCGAATTTTCAGCCAAAACCAAAAAGAGTGTGATTAGACCTGTGACCACAGCTATTGTGCGCCGCGCTGCGCGCCCACCCGGGGCGGGGCGAATTAAACATCAAGTGAAAAGTAGCCAATGAGCGTTCTTGTTACCGGTG
>JAPYRS010000216.1 GCA_029936875.1 Alphaproteobacteria bacterium | reverse complement strand
GCCTTGGCGAGCCCGGGATATCCGGCTTACCGCAATATTCTGCAAGCCGTGGGCGTCGAGGTGGTTGATCTTCAGACCGGGCCGGAAACCAATTTTCAACCCAGTCCGGAATTACTCGACCGGGCCGCTGCCACAGGCAACCTGGATGGTCTCATCGTGGCCAGCCCATCGAATCCCGCCGGCACCATGATCCATGCCGCTGAGTTGAAGGCCCTGGTGGAGTATTGCCGGGATAGCTCCATCCGCCTGATCTCGGATGAAATTTATCACGGCATTACCTACGCGGAACCGGCAGAGACGGTGCTCCGGCAAACGGATGACGCCATCGTCATCAACAGTTTTTCGAAATATTTTTCCATGACCGGGTGGCGGCTGGGCTGGATGGTCGTGCCCGAAGACCTGTACCGGTCCATAGAATGCCTGTCCCAGAACTTATTTATCTCGCCGCCGACCCTGTCCCAATACGCCGGGATTGCTGCCTTTGACTGCCGGCAGGAATTAGACGGCTACGTCGCGCGCTATGCGGAAAACCGTGCGTTGCTGCTGGACCAACTGCCGAAGGCGGGGTTTGAGACGCTAGCCCCGGCGGACGGCGCTTTTTACATCTATGCCGATATCGCCAGCCTGACCAACGACAGCCAGGAATTCTGCCGGGCCATGTTGGCCGAGACTGGCGTCGCGGCCACGCCGGGCATTGATTTTGATCCTGAGCGGGGCAACCGCTATATGCGCTTTTCCTTTGCCGGGGACGGTGACAGCATCGCCGAAGCCGCAGAGCGCCTGTGCCGGTGGAAACGATAACGGATCTGATTGAACTGCAACAATGAGCCAATTGAATTCTCACCAACGCGGGGTGTTAATAACGGTCGTTGGGGTCCTCGTTCTGACGCCTGATGCTCTCGTTGTGCGCCTAATCGAAACGGATCATTGGACCTTGTTGTTCTGGCGCAGTTTGTTCGCGGCGATCTGCCTTTTTGCGCTCAATGCATTCATAGAAAAGAGCGGCCCCATCAAGGCGATTGGTGGCCTGTTCAAAATCGGCCTGTTTTGCGCCCTACTGTTTGCCGGCAGCAACGTTTGTTTCGTTATCTCCATTACCCACACTGCCGTGGCCAATACACTTGTGATATTGGCCTCCACCCCCTTCGTCGCTGCCGTCTTGAGCGTCGTTCTGATGCAAAAAAAATTGGCGCTTAGGACTTGGGTGACCATATTTATCGCGATGGCGGGCATTGTCATGGTGTTCTGGGGCCGAATTGGAGATGGCAATGCTTTCGGCGATGTCTTTGCCCTTCTCTGCGCCTTGTTCCTGGCCGCGGCTTTGGTGTCCGTGAGCTTAAACCCCAAGATCAATTCCACGGCCGCCATTGGCCTCGGTTCTTTCTTGGCCGCCCTTTTCGCCTTGTTCATGGGAGCAGATATAGCTGCCGCATCAAACCGGGACTTCATGTTTCTTGCCCTCAATGGCGGCATCATAATTCCCGTTGCCATGGGATTGATCGCTTTTGGGCCGAAGTTAATCTCGGCACCCGAAGTCAGTCTCATCATGTTACTTGAAACTGTTTTGGGCCCTCTTTGGGTGTGGCTTGTATTGAGCGAACAACCGCCTCAGCAAACCTTTATCGGCGGCAGCCTTGTGGTCGCCGCGATCTTGGTTAATGCGTGGTTGGGGTTTCGGTCCGAGCGATCAACCGCGCCTGTTTAACGTATATTCGATACGCCAGTTAATGGGCCGATGTCCTGGCGAACCCGTTCACTAGCTTTTTGGCCTAATGATCAGGCCTTGGCGCCCGGGTTAATAGCGAACCGCCAGCTTAGCCACGACCGAAGCCTGCTGATCACTATTCAAATGGCGGCGGTGGAGGTTCGTGCGCTCAACAAAGCCGAGCGGATCGCTCCCGTCATACTCGATGAAATGAGGCTTAACCCCGGCTTTCTCGCAGGCGGCAAAGCGATTGCGGCCATCGAGAATTTTTCCTTCAAAGGTAACGATGGGATGATGAAGGCCGTGGTCGCGGATAGAAGCGACAAGTTGCTTAAACTCTTCATCGTTCATCATAGGGAAAATATTGGCGTAACTGTGATTTTGCATTTTCTTTTGCTCCTTGGAATATTTTCACCGTTTCAGATCGTTGCAAAAATCCCTCTATATGCCCTCAAGACAGGGTCAGGACATCGAGGTCGGAATAACCCCTAAGTTTCTTCAGTCATTGATTTGAGCGAGGGCGACGCTTATTTTTTGGACCGGATTGATTGCAGGACTTATCCATATCGTTATAACAATCAATCAATTAATTGATTGATTGATTGAAAGATTAAATGCCGAATTCCGGTCCCAAACTTGCTGTGTTCGAGCAATTCGCCGAGGTCGCCAAGGCGCTTGGCCACAGTTGCCGCCTCGCCATCCTGGAGCACCTGGCTCAGGGCGAAAGGAGCGTCGATGTCCTCGCCCAGTTGACGGGACTGTCCCTGGCCAACACCTCGCAACACTTGAAGCGGCTCCGGGCCGCCGGTCTGGTGCACTCGCGCAAGGAGGGGAAGTATCTGATTTGCAGACTCAGTGACGATTCCGTCATCGAACTTCTGTCCGCCTTGCGGCTCACGGGTGACCGGCATGTCGCCGAAGTTGAGAAGGTCGTTTCCAGTTACTTCCGAAAGCGCGACAGCATGGAGGCGGTGTCGCGACGGGAACTCCGTCAGCGTATGGAGGAGGGCACCATCACCGTTCTC
>JAPYRS010000062.1 GCA_029936875.1 Alphaproteobacteria bacterium | reverse complement strand
GGTCCGTGCCGACCTGAATGTTCCGATGGAGGAGCTTGAGCTTCTTGACGGGCTCCGCATTGAACGGCTTATCCCGACGCTTTCGGAATTGCTGACGCGCGGCGCGAAAGTCGTGCTGCTCTCCCATTTCGGCCGGCCCGAAGGAAAATTTGATCCGGCGCTGTCGCTCCGGCGCGTAAACGAAGTGATTGGCGCGGCGCTCGAGCGTCCGCCCTTGCCATTCGCCGAAAACTGCATTGGCCCCGATGCGAAGAGTGTTATCGACGACCTTGAGCCGGGTGAGATCGCGCTGTTCGAAAATCTTCGTTTCCATCCGGGAGAGACTGCAAACGATCCGGAATTTGCCAAACAGCTTGCTGCGCTCGGCGACATCTTCGTCAATGACGCGTTTTCCTGTGCCCATCGCGCCCACGCTTCGGTCGAGGCAATTGCCCACATCCTGCCATCGGTTGCGGGTCGCGGTATGGTGGCGGAACTGGAAGCGCTCTATAGCGTTCTCCACGATCCGCAGCGACCGCTTGCCGCACTAATTGGCGGCGCCAAAGTTTCGAGCAAACTCGCGCTGGTCTCAAATCTGATCGAGAAAGTTGAGGTCCTGGCGATTGGCGGCGCGATGGCCAACACTTTTCTGCGCGCCAAGGGGATTGAGGTCGGAAAAAGTCTTTTTGAGCCGACGCTGGTTGATACCGCGGGTGAAATCCTGGCGATGGCGGAAGCCGCTAAGTGTCACATTATTTTGCCCGAATATGTCGTCGTCGCCAGCGCGCTGAATTCGGGTGCAAAAACCCATATTGTCCCGGTCGAAAGAATACCGCCCGACCAAATGATTCTCGACATCGCGGAACGGTCGGCAAGAAGGCTCGCGCGGCGGCTGAGGCGTTGCAAGACCATTGTCTGGAACGGGCCGCTCGGCGCATTTGAAACGAAACCATTTGATCGCGCGACGAATTGGGTTGCTAGTCGGGTCGCCAAATGGACCCAAGCAGGAAACATGATTTCCGTTGCTGGCGGCGGCGACACAATGGCCGCCCTTGCAAACGCAGGCGCAGCCGACGGCTTCAGCTACATATCAGCGGCCGGCGGTGCGTTCCTTGAATGGCTTGAAGGCAAGCGATTGCCAGGCGTCGAGGTTCTGCTGAAATCCGAAGATTGGCCGCAGGCGGCTTGACGAAGTCAAAGGCCGGTTATTTCGACGTCATCACCCAGATACCGTCCCATTCGCCCTCGGGCGGCTCCGCTTTCAGTTGCTCACATCGCCCAATATAGCTTTCTGACAGTTTGTCGTTGGGGTTGAGGGCAAGGCATTCGTTGAATGCGTCGATCCCTTTGTCCCACGATCCTTTGCGGTAATGATCGACGCCGCTTTTGAAGTAGTTCACCGCTTCCATCAGGTTCGGGAAGGTTTCATCGGTGTGGTAGTCGAGCACTTCCCAAACGCCGACCGGTGTGGTCTTGCCCTTGACGATAACCTTGTCGATATCACGAAGCCGGTAGGTGCCTTTGAGTTTTGTGACCGTGTATTCACTGATGAGAATTTTGGCCGAATAGGCTTTGCAGGCACTTTCAAGGCGAGCCGCCAAATTCACGCCGTCCCCGATCATCGACAACAGGACCGCCAAAAATCAAGCCACGGGCGCATGAACAATCAATGAAGGCGAAGTGACCGCTGTTCGCTACTGGTGAATGTGCGCCAGAATTCCGCCATTCAGGCCTACGACGAGCGAATTCGACCGCTTGTCACCCGGGACGCGAGCGAAAGCCGTCCAGACGCGACGGCTAAGGGGAAGCGTTACAATCTCCGAAAATTGTTGTCCGGCGAAGGTGACGATGCGAATGCCGCGGCGATTGGATGTCGGTAAAACGATATCCGGGACATTATCGTCATTGGCATCAAGGACGGCGCTAAGCCCGAGTTCGCGACTGCCGATGAAATGATTTGAAAATCCACGAACCGACTCCTCCTCGACCAGTTTATCGCCGGCTACTGAATAGAGCTTCAATATCCCGCCGATATGGGGCGTGATCACGGCTGCCGCCTCAGGCGTGCCGTCGCCGTCGAAATCGGCAACGCCGACCGGGTTTAGCCACCGATGAGATGAGCCGATTGCCGGTGCCTCAGCAATTCGCACGAGATTTCCATTTCGAACGCCCCATAAACTTAGGGCGGCGCCCGCATTCAAATACGAACGCACGACCATAATTTCATCTTCACTGTCGCCGGTAAGATCGACAAGAGGGGCCAAGCGATCTTCAAATACGAATTGCTTGTCTAGAACGGCATCAAGAATTGATCCGTCCGCAAGTTGAACCCGAAGACCTGAGGCTTCAATCGCATCGCCGATGACGCCATGGGCATAACGCCTCGTCGGGCCGGTGAGCCAGACCTCGCGAATTTGGCCCTGCCCGAACGAGACCACCCCGTCCGGCAACATGTCGGGGCGGCGTGGCAGCGCAGCACGAGGATATGCGACGGGGACAATTTCCAGGCCATTCCCTGATGCCGTGATGCGCAGAAAATCACCGGTCCCGGTTTCGGCAATAAGGTGCGGACCCGCATCCGTCTCAAATTCAAAAAGTGCGCGGATCTCGCCGGCGATCTTGATTTCGCTAACGCGCCAGGTCGACTGCGCAGTTGCACTAGAAATAAATGGATCAGCGACATGCCAAGCGTCGCGGTTACGCCGACTGCTCGCGCGATTCGCCTAAAAGATAGATTTTGCGCCATTAGCGGCAGTACCAATCGGTGGCCCAATCAATCCTTATCGAGAAAGTTGCGATATATTTCCGCGAGTGCCGCGACATCTTCATCACTATCAAAATCCGGGTCATAAAAACCGCGACTTGTTTGCGACACGTTCGGGATCAGATGGAGAATGTTATCGAAATCGCTGACCAGCGTCGGCGCAGTGACCTTGGGCAACTGCGTGCTGGTGTCATAGGCGAATGTGGCATGCATGTTCTTGTGGATCGTGTGGGCGGATTTCAACACGTCGAGAACGCGGTCGTGCAAAATTTCCGCGCTCGGCAAGCCGGTATGTTTGGACCGTGAAGCCTCCCGCTTGTACCAGGGCCAGAACAGCATCGAATCCCGAACGTAATACCAGGCGACCCTGATCTGGGTGCCTTCATGGTCGATCGGGATTTTCGGCAGGTAGTGATCCGCGTATTCGGACTTCACCGCATCATCCATATGACCAACACCGTCGAGAATGAGTTTCCGTACGCGGTCCGGCGCAAGTATGGCGATTTCGGCAGCGGCGCGCGCACCTTGATGCGTCCCCAAGAGGTCAAATTTCTCCAGACCAACGTCACTGAGCGCGGCTATCGTCGCACCGGCGAAAAACGTCATGTCGGGATTGTCGGCACGATACGCATCCGAGTCGCCCATGCCGAGCAGTTCGATCGCGATCATGCGGCGGTCCGGACCGATTGCCGCCATCAATCTCTTTTGTTCGTTGGCGCTCGCTTGCGGGATCATCACCAGAGGCAAGTGCGCGTCGCCTGAAGCGGATTCGATGAAGTGGACCTGTCCTTCAGGTGTTTCAGCAAATCCGCGATGAAATTTCATGGCAGGGGCCGGCCTTGGCTCTATCCACCTTCCGGTGGGATCGCGCCGGTGCGCTCAACGATCAAGCCGTAATGTTCCGGCCGCCGATGTTTCTCAAACGCGAACCAGGTGTCCTTGTAGGACTTGCACAGGTCGAGATCGCATGTCGCGACAATTAGTTCATCTTCAAGCGTCGTGGTCATGGCAACGATTTCGCCCGAAGGCGCGATGATCGAGCTCTGCCCGAGCAGATCGCAGCCTTCTTCACACCCCGCCTTGGCAACGCCGACAACCCAAGTCGCATTCTGGTAGGCGCCCGCCTGCATACTGAGATGGTTATGAAATGATGTCAGGTGATCGTGTTGCGGCGCGGGCGGATTATGGGTCGGCGAATTGTAGCCGCACAGCACCAGTTCGACGTCCTGCAGCCCCATCACGCGGTAGGTTTCGGGCCAGCGCCGGTCGTTACAGATGCACATGCCCATATTGCCGTCCATCGTCCGCCAAACCGGAAAGCCGAGGTCGCCGACCTCGAAATATCTTTTTTCGAGGTGCTGAAACGGGCGGTAGCTCTCATATTCGGCGTGGCCGGGCAAATGAATCTTGCGGTATTTGCCGGCCAGCTTGCCGGATTTATCGATCAGGATCGAAGTATTATGGCGGTGGGTCACGCCGTCCGACTGCGAAAGCTCTGCATAGCCAAGGTAAAACCCGATGCCTTTTTCTTTGGCTTCATCGAACAGCGGCTGGGTCGCTGGATTGGGCATCTCGCGCTCGAAATAGGCGTCGATCTCGTCCTGATCTTCCATGAACCAGCGCGGGAAAAACGAGGTGAGCGCGAGTTCAGGAAAGACCACGACATCACATTTGTGGCTATGCGCTTCGCGCAGCATTTCGAGAAGACGGGCAACAACGCTTTGCCGCGACTCTTCCCGCGCGATGGGCCCGAGCTGCGCCGCGCCAACAATAAGTTTTCGAGACATCAGCAGCGCCCCACCTATTGATTGGCCAGGGCGACAAGGGCATCGACCAACACGCGCGCGCCGTCGGCCAAATCTGAAGGCTCTGCACTTTCGGCTTCGTTGTGACTTAACCCGCGCTCGCAGGGCACGAAAATCATGCCCGAAGGTGCCAGATCATTCATGTATTTCGCATCGTGGAGTGCACCCGAAAGCATATCGAGGTTTGGCAAATCCAACGCTTCCGTTGCCTTGCGAACCTGACCGACAACATTTTTGTTGAATATGGTCGGCGGCACGGAATAGGTCTGGGTCACCGTCAGCGGCAGGTCGCCCGCGTGACGTTTGCAAATGCCTTCAATCTTGTCGCCCTTTTCGGTCAGGACCTTCATTTTCGGATGGCGAAAATCAATGGTGAAATAAACCCGCGCAGGCACCGTGTTCGGAGAATTTGGTTCGACATCCATCCGCCCGACGGTGAAGCGAAGAATATCGCTCGGGTCGTCCATCAATTCCTGAATCTCATGGATCATCGCGAGGGATGCTTTCAAGGCATCTTTCCGCGCCGCATTTGGCGTCGTACCGGCATGCGCTTCCTCGCCCAATACTTCGACCGAAAACCAACGGCACCCCTGAATGTCGGTAACGACACCGATTGTTTTCTTTTCAATTTCAAGGCGCGGGCCCTGTTCAATATGCGCCTCGATATAAGCAGCGATCGGCGATCCAAAAGCGCGGGGTTTTGCGCCCGCCGTTGCGACAAGCGAGGCGGGGAGATCATCCCGAACCCGGACGCCCTCTCTATCAACAACATCGAGCATTTTTTCGAAATCCATTGAACCGGCGTAAACGCCCGACCCCATCGTTGCCGGCTGGAATCGTCCGCCTTCCTCGTTGAACCAGGCAACAAATTCGAGCGGGCGTTTGGTGACGATGCCCAAATCTTCGCAGGCCTCAAGCGCTTCCAGGCCGGCCATCACCCCGTAGGCGCCGTCAAATTTTCCACCCGTTGGTTGACTATCGATATGACTGCCGGTCACAACCGGGTCGGCATCGGGGTCGGTGCCTTCCCGCCTGAAAAAAAGATTGCCGATATCATCAATATGGGTGGTGAAACCGCGCGCCTCGGCCCAACCCTGGACCAGCTGCCGCGCCGCATTATCCTCGGGCGTCAGCGCCTCCCGATTGACGCCGCCTTTTTTTGTCGCACCGATGCTGGCGAGATCCATCAGCCGCTGCCAAAGGCGATCCTGCTGAATGCCTGAAGACGCTTTTTGATTAGTCGAGGTCATGGACCGCAAACCTTCCCAAAATATTGAACGGAATAGCCACAAACTGGATTGGCCCCGCACCAATATGGACGGGACCCTGAGGCACCCTTATTATTCCGGGCTCTGGTGCCTTGTCCACAGACAATAGCGTATCAATTGCCGCATCGGCATGGGGCATACACAATGAGGCAAGGGTTCAAATGGCCAATTGTGGCTGGGAGGAAATTGAATGCAGTTGGTCGGCGTCGATGTGGGCGGCACATTTACAGATATTGTTCTTACCGATACGGACCGGAATCTGACGGTCATTCACAAAGTCCCGACGACGCCGGACGATCCGTCCAAAGGCGTCATGCAGGGCATCTACGAATTGTGCGAGCGAAATGACCTTGACCTGAGCGGCATCGATCACGTCATGCATGGCACAACCATTGCCACCAATGCCGTGCTTGAAAACAAGGGTGCGCGCACCGGAATGGTGACGACCAAGGGCTACCGCGACATTCTCCATATTGGCCGCCATCAGCGACCGCAGCATTATTCGATCATGCAGGAGATTCCGTGGCAGAATCGGCCGCTGATCAAGCGCCGCCACCGGAAGACCGTCACCGAACGGATCGCCGCCCGCGGCGAAGTGCTTGCGCCCTTGGACGAAGAGGAAGTCCGGGTAGCGGCACGTGAATTAAAAAAAGAAGGCGTCGAATCAATCGCTGTCTGTTTTCTGTTTTCCTATATCGGCCCGAGCCACGAAGACCGGGCCGCAGAAATCGTTCGCGAAGAATATCCGGAAGCGTTTGTGACCACGTCGTCGTCCGTCACACCGCAGTTTCGTGAATTTGAACGTTTCACGACGGCGGCAATGAATGCCTTTGTTGGCCCGAAAGTCCGCACCTATGTCACCAACCTCGAGAAAAGCCTGAAAGACGGTGGCCTCAAGGCCGACCTTCACATCATGGGATCGAACGGCGGTGTCGCCACCGCGGGCCTAGTTGCCGATCGTCCGGTTCTCACCTTGCTTTCCGGCCCGGCCGCAGGCGTGCTCGGCGGTGCCTGGTGCGGCGAAGTTGCCGGCCGCGACAAGCTGATCACCTTTGATGTCGGCGGCACCAGCGCCGATATCGGCATTGTCACCGACGGTCGTTTCGGGGAAGCGACCGCGCGCGATACCTGGATCGCCGGATTTCCGCTGATGGTGCCGATGATCGACATTCACACTATTGGTGCCGGCGGCGGATCGATCGCGTGGCGGGATGCGGGCGGCACCTTCCGGGTGGGGCCGCGCAGTGCCGGTTCGGAACCGGGACCGGCGGCATATGGGCGCGGCGGCAACTTCCCGACCGTAACCGACGCCAATGTCGTGCTGGGCCGCCTCAGCAAGGATAATTTTCTCGGCGGCGAGATGAGCCTTGATGAAGAAGCGGCCACGCGGGTGATTACGGATTTCGCCAAAGAGCTCGATCTCGGCGTTCATGACTGCGCCGAAGGCATTTTGACAATTCTCAATGCGAATATGGCGAACGCCATTCGTTCGCGTACCGTTCAAAAAGGCATCGACCCGCGCGACTATGTGCTGGTTGCGTTTGGCGGTGCCGGGCCGCTGCACGGCGTTGCAGTTGCTGCCGAAATGGGTATTCGCGAAATTCTTATTCCGCCGTTCCCTGGTATTACGTCTGCCGTCGGGCTGCTCACCACCGATCACAAGTACGATGCCATTCGGACCGAGTTTCAGGTGCAGGGCGACGTTGATGTGGCGCGGCTCAATCGTGATTTCGAATCGATGGAGAAGTCGCTTTCCGTGCAGCTCAGCGACGAAGGTGTCAGCGATGCAGACGTCCGGTATGAGCGCTCGGGCGATCTTCGTTATCTCGGCCAGGGTTATGAACTTCGGGTGGAGTTCTTAGGCGGTGCCATCAATGACGCCGCAATTGAGACGGCGTGGGAACAGTTTCATGCCGCTCATCTCAAGGACTACGGCCACAACTATCCCGACACCCCTATTGAAATCGTCAACATTCGTGTCACCGGTATTGGTGTCGCGCAAAAGATTTCGACGCCGTCGATGGCAACCACAGAGCGGTCACAAGATTTGGCTTTGGTCAAAACCGACTCGAGCCATTTTCGCGTGAACGGCACCCTCGAGCCATTCGAGACTGCCTATTACCTGCGCGATAATTTGCCGCTCGACGAAGACATCGTTGGCCCCGCGATTATCCTGCAAATGGACACGACCACCGTCGTGCCACCCGGTGCCACTGCGCGGGCCGACCAGACAGGCAACCTCTTTATTCGGATTGGAGACGCGACATGACCGCGACCAAGAGCGCGCCACCTACCGGCGACAACCGTCCGACGGTCGATCCGATCACGGCGTCGGTCATTCAGGGGGCGTTGGAAAGCATCGCCATCGAAATGGGCTACAAGCTGATGCGGATGGCGTACTCGTCGATCATTCGCGAATCGGAAGATTTCGGTGCAGCCATTGTCGATATCAAATGCCGGCAACTTTGCGAGAGCAAACAGTCGACGCCGCTGCAATCCGGGCCGATCCCCGGTTACATCAAAGGCATTCTCAGGACGTTCGAAGCCCGCGGTGAAACGATCGCGCCGGGCGACGTCATCATGCACAACGACCCCTACGGCGGCTCCAGCCACGGGCCGGACGTGCTGTTCGCGGTTCCGGTATTCCACAAAGACAAGCTCGAAGGTTTTGCCGCGACAACCGCGCATCACCTTGATATCGGCGCATTAAGCCCCGGCAGTTGCGGCATCGTCGATGCGATGGACGTTTACGCCGAAGGCCTGCAGTTCAAGGCGATCAAGGTCTACGACAAGGGCGTGAAAAACGACATGGTCTGGCACATGCTGCGGGACAATATTCGCGCCTCCCACCTCGTTGTCGATGACATGGAAGCGCAGATCGCCGCCGCCCGCATTGGCGCCGAACGCTATCTCGAACTGATTGAACGCTACAGCATCGAAACCGTGAACGGGGCGGCCGACGCCTTGATGGATGCATCCGAGCGGATGATGCGAAACGCCATCGAAAAGATACCGGACGGGGTCTATAAGGCGACCGGCCATATCGATGGCTATGAGAACAGCGATAACCCGAAAGAGAAAAACCTGCCGATCGTTGTCACGGTTACGGTGGAGGGCAGCGACATTACGGTCGATCTCGCCGGCACCGCCGATCAAATCGATTTGCCGATCAACATGCCGTTTGAGGGCACCGTCGATGTCGCGATCTGGCTGACGGTTCGGTCTATCCTGGTCGACACCGCGACATTTGGGCATGTGCCGCAAAATTCAGGCCTGACCCGGCCAATCAAGATTCTTGCGCCCAAAGGCAGCCTTGCCAATCCCAACTTCCCGGCGCCGGTCATTGCCCGGTTTGCGCCCGGCTGCATGATTGCCGACACCTTGATGCGCGCCTTGTCGCAAGCTGTGCCGAAACAGATTTCAGCCGGCATCGGCAACCTGAAAGTAATCGCCTTTTCCGGCCTCGCCAATGGCCAGCACTGGGTGCACATGGAAATATTCGAGGGCGCTTATGGGGGCCGCTCGGGCATGGACGGTATGGACGCGGTCGACACGCTTTATGCCAATACCCGTAACAATCCGATTGAAGATATCGAAACCCACCTGCCGCTTCGTGTCGATCGCTATGAGTTGCGGGAAAACGCGGTACCGGCTGGAAAATGGCGGGGCGGAATTGGCGCAATTCGCGAATTCGCCTTTGAAGATAGCGGCGGTTATTCGGTCGAAGGCGAAGGGCACCTTTTCAAGCCTTGGGGATTTCAGGGCGGCCACGAGGGCGAACCTGCCGACTTGCAGATTAATCCGGCCGGTGGTGAACCCTATTACCTGCCGTCGAAACTGCCCTACCGGGCTGCCAACACCGGCGACAAGTTTATTGCCGTTGGCCCCTGCGGTGGTGGCTACGGCGATCCGCTCGAGCGCGATCCGGAAAAAGTTCTCGACGATGTTCTCGACGGCTACATCGATGCCGATGTCGCAAATGCGGATTATGGCGTCGTGCTGACAGCGGCAATGGAGGTCGACCTCGCCGCCACCGCGCGAACCCGGAAAGAGCGCAGCGCCGCCTGATCTTCACCCCACAGGCACTGGGGCGATTGAACGGTGAATGCGCGCTATCCCCATATGCACGGTGAAGACTTAGTTAAGGCGCGACGAATAAAGTTTTCAACGCACCTTGCGCATGGCCCTGCAAATGCACCAAGGTCGCGGAAAGCTCGCCAATAACCGGCCCGGCGCAACGTCATGAATTTCGACCAGACCTCTATCTTCGTCATTCTCGGCCTTGCCCTTATCGGATTTATCTGGGGCCGGTTTCGCTATGACGTTGTCGCTTTTGTCGCGCTGATCGCCGCCGTCATCATTGGCGTAATTCCTGCCGACCGCGCCTTTCTTGGATTCGGACACCCGGCGACGATTACCGTCATCGGCGTATTGATCATGAGCAAGGCGCTACAAAATTCTGGTTTTGTCGAAATAATCGCAGACCGGCTCGCGCCCCTAACCGGCAGCCCTTCGACCCACATCGGAACGCTGGTTGGTATCGGCGCGCCACTATCGGCGATCATGAACAATGTCGGTGCGTTATCATTATTGATGCCGGTTGCCGTGCAGTCGGCGATCAAAGCCAAGCGTTCCCCAGCCGTCGTGCTGATGCCGCTCTCGTTTGGCACAATTCTCGGCGGCCTCGTGACGTTAATTGGGACGCCGCCCAACATCATTATCGCCACCTACCGGGGAACCGTCACCGGTGAACCCTTTGGTATGTTCGATTTCTCGCCGGCTGGCCTCGCCATTGCCGTCGCGGGAAGTCTGTTTATCGCGCTGATCGGTTGGCGCCTTATTCCAAAATCGCGGCGAAGCGCCCCGCCGCCGGGCGAACTGTTCCACATTGAGGATTATGTCGCCGAAGCGATTGTCCCCGAAGGGTCAGAGGCTATCGGCCGCTCTCTCGGCGAGATCGATGACGAATCGCGCGATCAGGATGTGGTGCTGATCGGCCTGATACGCAGCCAAATGCGCATTTATGCCGCCGCCCGCCATCAATTCATTCAAGCCGACGACATTCTTGTGCTCGAAGGTCCAGCCGAGAAGATCAACAAATTCGTCAGCAGTTTGACCATGGAAATGGTCGGCCTCGAGGGTGAAGGAACGGCGTTCCTCAAGGCCGATCACATGTCGGTCAATGAGGTTGTGGTATCGCCCGGCTCGCGCATGGAGGGCCGAAGTGCGCGCGACCTGCGCCTCGCTGGTCGCTACGGTGTGAATATGCTGGCCCTGTCCCGGCAAGGGCAACCGCTGATGCGGCGACTGAATTCGGTTCAGTTCCGTGCAGGCGACGTGCTGCTGTTTCAGGGCGAGACGGAACGTTTGGCCCAGGTGATGGCGCAACTGGGTTGCCTGCCGCTTGCCGCCCGGCCCCTACAAATAGGGCGCGCGCGAAAGGCCGGCCTGACCGCAGCGATTTTTGCCGCCGCCATTGCCGCCGCCGCACTTGGCTTTCTGCCACTGCCTATTTCGATCAGCGCAGCCGCCGCCGCCGTCGTGCTCCTCAATATTTTGCCGGTCACCCAACTTTACGAATCGATTGATTGGCCGGTGGTCGTCCTTCTTGGTGCGATGATGCCGATTGGCGAGGCGCTCGAGAGTACCGGCGCCACGCGAATTATGGCGGAGGTCATCGGCGACGCCTCGACCGGCCTTTCGCCCTTGTTGATATTGGCGGCGCTGATGATCATCACGATGACGCTGTCCGACATTATGAATAATGCGGCAACCGCCGTTGTCGCCGCACCCATTGCCTTCGGGGTCGCGCAGATTCTCGGCGTCAATCCGGATGCTTTTTTGATGGCCGTTGCCGTCGGCGCGAGCTGCGCGTTTCTCACCCCCATCGGACACCAGAACAACGCGATCATTCTTGGCCCCGGCGGGTATCACTTTAGCGATTATTGGCGAATGGGTCTTCCGCTTGAGGTGATTATTGTTTTTGTTGGTGTACCGGTAATCGCCTGGGTCTTTCCTCTCTAAGAGTTTTCATTCAGCATTTGGAGACTGCCGATGCCCTTCCTCCCGTCACTGCCGGAAGACGCGAAACTGGGCGATCTGTTCCTCGCCTTTCCCGATACAGCGCGCCCGCTCGGCGTTCTGGTGCAACACGTGCTGCGTGGCCCCTCGCCGCTTTCGGAAGGCGAACGCGAATTGATCGGCGCTTATGTCTCGGGCCTCAATGAATGTCAGTATTGCCACGGCGTGCACAGCGCGGTTGCCGCGGCCTTTGGCATTGAGGAACCGCTGATCGCCGATTTGCTCGATAACTTTGGTGAAGCCGCGGTCGATCAACGCTTGCGTCCGCTTCTCGCCTATGCCGGCAAACTCACAACCTCGCCCGCAAAGATGGTGCAGGCTGATGCCGACGCCGTCTTTGCCAAGGGTTGGGATGAACGCGCGCTTTACGACGCAACGGCCGTCTCGGCCTTGTTCAATTATCTCAATCGAATGGTCGAAGGCGCCGGCATTAAATTGGAAGCGGGATACCCGGAAGCGGCGGCACCGCTGCTGAGCACCAAGGGGTACGGCACGAGATTTCGGGACCAGGACGAGATCGGATAGCCGCGCGCTATAAATTTATTTCCTGTTGGTCGTGCGCCCGCTGCCATTTGGACTTGATGTCGTCATCAAAAAGAAAGTCGACGTCACCCGGAATAATAAACCAGCTGCCCTGGCCGAATTCTTTTTCGAGCTGGCCAGGTCCCCACCCAGAAAACCCAAACGCTAAAAGCCGCTGCTCTGGCCCCTCTCCCTTCGCGATCGCTTCAAAGATTTCCTGCTTGGACGTCAACGCCACGTCTTCATTCACATGAAGAGAGCCGTCTTGCAGGTAATCGGTCGAATGCAATACGAATGCGGCTTCCGGCTCGACCGGCCCGCCATAAAGTATTTGCACGCTTCCGAGTTCGCTTTCGGTCGTAATCCCGAGAAAGCTCAGAACCTCGACGAGCGGAACAGTGCCGATTGCCCGATTGACGACAATCCCCATCGCGCCCTCTGCGTCGTGGCGAACCATGAAAATGACGGTTTGAACAAAATTGGGGTCCCGGAGGTCGGGACTAGCGACCAGATACTTTCCGGTAAGCGGAAGGCCCTCAATGAACCCCGGCGACCCTTCGCCCTCAGCACGGGACGGTGCGCTGCCCGTTACAACTAAACTTGCCCATACGATCAAAAGGGCAAACATTGATATCATCCGCGCCATCGAAAGATTCCCCCACACGCCCGCGGTTAGTTTATCAGGTTGGACCTAAGGGCGACGCACGGTCGAGAAGCCGTGGCAATCTGCCCGAACAGATTCAACGCAAATTATTTGTTGAAGCCCGAATCACCCTGCGATAGGATTCAGGCAGGCTGAACGCCAGGGTTGCAAAGGTAATGGGACCCTATGCAATAGCCTCCCGCGAGAGGCAACCCCTGGCGCTCTGGAGCCGCTCGAGCCCCTGACACTTTCGAGTGGACGGGGCTTTTTCGTTTTCCAGTTATCCGCACCGTTGCCGGCACAAACCCCTGAATAACGATAGGCCTCAAAAAATCCGGCCCCCCGAAGGGAACTGGATCCCGCCTGATAAATCCCGCCTGACGCCTCCAACCCAAAGAGGGCGAACCCCCTCCAAATTAAAACCGCCAGACCGCAGTTTCACCAAACTGAAACCCACCGGCCTCCGAAAAAACTGTCCACCTAGCAGCGAATTCGTTTCCTCAGAAACCCATCCCGTATTGGTTTGAAATTCAAATCTCACAAGGAAACTCGAAAAACATCCCGAAAACGGGAACCGTCACGCTCTCACGTGCAACTGAAGTCTGTCAGGGGGCGACGGTCTCTGCAATCAAAATCAAATAATTTTTCAAAAAAAACTGTGTAAAACCAATGACTTATATCACAATTTACAAACACCTTTTCCACAAGCTTTTACACAGGGGCCATGGCTGGTAGGGCGCAGCGCCGATTTAACCTTATCTTGTGGGACGGCCATAATTTATGACGGCGATTGCCGCTTCTGCCTGCCGCCGCAAAAACCCGCGTATGCCACGCAGAAAATCCCGTGACCGATTCGGACGGAAATTTCGCCGCCGTCTTGGGAGCTAGGACTTTCCCGTCACCTAACCGCGGGAAATAAATTTGAAAGTAAAGTGCCGGTTCTATTTCTGCGGCGCTGTCGAAACCAGATAGAGGCGTAAGAATCCAAACGCGAGTCCGGCAATTCCACCGATCACCGCGCCGAGCACGATCTTTATGATACTTGATGTAACATTGTCGACGCTACCACCGGCGATTCCGCCGAGGCCCGCACCGCCGATAATACCAAGGACGATTCTGAAAATCGCCCACAACCAAATACGCGAAGACGGGCTCCGCTTCTTTTCATCGTCCGCCATTAACTAACTTTTCCCGTAAGGCTTCTGCCCAAAATCAAATACTAATCGTAAAATTTGAAAAATCTACAATTCAGATTCAGTGCCTGAATATTTTCTGCTTAGTAGATTAAATTTGGACTAATCCAAAAGTTTTAAGTGGCCGCGCGAGGAAATCTTGTGCCAACACGCCTGTTCGGGGTGAGATATTTGGGATCAGATCCCATCCCGCACCGGAGTAAACCTGGCATCGAATAGGTTACGCATCATTAGTAAACGTGCGATTGTCTGCCCAAATGAGTAGATTCTTCAAAGCATTCTCCCGACACCCATAGATGACAAGTATCGATTATTCCGAAGGTCGCCGTTCAAATGGCGATCTCGCCATCCTGTGGCGCATCGTCAGCCTAGCCTTTCGCTACCGGAGGCGGATCGGACTAGCGCTTGGCGCGACGGTTGTTGCGGCGGCATTTCAACTTGCAATCCCGCGGCTGCTTGGCAACGCCGTCGACAGTGCTTTGCTGTCGCTTGATGACACGACAATCGATATTGAAACCGCCCGAAATGCATTATGGGCGACCGCCGGATTGTTGTTTGGCGCGTCTGTGCTGCGCGGCGCCTTCACACTTGTCCACAATTATTGTGGGGAATCGATCGGCCACCTGATCGGCTATCACCTCCGTCTACGGTTTTACGGCAAGCTCCAGGAACTGAGTTTTTCGTTTCATGACCGCGTCCACACCGGCGACCTAGTGACGCGCGGCATGCTCGACATTGAAGGCGTCCGCATGCTCGTCAACATGGGCATCCTGCGTTC
>JAPYRS010000061.1 GCA_029936875.1 Alphaproteobacteria bacterium | reverse complement strand
CGATGAGGGCGACATCGAATTTAGCGACGGCAATTTCACGGTTTCCGGCACCGACAAAGTCACCACGATTGCGGAAGTCGCCTTTGCCGCATATGTCCCGCATAACTATCCGCTGGAGACGGTCGAACCGGGACTTGAAGAATCGGCGTTTTACGATCCGTCCAACTTCAACTTCCCGTTCGGCGCTTATATCTGCGAAGTGGAAATCGACGCCGAGACCGGCACCACCGAAATCGTCAAATTCACCGTGGTCGATGACGTCGGCAATATCATCAATCCGATGATTGTCGATGGTCAGGTCCACGGCGGCGTCACCCACGGAATCGGTCAGGCCTTGCACGAAGCTGTCGTGTACGACGATGCCGGGCAACTTCTTACCGGGTCGCCCCTGGATTACGCACTGCCGCGGGCAGATGATGTATTGAACTTTGATACCGAAAATACGGTAACGCCCTGCCCGCACAATCCACTTGGTGTGAAGGGCGTGGGCGAAATCGGCGCCATCGGTGCGCCACCTGCCGTAATCAGTGCCGTCGCCAATGCCATCGGCGTGCGCCATATCGAAATGCCGGCTACACCCCAGAAAATCTGGCGAGCCATTCAGGACAACGCCGCGTAGACGGCTTGAGGAGAGACAGTTATGTACGAATTTAAATATCACAAACCGGGCACTGTTGAAGACGCACTGGCGGCACGAAACAATGCGTCCGACAGCACTTTTCTCGCGGGCGGCATGACCCTGCTGCCGACGATGAAACAGCGTCTCGCCTCACCTTCTGATCTGGTTGATATCGGCGGCATTGCCGGATTGAGCGGGATTACCGTTGACGGTGGCACGGTGACAATTGGTGCGACAACAACCCACGCCGAAGTCGCCGCTTCTGCCGATGTGCAAAAGGCGATCCCGGCGCTGGCTTATCTCGCCGGGTTAATTGGGGATCCGATGGTTCGCCACCGCGGCACCATTGGTGGATCAAACGCCAACAACGACCCCGCCGCTGATTACCCGGCAGCCCTGGTTGGTCTCGGCGCAACGATCAAAACCAACAAACGCGAAATCGCCGCCGATGACTTTTTCACCGGATTGTTTGAAACCTCGCTTGAAGACGGCGAGTTGGTAACGTCGATCAGCTTCCCGGTGCCAAAACGGGCTGGTTATAGCAAATTTCCGCAACCGGCATCGCGTTATGCCCTGGTCGGCGTTTTTGTTGCTGAAACTGATTCGGGCGTCCGCGTTGCCGTCACCGGTGCCGGTGCCTGCGTTTACCGCGTACCGGAAATGGAAGCAGCGCTCGCATCCAACTTCGCAAGTGATGCAGTTGCCGGAATTTCGGTAAGCGACGTTGGCCTCAATTCGGACCTTCACGGCAGCGCCGAATACCGTGCGCATCTCGTCACCGTGATGGCCAAACGCGCAGTCGATAGCGCAAGTTAAAGGCCCTCGCGCGAACGCGCGACGTCGTGCATCTCAATTGACGCGCCGTCGCACATTTCAATTGACGCGCCGTCGCACATTTCAATTGACGCGCCGTCGCACGATAACCCTATTGCGACAAGGGGAGGCTTGCCTCCTCTTGTTTATTACCCCCTTGCTGCGTAGCTTAGAAATATGAACGCCCCCGCCCCCATTACTGTTCCGACTTCAATTGAAGAGACGCTTGCGCTGCTGACCGACGGCAATTACGTCGCTGACCGCGCGCTGGCGACCACACTT
Organism: Alphaproteobacteria bacterium; assembly: GCA_029936875.1. Taxonomy (GTDB): domain Bacteria; phylum Pseudomonadota; class Alphaproteobacteria; order SHVP01; family SHVP01; genus JAPYRS01. The sequence continues at coordinate 13,377 of JAPYRS010000061.1, read as the reverse complement.
TATCTGAGCCTTACGCTCAACCGGCCTTTGTTTCTCGAAGGCGAAGCCGGCGTGGGCAAAACCGAGATCGCAAAGGTTCTCGGCGCCACCCTTGGTCGCGACCTGGTCCGGTTGCAGTGTTACGAGGGCCTCGATATTTCGTCGGCCGTTTACGAGTGGAATTACGCAGCGCAGATGGTCGAAATTCGCCTCGCCGAAGCGGAAGGTGAAACTGACCGGGACAAACTGACCGCCGACATCTTTTCCGAAAAGTTTCTGATCGAACGGCCCTTGCTTCAGGCGTTGAAACCGCGGCCGGGCGGCGCGCCCGTCTTGTTGATTGATGAATTGGACCGCACCGACGAGCCGTTTGAAGCATATCTATTGGAGTTGCTCGCCGACTTTCAGGTGACGATTCCGGAGTTCGGCACCATCAGGGCCGCTGAGCCGCCGATCGTCATCATCACCTCCAACCGCACGCGGGAAATTCACGATGCCCTCAAACGGCGCTGTTATTACCATTGGATTGATTACCCGGACGCCGCCCGCGAATTGGAAATATTGGGCATCAAGGTCCCCGGCGCCGATAAACGACTGAGCGAGCAGATCGTCGGCTTTGTGCAGAAGCTGCGGAAGTCGGATTTGTTCAAACTGCCGGGCATCGCCGAGACCATTGATTGGGCGAGCGCGCTTACGCAACTCGACAAACTTACCCTCGACCCCAACTCGGTAAATGATACCTTGGGTGTGCTTCTCAAATATCAGGACGACATCGCCAAGATCCAAGGATCGGAAGCGAAACGTCTGCTCGATGAGGTCAACGCGGAGATCGCCGCGGCTGGGGCATGAGTCTCGATTACGATTTGCCTGGCGAACCGGGAAAACTTCTCGTCAACATTATGCATTTTGGCCGTGTGTTACGCGCGGCCGGCCTTCCGGTTGGACCGGGACGGATCATTGAAGCGGTTCGCGCCGTCGAGACCGCCGGCATTGAACATCGCGACGATTTGTATTGGGCGCTGCACGCGGTCATGGTTAACCGCCGCGATCAACGCGACACGTTCGATCAGGCCTTTCATATATTTTGGCGAAACCCGCGCATCCTGGAACGGATGATGTCGGTCCTGCTACCAAGTTTCGGCGCAGAATCACCAGACCAAACCAGCATTACCGAAGCCAACCGCCGCCTCGCCGAAGCGATGATGCCGGGTATCGAGGGTGAAGCCCCAAAAAACGACGAGGAAGAGGAAATTCAGTTTGATGCGGCCTTCACCTACTCAAAAAAAGAAGCGCTGCAGAACATGGATTTCGAAAGCATGTCGAGCACCGAAATCGATGCCGCGCGGCGTGCCATTGCACGCCTCCACCTGCCGATCATGCAGGTCCCGACACGGCGCTTTCGGCCTGACAATCAAGGCAACCGGATCGATCTTCGTGCGACAATGCGGGCCGGGCTTCGCCACGGCGGCGACATCATCCCGTTGAAACGGCGTTCGCGTATCCGCCGCCATCCGCCTTTGGTCGTGTTGTGCGATATTTCCGGATCGATGAGCCGATATAGCCGCATGTTTCTTCATTTCATGCATGCAATCACCAACGACCGCGACCGCGTCCACACCTTCGTGTTTGGTACGCGGCTTTCCAACATTACGCGCCACCTGCGCCAAAAGGATGTTGATGTTGCGCTCGAACGGGTCGGTGATTCGGTTGAGGACTGGTCCGGCGGCACGCGGATCGGCGCCTGCCTCGCCGACTTCAACACCCATTGGGGCCGCCGCATCCTTGGCCAGGGCGCGCTTGTGCTTTTGATCACCGATGGCCTCGACCGCGAAGGCGCAGAGGGCCTCGATTTTCAGATGGAACGGCTGCATAAATCCTGCCGCCGCCTGATCTGGCTGAACCCGTTGCTGCGGTATGAGGCCTATGAGGCCCGTGCCGCTGGGGCCAAAGCCATTGTCAGCCATGTTGACGAAAGCCGCTCGATCCACAATCTTGACAGCATGTCGCAGCTCGCCGATTCATTGGGCCGGGAATGGCCGCGCCAACTCGAGCGGGGCGCCACGCAAAAAATTGAGGATGCCGCATGACCGATCTCGAAGAAGATATTCTGCAAACGGCAAAAGTCTGGAAAAGCCTCGGCAAGAATGTGGCCCTCGCCACCGTTGTTGCGACCTGGGGTTCGTCGCCGCGTCCGGTCGGCAGCCAAATGGCGGTCGATGACTCAGGCCAGTTCGTCGGTTCGGTTTCAGGCGGCTGCATTGAAGGCGCGGTTGTACAGGAAGCGCAGGATGCGATGTCGGACGGCGCCGTACGGCTTCTCGACTTCGGCGTCTCCAACTCGCAGGCCTGGGAAGTCGGGCTTGCCTGCGGCGGAAAAATACAAGTTTTTGTCGAGCCGCTGGTATGAAGCAGGCGACGCTGCATGCGCTGCTTTCCTACCGGACCGACCTCCGCCCGGTTGTTCTTGCGACCAACCTTGTGACCGGCGAAGAAGGCTTAATCGATCCTGGCGATGACCGGGTCATCGCCGACCTCCCTGCCCCCGTCGCCGAGGCCCTCATGGGTGTGCTCCGCAGCGACAAAAGCACGACTGTCGAAACCGACGACGGCACGTTATTTCTGAATGTATTCAATCCGCCACTGCGGCTAATTATTGTTGGCGCGGTTCACATTGCCCAGCCGTTGGCGCGGATGGCGACTCTCACCGGTTACCGCGTCACCGTTATCGACCCTCGCAGTGCCTTTGCCAGTGAAGAGCGGTTCCCCGACGTGACGGTCCTTTCGGAATGGCCGGACGATGCGATGAATGAGATCAAACCGGATTCGCGGACCGCTATTGTCACCCTCACCCACGACCCGAAGATCGATGACCCGGCGCTTGAAACCGCGCTCTCATCAACCGCATTTTATGTTGGCGCGCTTGGCAGCAAGAAAACGCACGCCGCACGGCTGGAACGGCTTGAAAAAGCCGGTTTCAATGAAACACAGCGGGAGCGGATATGCGGGCCGGTTGGCCTTGCCATTGGCGCGAAGTCGCCGTCAGAAATTGCGGTTTCAATTCTTGCCCAAATGACCGAATCACTTCGGCAAAAATACGGCTGACCATGCGGTTTGGCGCAACCGACCTTGACGAATCCGAGGGCGCCATTCTCGCCCATAGCGTACGCCTGCCGGACGGCGTTCTCAAAAAAGGCCGGATCTTAAATTCGGACGACGTCGCGCGCCTGAAATCCGCGGGCCACAGCGAAATCATTTGCGCGCGCCTCGATGAAGACGACGTGCCTGAGAATGAAGCCGCCGCCCAATTGGCGAGCGCCGTTGCCGGCGATCGCGTCAAAGCCCAGGCGCCCTTTACCGGACGCTGCAACGTCTACGCGGAAGCCGCTGGAATTTTACGGTTTGATTCCGGCTCTTTAAGCCAAATAAACGCGGTCGACGAATCTCTGACGCTCGCGAGCCTTTCGGATTTCACCCGGGTCGAGAAAGGCCAGATGCTGGCAACCGTCAAAGTCATTCCGTTTGCCGCGCCCAGGCACGTTGTCGATGCGGCATCGAACATTGCAGGGGAATTCGGATCGCTATTCCGTATCACCCCCTTCAAAGTGCAACGCGTCGGCCTTGTCATGTCGCGGTTGCCCGACACGAAAGAAAGCATTCTCGACAAAACCGCGGTTGTGACCACGGACCGGATCGAACATCTCGGCAGTACCATCGCGCAGGAAATTCGGTGCGACCATACCGAAGCGGCAATCGGCGCGGCCATCACCGAATTACTCGGCAACGGTTGCACGCCAATATTGGTGTTCGGTGCGTCGGCTATTGTTGATCGCCGCGACGTCGTCCCAGCCGCCATTGAGAATGCCGGCGGAACCATCGATCATTTCGGGATGCCGGTTGATCCCGGAAATCTCGTATTGCTTGCCCACCACGGTGATGTACCGGTGATCGGCGTACCTGGCTGTGCGCGGTCACCAAAGCTCAACGGTTTTGACTGGATACTGGAGCGCACGCTTGCCGGTGAACCCGTAACGCCTGTGGACGTCATGGGCCTAGGTGACGGCGGGCTCCTGAAGGAAATTATCTCGCGGCCGCAGCAACGCGCCAGCGACAAAGAAATGGTTTCGGCAGAGGTGCCGAAGATCGCCGCAGTTGTCCTCGCCGCCGGGCAAAGCCGCCGCATGGGAAAATCAAACAAGCTGCTCGCGATTATCGACGGAAAACCGATGGTGCGCCGAAGCGTTGAAGCAATTATTGCATCGGCAGCCTCACCGATCATCGTCGTCCTTGGCCATCAAGGCGAAGCCGTAAAGGCGGCGCTTGATGACCTCGAACTCACGTTCGTGGAAAACCCGAACTACGGCGACGGCCTCAGCACATCCTTGGTACGCGGCATTAGCGCCTTGGACAGATCCAGTGACGGCGCCGTCGTCATGCTCGGTGATATGCCCGCCGTAAAAGGTGAACAGATCGACCAACTGATTGCCGCCTTTGATCCGGTTGAGGGACGCGGTATATGCGTCCCCACCTCCAAGGGCAAACGCGGCAACCCGGTGTTGTGGGGCCAGCGGTATTTCGAAGAAATGAAAAATATGGCCGGTGACGCCGGCGCAAAACATTTGATCGGTGAACACGAAGATGACGTCTGTGAGGTCGCCGTCGATGACGGATCGGTCCTGCTCGATATTGATACGCCAGAAGCGCTCACCGCGTTCGGCGGCAAAGAGGCGCAGGCATGAGTTTCGATCCGGCGGCGATCCGTGCTGAGTTCCCCATTTTGCAGCGGGAGGTGCGCGGTCACCCTCTTCATTACCTCGATAACGCGGCGACGACGCAAATGCCGCATGCCGTCCTAAACGCAGTGCACGACCACGAGACAAAGCACCGCGCCAATGTCTTGCGCGGCGTGCATACCTTGGCTGAAGAATCGACTGAGGCTTATGAACAAGCGCGTGGCCACGTCGCGCGTTTCCTAAGCGCAAGATCTGAAGAAGTCATTTTCACCAGCGGTACGACCAGCGCCATTAACCTGGTCGCCCACTCGCTAGGCAATACATTTGCCGAAGGCGATGAAGTCATTGTCTCCGACCTCGAACATCATTCCAATATCGTACCGTGGCAGATGTTGCGGGACCGCAAGGGCATTGTTCTCAAGTTCCTGCCGGTGACCAATGAGGGGCGGATTGATCTCGATGCGCTCGATGCCTTGCTGACAGCCCGGACGCGCCTTGTTTCGCTTGTCCACGTCTCCAACGTGACAGGAGCGGAACTCGACGTACGCGCGGTTGCCGAAAAAATCCATGCTGTTGGCGCCAAACTTATGCTCGATGGGGCGCAGCGCATGGCCCATGGGCCGTTTGATTTGCCGACAATGGGTGCTGATTTCTATGCCTTTTCCGGCCACAAGATGTATGCGCCAAACGGCATCGGCGTTTTGTGGGCGCGTCAGGAAATACTTGAGGACCTTCCGCCATTTCAGGGCGGCGGCGAAATGATCCTGGCTGTCACCCGCGAAAAAACGACCTTTGCCGCGATCCCGCATCGTTTTGAAGCCGGCACGCCGCCGATCGCACAAGCGGTCGGCCTCGGCGCTGCGGTACGGTGGATCGAATCGCTCGACCAATCCCGCGCCGAATCGCACCTGAAGGCGCTGACGGGACGGACGCTTGATGGTTTGGCGACGCTCGACAAGGGCCGTGGACTTATCCAGATGCTCGGGCCGAGCGGGACGCAAGCGCGTATGCCGGTGGTCAGTTTTTCGGTCAATGGCGCGCATCCCCATGACATTTGCCAGATGCTCGACGGTTTTGGGGTCGCTCTTCGAGGCGGCCATCATTGCGCACAAATTCTGATGGATTGTTTTGATCTCACCGGCACCACGCGCGCCAGTCTCGCGGTATACAACACAACCGAAGATGTTGACGCGCTTCTTACCGGCCTCGACCAAGCGATATCGAGATTGACGTAACAATGGCGGGCGATATTTACGAAGACCGGATCATGATCTTGTCGCAGGACAAAACCCATGCGCACCGGATCGAAAAACCCAGTGCGTCGGCCACTGTCGACAACCCACTATGCGGGGACCGCGTGACAATCGATCTCAGGCTTGAAAATAATCGGGTCGTTGAAGCGAGCCATCACGTTCGGGGATGCGCCCTCTGTGCGGCATCGGCGACGGCGCTTTGTGCAAACGCCAAAGATGAGGATATCGCGACACTTATTGCCACCGGCGATCAAACAACGGCAATGCTGAAAGACGGCGGCGCCGGACCAAAAGGCAAGTTCGAAGATTTTGCCGCCTTTGGACCGGTGGCCGGATACAAAAGCAGGCATAGTTGCGTGCTGCTTCCGTTCGACGCGCTAAAAAAAGCGCTCGGCGCCCGCGGTACCTAAGGGATCAGAATTATCCGGACGGTATGACCGGACGCGAGCTTGTCGAAGGCTTCGTTGAGATCATCGAGACCAACGGTCTCACTCATCAACTGATCGACCGGTAACTTTCCGGCTTTATACAAATCGACATAACGCGGAATATCCCGAATGGGCACGCAACTGCCGAGATAACTCCCCTTCAGGGTTCGTTCTTCGGCGACCAGCGTCACCGGAGAAATCGATAGTCGTTTGTCGGGATGGGGCAGACCGGCGGTCACCGTTTCACCGCCGCGGCGCGTAATCGCAAAGGCAAGCGAGAGCGCCTCGACCGAACCCGCCATTTCGAACGCGTAATCAACACCGCCTGATGTCGCTTCACGGATATTGAGCGCACATTCCCGATCACCGGCATTATACGCGTCGGTCGCGCCCAACTGGCGCGCGAGCGCGAGTTTGTCGTCGTGGAGATCGACGGCGATGATGCGCCGTGCACCGGCGAGCTTCGCCCCCAACAGCGCATTGAGGCCGACGCCGCCAAGACCGATCACGGCGACCGTTGCACCAGGTTCAACCGCCGATGTATTGACCACGGCGCCAACGCCGGTAATTACCGCGCACCCAAATAGGGCTGCGGTTTCAAACGGCAAGTCTTGAGAAATTTTTACCACCGAGCGTCGCGACACCACTGCCTGTTCGGCAAACGCCGACACCCCCATGTGATGATGAACCGGTGCACCGTCGAGGCTGAGCCGCCGCGCGCCTGAAACCAATGTTCCGGCACCGTTGGCAACAGCCGCTGGTTCGCAGAGCGCCGGACGGCCCGACGCACAAGGTTCGCAGTGGCCGCAGCTCGGGACAAAAACGAAGACAACGTGATCGCCCTCTTCCAAATCGTTTACACCCGGCCCGCATTCCTGGACAATGCCGGACGCCTCATGGCCGAGTGCCATCGGCATTGGGCGGGGGCGGCTTCCGTTGATGACCGAAAGATCGCTATGGCAAAGACCGGCTGCCTTGATCTCAACTCGTATCTCGCCCTCACCTGGCGCGGCGAGTTCGAGGGTCTCGATTTTGAGTGGCTGGCTGTCGGCAAATGGAGCATCCGCCTCCATTTCATGAAGCACGGCGGCGCGGATTTTCATGTGACCTCCCGAATTCAATTTTTCAACATATGCCACGGCGAGAGGGGCGCGGCAATGGTCTCAGGTGGCCCGACCCGGGGGCGCGAAGGTTTCAGAAAGTCAGGCGCTAAAAGCGGCGGGTCGCCATAGCCGCGCGGACCCGGGTTTCGGCGAGCGCAACGGCAGCGGCGCGGGGCGTGATGCCCTGCTCGCTCGCGTTTGCCAGCACGATTTCGGTGTTCTCCCGAATCTTTTCCTCGATCAGGGCAAGCGCCTGATCTTTGGTGCCGTGTTTCAACTCGACCGCGCCGCAGATCAATCCACCGGCATTGGCGATAAAGTCAGGCACGGAAAGGACGCCGCGGCGATGCAGTTCATCTTCTGCATCGAAGGCAATCGGGATATTGGCTCCCTGAATAATCAACTTCGTGTCGACGCAAGCAACATTTTCCATGGTGATGACGTCCGGCCGCGCCGCCGGAATCAGAATATCGCAGGGAATGGCGATGGCCTCATCGCGGTCGATCAACGATCCATTGGCAAAGGCCCGGACCTCGCCGCCGCCGTTGGCGTGTTCCATCAGCGCCGCAACGTCGATGCCATGGGGGTCGTGCAAGGCGCCGGAAATATCGGCGACACCAACCATCACCGCGCCGCGCTCCGATAAAAACCGGGCGGCGTGACGGCCAACATTACCAAACCCCTGAATGACGTAGCGCGCGCCTTTGAAATCGAGCTGGCAATAGGCGCGGGCAACATCGGCCGCCGCAACGACGCCCCATGCGGTCGCGCCAATTTCGTCGAGCGGTATGCCGCCGATGGCCGCAGGTAGGCCAATCGCGCGGCCAATTTCATCATGGATCCGGCCATGCAGGCCTCGTCAGTCCCCATATCAGGACCGGGGATGTAATCTTTGAGCCCGCGAATGGAAACGGCAAAGGCGCGTATCAGTTTTTCTTTTTCGGCGGCCGGCATCTGCGGATCACCAAATATCACCGCTTTAGCGCCGCCGTGCGGCAGTCCTGCTGCGGCCGCCTTGAACGTCATTGCGCGGGCTAATCGGAACGCCTCTTCGACGCTGACATCAGGTACGAGGCGGACGCCGCCAATCCCGGGGCCGGCCGCGGCATTATCGATGACGACAATCGCCTTTAAGCCAGCGCCTGGTTCATGGATATGAATAATCTTTGCCGGGCCAAATTCGTCTGTAAATGAAAAAATATCGTCCATTGCGTTCATTCATTTTCGATCAGGTCGCGGCGAGGAGGTGTTTCGCCTCGGACCGGCGGTCTTGATTTGGTGCTGCATCAACCATGCCATTTAGCTCGGATTCCTGAGCACCATTGAGTGCAGCGAGATCGAGCGGTTTGTCGTCGTTGCTGACCGCCGGGTTGGTTCGAACTGGCGTTCGGTTTTCGGCGATGTCCGGTTTCGTCTCGGACGCGGCCGAAGTTTCGCCGTCATCATTCGGATTTGTTTTCTTGGCCTGCTCCTTCGCACGGGCTGCCGCTGCCTCCCCTTGAGCCTTGACCCGTTGGCCATCGGCTTGGCTTGCGACACGGTGGTCCTGTGCGGACGGCTGCGCAGGCGCGAGGGCGGCCCGTTTGATCTGCTCCATCTTGCGAATGGTCGCTTCCGGATCGCCGTTGATTACACTGACATCAATCGGCGTTGATCCGCCAACAACCTAATTGCGCCCATCGGGGCCGCGCTCGTAACTGTAACTGGGCGTTCCGGCGTATTGTCCACCGTTGTTGGCATGCGCCTGTTCATGACGGCGAACTTCCGCGTCTCGACTCTTTAGCCGGGCGACCAGGCGTGCCTCATCTTCTGTCAACCCACCGGGTTCAGGGCGATTTGCCTTACCTGTTGTCCCGGTTAATTCGCTAGCCGACTTTTGGCCGGGCACTTTGCGCGGTCCCTGTCCGGTGTTTTGCGCGGATTCGAAAGGCGTTTCCAGCGCCGTATTCTGGCCCGAAATCACGCCTTTTTCCTGACCCCTCTCCTGCGCCGCCGTGAGAAAATTTGGGTCGACAAGCGGACTTAAGAGCCGGGCACCAAAAACGCGGGGGCCACCCGGTTTCTCTTCAGGCTGATTCTGATCCTTGCGGTCTGCGACAAAACTGTCACGGCGATCCGCGCCACTGCCGCCGACAGACGAAATCGGCGCCAGGCCAGAAGCCGGCGGTCGGTTCAGAATGACTGCGAGATCGTGTTCCATACGAATCGCGAACCTTGAAAATTGGCGCGCGGGGCAAGCACCCGATACTTCGGATGTGGGTCTTGCAGCCTCTCGCGTCCAGACACCTATGTGTGTCCGTTAAGGTTAAATATTTCTTAAGATCGCGCCGAATTGACCGACGCCGCCACGGGGATTACGGCAGGGAAGCTTAAGTTGCGTTCCGTTTGCGGTTATCTTCGAGGTATTCAATAACCTCGCCCATGGTCGTCACATCGGCGTAACGGCGCCCGACATCGCGCAGATTATCGTTGTGCGGCCCCTCTTCTGCATCGCCGCAGCATTCCTCCGGCACGATTGTGCGATAGCCATGTGAGAAGCTGTCGATGATGCTTGCCCGGACACAGCCCGATGTCGTGCAACCGGTGATGATGGTGGTGTCGATACTCTGTTTGGCGAGGAATGTTGTCAGCGACGTATTGAAGAATATCGAGGGCGCCGACTTGACGAAGTTGTAGTCATATTTGGCATCGAGGATGGCTTTATCCATCTCCATGCCGTCGTTGTCCCAATAGAAATGATCGTGGACCGCCTCAATCTTCCAGTAGGGCATGTCGGTTTCGGAATGGTAGCCGGTGTAACAGCTGGCAACCGGCACCTGGCAACGGCGAGCGACCTCGAGAAGTTCAGCCGTCCGGTCGCGGGCCTTGTGGATCCGTTCGAACCCGCCGAGCGGGAATTCCGGATCGAGGAAGGCGCGCTGGAAATCGACGACCACGATGCACGGTCGGCTGCCATAGCCGATTTTTCCCGAGTTATATCCCGCACTTTCATATGTATCGGCCATGCGCCACGCTCCCTCTTTAAATACCGCTCAATATTTCGACCCGTAACCTATGCAAATTCGCGCCTTTCGGCAAACCACAGGAGTGCGGGTGATTGCCAAATCCAGCCCCAATAACTAATATCAGCGCCCTCAACCCACCCCCTTTTTAGCCAATTTGTCCCAGAAATAGGAAGCCCACGCCCATGCAAGCGTTGTCCGATCTCGTCATGCTCGATCTTACCCACATGCTGTCCGGTCCCTACGGGGCCATGATGCTGACGGACCTTGGCGTCCAGGCGATCAAGATCGAACCCCCGGGCCGCGGCGAAGGCACGCGATCGCTACAGGCGACCGATCCCAATAATTCCCTGAACGGAATGGGTTCCTACTTCCTCACGCTCAATCGCAGCAAAAAAAGTGTCTGCCTCGACCTCAAAAACGAAGAAGGCCTCGCGCTCTTTTACGAGCTGGTAAAAAAAGCCGACATCGTGATGGATAATTTTTCCGCGGGCGTTACCGAGCGATTGAAAATTGACCACAAAACGCTATCGGCAATTAACCCCCGCATTATTACCTGCACCGTCACCGGATTTGGCGAAACCGGCCCTGACAATAAACGTCCCTCATTTGACATGGTCGCGCAGGCAACCGGCGGCGGCATGTCAATTACCGGGTCGCCCGAAGGCGGGCCGATGCGGGCCGGTATTCCGATTGGCGATTTGGGTGGCGGCATCATGGGTTGCATCGGCATCCTTGCGGCCGTTCACCAACGGACAATCACCGACAAGGGTCAGCATGTCGATTCCTCGATGCTCGATGCACAGGTGTCGATGCTGAACTATATGGCGACAATGTATTTCCTTTCCGGCGAAAACCCGTTTGGCATTGCCAACTCGCATTTTGTCCATGTGCCCTACAACGCCTATCCGACCAAAACGCGGCACCTCGTGCTCGCCATCATCACTGATAACTTTTACCACTCCTTGGCAGAGATGCTTGGTGACAAGGATTTGCAAAAGGAAGAATACAAAACCCAGCCGCCGCGGCTTCGTGACAAGGCCTTTATCGACGGTCGGGTTCGGGAATTACTGGCCAAAGAGACCTGCGAACACTGGATGAAAAAACTTCGGGCGGCACGCATTCCCCATGCGCCGGTCAATGATTTTGAACACATCCTCAATGATCCACAGGTTCGCTCTCGCGACATGATTGTCAGCGTCGATCATCCCGAGGGCGGATCGGTCGAAATGCCGGGCAACCCGATCAAACTCAGCGACCATGAAGATTCATATGGCCCGCCGCCCCTGGTCGGCCAGCACACCGACGAAATACTTGCCGAAATGTGTGGTAAAAACGCAGATGATCTTGCCCGGCTTCGTGAAGCCGGCGCAATCGGCTGAACGGAGGATCAAAAAGATGACCAAGAAAGTATTGATAAACGAAGTCGGCCTCCGGGATGGGCTTCAGATTCAACAAAAGTTTGTTCCGACCGAAGGCAAACTGGAACTCGGCCAGGCTTTGATTGACGCAGGTGTCCGCGCCTTTGAAGCGGTCTCGTTTGTCTCACCGAAGGCGGTTCCGCAAATGTCGACCGCCGGTGAAGTTTGGGCAGGCTTGCCGATGAAAGATGAAATCTATTATTCGGCGCTGGTCCTGAATGAAAAAGGCTACGACCGCGCCATGGATTCCGGTGCGAAAGTCGTGTCGATGGCGCTCGCCTCCACAAACAAAATGAACGAGGCCAACATTCGCCTCGACCTCGAATCCGCCTCCGCCATGTTTGTGAAACTGATCAAACGCGCCAAAGACGACGGCGTGGAAACCCGCGGTTATGTTTCTACGGCGATGGGTTGCCCTTATGAAGGCGACGTACCAGTAGAGACGGTCGTCGAACTCACAAAGTTGATGCTGGACGCCGGTGCCGACAAGATTTCGATTGCCGATACCATTGGCTCTGCGCACCCGGAACAGTGCAAACGTATCTTCGCGACGGTTGTCGAGAAATGGGGTGCGGACATTTTTGGTGCGCATTTACACGACACCCGGGCGCTCGCTTTGCCGAACGCTTGGGCCGCCCTTGAAGAAGGCATTCGCGAATTTGATTCGTCAATCGGCGGGCTGGGCGGTTGCCCGTTCGCACCGGGCGCCAAGGGCAATGTCGCGACCGAAGATCTTGTTTTCATGCTGGAGCAATCTGGCTATGAGACCGGCATCGACGTCGGCGGGCTTCTCCGCGCAGTTGGCGTGGCCGAGCGGCTGGTTGGCCTCAAACTGGGCGGCCGCATTACCGAATGGTGGCTAAGTCAGGAACGGAAAAAGGCGAAAGCCGCCGCCGAAGCCGCCTAACAGCAAGTCGCGATTACGAAAAAGGCCCCGTTAATCGGGGCCTTTTTTTTGCGAAGAGTTTGGGCGGGCTAAGGCGGTGCCCCCTCTTAAGCCATTTCCCCGCTTAGCCCATCCCATTGGCGAGCAGGTCGATCTTGAACTTAAGAAATATCTCGCAAAGCTTGTCGTAACAAACGCCGATGCGGATTGTTTTAAAGGATTCGAAATCGATGATGGTCGACGATTTACCTTCGTCGTTGTGATATTTCGAGAGACCGCCATCAACCAGAATGTCGCCCGCATCAAGCACCGGCTGATCGATATCTTCGAGGCGGTATTTACTACCGGTGAGCGACGTGTTCGCCGACGAACCCAGCACAGGCATCATCCGCCCGAGCGACTGTTTGGTCATTTCATTATGAAAGACACCGGCATTCAGCAGCATGTCGAGGGTGCCGACCTTGGTTGAGTTGGCCATAACGAACGGCGCGACCTTTTTATAAATTTCATGATCGGGCCGGAACGGGGCCACCGTCGAAAACGGTAAATCATTGTCGAAAATTACCGCTTTGACG
>JAPYRS010000215.1 GCA_029936875.1 Alphaproteobacteria bacterium | reverse complement strand
TAAAAAGATAAAGCTAACTGATCTGCTCCTATCTTAGAAGCTGCGTAAGGAGATTGCCCTGACAACGGATGACCTTCATCAATTGGTACATATTGAGCCGTTCCATAAACTTCGCTTGTTGAAGTTTGAATAAATTTTTGAACTCCATTGAGTATTGCTGATTGCAATAAATTACAAGTTCCTGATATGTTAGTTTCAATATAATTATGAGGAGCTACATATGAATACGGAATGGCTATAAGTGCCGCTAAATGGAGAATACTATTACAATCTTTTACTAAATTATTGCAAAAATAAGGGTCTCTTATATCCCCAGAAACAATCTCCATCTGGTCAATAATCTTGTTATCCAGTGAATCTAACCAGCCCCAAGTGCCAAAAGAGTTATATTGCACTAAAGCTTTAACACTATAGCCATTAGATACTAATGACTCGGCTAAATGAGATCCTATAAATCCATCAGCTCCTGTAAGTAATACTTTATTCATTTAAATTTTTTATCTATTTTAAGATATTAACTATTTGATTCATATCAATCTTTCTAAATACGAATTATAAGTTAGTACCATTTTATCTTTGCTGAAGGATTTCATAGCTATTTCCCGAGAGCTCCTAGACATCTTATTCCTTAAATCCTTATTCTTAAGTAGTTCTAGGATTCTTGAACCAATTGATTCTAGGTCTCCATAGTCACATAAATAACCATTGTCGCTCACAACATCTCTTACTCCACTAACATTAAAAGCCACAACAGGAAGGCCGCACATCATTGCCTCTATAACTGCCAATGGCATACCTTCCGAAAGACTTAAATGAAGGAATAAATCTGAGTCATGCAATAAATTAAACGCATCATCTCTTCTTCCAAGAAGAGATATATTGTGCTGAAGTCCCTTTTTATCTATTTTATTTTGGAGCTCACTCTTGAAAGAGCCTTCTCCAATAATTTTAAGTTTTATATTTGGAAACTCTATTGATACTTTTTTAATGATATCAACAGAAAAATGTTGGCCTTTATGCTCACTGATAGTACCTAGCATAGTGATAATTAATTCTTCTTTATTTCTTAAATTTAAATTTTTCAAATTACCTACTTCTACTCCATTAGGAATTACTTCTAATTTTTTCCTATTAATACAGAAATATTCTTTAGACTCTTCTGCTAACTCTTGTGTAGGAGTGATAATCGAACACTTTAGCATTCTAAGAATTAGCATATCCATTAAGCGGAATATATATTTTTTGTAGCCTCTGCTTGCAGACAACTGACTAAAACCTTGTATTACATATATATATTTGGTTTTAAATTGTGTTAAAAAGGCTAACCAAAATACAGAGTGGGAAAAAATCAAAACATTATCAGGAGAAATAGACTTAAAAAAAGACTTTAATTTTCTAGAAGAACTTATAAGACTAAATAACCATCTATATTCACCCTTTTCAATCAAAGAAATAACTTTGATATTCTTATATTCTTCTTCTAGAAATTCAAGGTTATCAAGCCAAGAAATTATAGTAATAGAGGTACAATTAATACTAGAAGCCAATTCAAGAACAAGCCTTTCGGCTCCTCCTTTCCTCAACGAGTGAACTAAAAAAACTGATTTCATAAAAATTGGATAATAAAATTTGATATAAAACTAAAATATTTATTTTTTAGCAAACGTGCAAGATTTATTTCTTTGTTCAGCTTATTTAACGGCATTATTTGATAAACTCAAACTTAAGACATTTGTCTTTATAAACTTTAGATAAAGAAGTGATTATCTTTTCAGCAGCACCATCTCTCAATGAATTTATAGTACTTAATATATCGAGGAGTTTATTTTCAGTTCCTATTATCAATTAATTCCTTATTAACCCCATAGATCCATCCATCTTTATAGTCCACTCCTGTGTTCCGCATATAATATTCAAAGTTATGATTCTTTAGGAAGTTGATCACCAGGTCTTTAGTAAAGTATGAACCATCTTTAGTTCTTAATCCTAAAAAGTCATGCGAAGAAATAGCAATATTCTTAACTGCTTTTATTCTCTTAAATGCCTCTATGACAAGCTTTTCGGCTCCTTCAATATTTATCTTCATATAATCAATAGATTTAATATTATGCATATCTATGTATTGATCAATTGTGAAGCCATCAACAACACTAAAATTCTTCGTATCATCAAAAATGATCTTATTTTCCGTATGATGCCCTATATCTTCGGAAATCTTAACAGGGCCATTTGTATTTGATATAGCACAGTATGAAGTTGTGACATTTTTTAATTGATTGTATTCAACGCACACTTCCAAGGCCTTAAAAGTTCTTTTAGTAGCTTCTATAGAAAATACTTTACCTCCATTTCCTACCATTTGTGACATTAAACGAGTATCAATACCCAGTCCTGCTCCAATATCTATACATACATCTCCCTTCTTTGGTTTGTAGCCATGGAAGAATATGTCTTTAGAAAAAGAATCAAAATCATCTCCCTTCAGCCTATAATTTGGAGAATAGTCACAAAAAAAAGTTTTATTCTGCTGCTGTAACCATAAATCATCATCTAATAATTTAAATTTAGAAAATTTTCCAAGAAAAAGGGAAATGAAAGAAAGTAAGATATAAGCTAAATTATTAAGCTTAAATTTTATCAAATTTTTGATTATAGTTTCTACTTTCATTCGTTCTGAATTAAATCACTCTTTAAGGTCGCGCTACCTTATATTAATTAAAGTTAACATGCTCGATCAAATTCTATTTTTTGCCAACTCAAGAAC
>JAPYRS010000214.1 GCA_029936875.1 Alphaproteobacteria bacterium | reverse complement strand
GCCTCGGCCCGGTCGGCGCCAGCAAAAAGGCGTTGAGCCGCGCCGGTCTCGAAATGAAGGACATGGATATCATCGAGCTCAACGAGGCGTTCGCGTCACAGGCGATTGCCGTGATCAAGGAAACTGGCATCGATCCGGCGAAAATGAATATCGACGGCGGCGCGCTTGCGCTCGGGCATCCGCTCGGCGCGACCGGGGCCCGCATCACCGGAAAAGCGGCGAGCCTGCTACAGCGCGAAGGCGGCAAATACGCGCTCGCAACCCAGTGCATTGGCGGCGGCCAAGGCATTGCAACGGTGCTCGAGGCGGCGTGATGACATCGGCGACAAATAAAGATGCGGCAATCAACAAAGTTGCGGTGATTGGCTCCGGCGTGATGGGTGCGGCTATTGCGGCGCACGTTGCGAACGCGGGCGTCCCCGTCGTTCTGCTGGACATCGTGCCAGAGGATGACGACAACCGGAATGCGTTGCCGGAAGGCGCAGTGGCGCGGATGATGAAACAGAATCCGGCACCGCTGATGCACCGCCGCAACGCCAAACTGATTGCCCGCGGAAATCTCGAAGACGATCTCGGTCAAATTGCCGATTGCGACTGGATTGTTGAAGCGATCATTGAAGACCCCGCGATCAAGCAGGATCTCTACGGTCGCCTGGATGCTGTCCGGAAGCCGGGATCAATCCTGAGCTCGAACACTTCCACCATTCCGCTCAAGCGATTGATGGAGGGTTTGCCGAAATCGATTTCACGGGACTTCGCGATAACTCACTTCTTCAATCCGCCGCGGTACATGCGTCTTCTGGAAATTGTCGGCGGGCCGGATACACGCGCCGACGCAATTGAAACGTTGGCGGCTTTTGGTGACGTCAAACTCGGCAAGGAAGTCGTGATCTGCAACGACACACCGGGCTTCATCGCCAATCGAATCGGCATCTACTGGAGCGTTGTCGCCACCGAATCGGCGATGCAAATGGGCCTCACTGTCGAAGAGGCGGATGCCATCGTCGGCCGCCCGATGGGCATTCCGAAAACCGGCATCTTCGGATTGATGGACCTCACCGGGATCGACCTCGGTCCTTATGTGGTGCGCAGCATGACAGCACTTTTGCCGGCGGATGATGCCCTGCATGCGGTTGTTGATGAGAAATCTGACTTAAGCCAGCTCATCCAGAAGATGATCGCCGACGGTTACACCGGGCGGAAAGGGAAGGGTGGCTTCTACCGGTTGAAGCGGGGCGCAAAAGAAAAGATCAAAGAATCGCGCGACTTCAAGACCGGCGACTTTCGGGCGCCGATAAAAGCAAAATTCGAAAGCATCACCGCTGGCAAAAAGGGCCTTCGTGCCCTGGTCGAGTTTCCAGATAAAGGCGGCGAATATGCGTGGCGTGTCGCGGGCCATGTTCTTAGCTATGCAGCCGCGCTCATTCCTGAAATCGGTGAAGACATCGCGTCGATCGATGCGGCGATGCGAACCGGTTACGCGTGGAAGTTCGGCCCGTTTGAGCAGATTGATCAGCTCGGCACGGAATGGCTTGCCGAAAAGCTGGAAAGTGAGGGACGCGACGTTCCCCCTTTATTGAAAGTGGCGGCTGGCCGCCCGCTCTACCGCGAAGAAAACGGCGTTCGCCAGTGCATGACGATTTCCGGCGACTATGCCGATATTGCCGTCCCCGAAGATGCGTGGGCGCTTGCCGATAAAAAACGCGGCGCCGAACCAATTTCGCGAAATTCATCCGCCAGCCTTTGGGATGTTGGCGACGGCGTTGCCTGCCTCGAATTTCATTCAAAGATGAACTCTCTCGATTCAAACTCGATGGCCATCGTTCGGGAGGCCTCGAAGATCGACAAAAAGGGATTTGTCGCGCTGATCATTGGTAACGACGCCGATAATTTTTCGGTTGGCGCCAATATTGGCCTCGGGCTATTTGCTGCGAATGCGGCGATGTGGCCGGTGTTGCAACAGACCATCAAGGAAGGGCAGGACGCCTACCTCGCGCTTAAGTACGCGCCGTTCCCGGTTGTTGCCGCGCCAGCAGGCATGGCGCTCGGTGGCGGTTGCGAAGCGATACTGCATAGCGACGCGGTCGTTGCGCACGCCGAATCTTATATCGGGCTTGTTGAGGTCGGCGTCGGTCTCATTCCCGGATGGGGCGGCACCAAAGAAATGGTGATGCGGCACGCGCTCAATCCGAAACGGCCGGGCGGCCCGATGCCGCCGGTGGCCGAAGTATTTCAAACCATAGGCCTTGCCAAAGTCTCAAAGTCAGCGGAAGAGGCGAAAAGTCTGCTGTTCCTCCGGCCCGGCGACACAATCGTCATGAACCGGAAACGTGTTCTCGCTGAAGCCAAGGCCAAAGCATTGGCAATGGTCGAAGGTTACGCTCCGCCTGATAAGGACATCGAGATTACACTGCCGGGGCCGACCGGACGGGCGGCGCTCACGTTGGCGTTAAACGATTTGGTCGCGTCCGGGCAAGCGACAGAACATGACGCGACGGTATCCGCCGAACTCGCAATCGCGATCACCGGCGGCGACCACGACGTGACTGAACCGACAACCGAAAAAGATCTGCTCGCGCTAGAACGGACTGCAATGGATCGACTGTTCCGGGAAACCCGAACGCTCGACCGGATTGAACACATGCTGGAAACCGGCAAACCGCTTCGAAACTAAATTTCGTCAAACCAAGGGTATTTCGATGCCAACTTATCAGGCACCTGTTCGCGATTTTGAATTTCTGCTTAACGACGTGCTGGAACTCGGCAAATAC
>JAPYRS010000213.1 GCA_029936875.1 Alphaproteobacteria bacterium | reverse complement strand
TGTCGGGACAGGTTGATGCAGTGATCGGCGCGTTCCGGAATTTTGAAATTGCCCAGATGGATATTCTCGGGCGGCCGGGTCGCGCGTTCTTCGTTGAAGAAGAAGGTGTCCCCGCATACGACGAATTGATCCTGATTGCGCACAAAGACAATCTTGATGATCCGCGCCTTGCCGCGTTTCTCGATGCGTTGGAAAAAGGCGTGCAGTATCTGGTCAATCACCCAGACGAAAGCTGGAAGCTATTCATCCGTGGGCACAAAGATCTCGACGACGAATTGAACCGCCGCGCTTGGGCCGCGACGCTGCCGCGTTTTGCGCTTCGCCCGGGCGCCCTTGATCATGCACGCTATGCACGGTTCGCCAATTTTCTCGAAGGCCGCGGGCTAATCGAAGAGGCCCTGCCGGTTGCCGATTACGCCATAGAACTCAAAAGATAATGTGAGCACAAAAGATGATGGGAACGCGGGCGATCGGCTAAATTACGCGCAGCGCGAGATTTGCGAGGGGACTATCCTCGCCCGGATTGAAATTACGAATGTCAGGTGAGTTCGATTTCGGCTACCTGCGGGCCTTTTGGCCCTTCGCCGATGCGGACGCGGACAACTTGTCCCGGCACCAGTTGTTCTATGCCGACGCGGCGCAAGGTCTTGATATGGACGAAGACATCTGGTTCTTCTTCGCCGCGCGTAATGAATCCATAACCCTTTTCGGGGTTGAACCACTTGACGGTCGCTTCAAAAAATTCGCCGTCAGCTTCAATCTGAGCGAAACCGTCCGACTCGTCGTCGCGCGGCCGCGGTGTGGAAGGAACTGCTGTGGAAATGTCGATTTGGACGACTTCAACCGCCTGGAGACCTTTTGGTCCCTGCACAACTTTGCAGACGAGGGTCGACCCTTCGTCGACGGCGTCGTAGCCAGCCTGATGCAACGCCGAGAGGTGGAGAAAGACATCTCCTGAACCATCATCGGGCGTAACAAAGCCGAACCCCTTCACCGCATTAAACCATTTTACGGTGCCGCGAATCTCGACCGTGTCGGCGATTACCTCGCCGACTCCCGGTACTCCCCCCTCAACCATCAGACTGGTCCCACCAACTAATGTTGTTTCAACCTCAAGTAATGAGGCAACTTCCACCCTGTAATTAGTGAAATGTTTAGCATATTTGGCGATTATCGGCAATTAACCACTTTGTTTGGACGCCCCGTTACCGGGCCGCCCGGCGATTTAGGTCCGGTCGTGGGACTGGGGCCTTGACCTTGAACCCCTCCCAAAAATTAACCATGTTGATAGATATTCCGACCCCCTCTACATTTCCCGCAGATTTTGGCCACTTCAGGCCCTGTATCAGCCTTTGCGCCGCGTCCGCCCAAGATTTGGTGGATCAGGACCGCGATCATCCAATTGGAATGGACTCGTGATTAGGACAGCAAGTCTTACTCTTTTTCTAGGCGCCACCTGGTTGCTTCTGTCGGGTCATTTCGACACCAAAATGCTCGCCTTCGGGGCAGGATCGGTGGTTTTTGTCGTCGTCCTCGCCCACCGCATGGGTCTGGTTGATGCCGAGGGCCATCCGGTTCAATTGAGCTGGAAATTTCCAATCTATTTTATCTGGCTGGCGTGGAAGGTCTTACTCGCCAATTTGATTGTCGTCCGTGAGATACTGCGTCGAAAAATTACGGTAGCACCGCAACTCATTCAGATCTCATGCGGCCAGGCCGATGAACTGCACCAGGTCATCTATGCAAACTCAATCACATTGACGCCTGGTACGGTGACGATGCGACTCCAAGACGGCGAGGTCATCGTCCATGCGCTGACCGGTGAACTTGCCGCCGATCTCCAAACCGGAACGATGGAACAGCGCGTCCGCAAGTTGACGGGGGAAGGCTGATGTTTACAGCAGCCGTGGTCGCGATTCTGGTGACAATGGGTCTCGCGCTCTCGCGCGCCCTTATGGGACCGACGGTGTTCGACAGAATCCTGTCTCTCAATATGGTCGGCACGAAAACGACCCTGCTGATTGCGGCACTCGGCTTCCTTGCCGAGCGCCCGGAGTTTCTCGATATCGCCATCGTTTACGCGCTGATCAATTTCATCGGCTCGATTGCCGTCCTGAAGTTCATTAAATACCGCGATCTTTCCGCCTCCGGCGACGTGCAAAACGGGAGAGCGTGAGGTGGCGGAACTCTTCGCAACGGCTTTGCTATTGGACATCGGCAGCTGGACGCTGATCTTGCTCGGCGGCTTTTTCAGTATCGTCGGCGGCATTGGTCTGATCCGCTTACCCGATTTTTACAGCCGTCTTCATGCCGCCGGAATCGCCGACACGCTCGGCGCGGCATTGATCATCTCCGGTATGGTTCTTCAGACCCACGGCGACGGCGTCACGATCAGACTGCTCTTGATCGGCAGCTTTATATTTTTGACCAGCCCGACGTCGACCCATGCGCTGGCGCGGGCCGCATTGGCGACCGGCATGCCGCATTGGCGACGGTCAGTCGATGATGGCATCGACATCGAATCCGCAAACCGCGACGATCTAACCGCCTCATCAATTGGCGACTCTCCCAACACATCGGCAGACGTTTAATGGAAGCGATCGTCGATATTTCCTTGCTGGTATTTCTTGCCGTCGTCGGCATCGCCATCATCCGCCTGCCCAATCTGTTTGCGGTGGTGATGCTGTCCGGCATTTACAGTCTCTTGATGGCGAGCGTTTTTGTACTTTTGGATGCGGTCGACGTGGCTTTTACCGAGGCCGCAGTCGGTGCCGGGATCAGCACGGTGCTGATG
>JAPYRS010000060.1 GCA_029936875.1 Alphaproteobacteria bacterium | reverse complement strand
CTTCTAAGCCGCAGGTCCCAGGTTCGAATCCTGGAGGGCGCGCCAATTTATTCGAACTGCGGTTAGATAAACCGACGAGTCGGAAGTGCGGCTATCTTGCCGGCAGTAATATACGGACAGTGGTGCCGACGTCTGGTTCGCTTTCGACCTTTACCGTACCGTTATGCGCTTCGACGATTGATTTCACGATCGGCAATCCGAGACCGACACCTTCGTCGGTTCGTTTCATCGCGTCTTTCCCTTGCACAAACGGTGTCATGACGCGTTGCAGCTCGCGGGCGGTCATGCCCTTTCCGGTGTCCGAAAATATCATGTTCACCGATCCATTCTCGTCCACGTTTGCATCAACCGAAATATTTCCGCATTCAGGATGCCCGCATCACACCGGAAGAAGAGGTGGAATGCGTTGAAACACTCGGCCAGAACGAGTGTTACCCAAAAAACGCGCAGTCCAATTAGCACCGCACGTCTTTAGATCCGTCGGACAAGCAGCCTAGCGCTGTTCGACAGCAACCGCCTTTAGCACTGCAAACGCCTCAACACCTGGTTTCAATCCGAGATCTCGCACCGACTTTCTCGTCAGCCGTGCCCGCAACGGCGCGCCGACGTCAATCAGCACGTCCTGCTGATGCCGGGCTTTTTCGGGATGCTCTGCCTCAATTGCGGTAATCGTTCCGGCAAGAATATTGAGCGTGCTGATTTTTTCCGGGCGAACCAGCGCGATCGCGACATCCCGAGCCTGAACCCGAACCCGCACCGCGGTTCCAATCGGCAAATCGAGCGCCGGCACCACTAAACGCGCGCCGTTTAGCGTTAACACGCTCAAAGAATCTTCCTCGATCTGAGTTTCCAATGCGAGATTTAGAATGCTGCCAACATCGGCGAGCGCCCCAAGACCGGGTAGATCGAGGCGACCGAGGACTTCGCCGATGGGTCCGGACGCGGTGACCTGGCCCTCGTCAATCAACACTAAATAATCGGCGAGCCGGGCAACCTCATCCATTGCGTGGCTGACATAAACGATCGGTACTGAAAACTGCGACCGTAGGCTCTCCAGGAACGGAAGGATTTCACTGCGGCGGGCGGTGTCCAAACTCGCCAGAGGTTCGTCCATCAACAGTAGACGCGGCCGCGACAGCAGCGCCCGTCCAACGGCAACACGCTGGCGTTCCCCGCCCGACAGGAAATGCGGCATGCGCTTCAGAATTGGCCCAAGCCCGAGAAGCTCGACCACATCGGCAAATTTCATCTCAATGCCTGGTCCCGGCCGGGCGATGCCATAACACAAATTGGATTCGACACTTATGTGAGGGAACAGCCGTCCCTCCTGAAACACATAACCAACGCCGCGTTTCTCCGGCCGAATATTGATGCTTTTGTCTGAATCAAAAACGGTTTCGCCGGCAATATTTATCTGGCCCCGGTCGGGGCGGACGAGGCCCGCAATCATATCGGCGAGCATGGTTTTTCCGGCGCCGGAAGGACCGAACAACGCGGTCACATCGCCGGATGATTCGTATCGCGCTTCCAGCGTGAACCGCCCCACCTTACGCCTGACATCGAGCTTGATCACGCCGACCCCTTTAGGCGTTTTGTAATCCGCTGCGCCGTCCATTCCGACAGGACCAGCGCCAAAAAGGCCACCGCCGCCGACATTGCCACCAGGCGAATGGCGGCCGCGTCTCCACCCGGCGTTTGCAGCAGACTGAAGATAGCCAGCGGCAGGGTTCGGGTTTCGCCCGGGATGTTGGAGACGAACGTTATGGTCGCGCCGAATTCACCGAGTGAGCGCGCAAACGCAAGTACAAGGCCCGTCAGGATGCCCGGAAAAATCAGCGGCAAAGTAATCGATGTGAAGACGCGGACTGGGCCCGCGCCGAGCGTCTGCGCGGCAGTCTCCAGCCCCTGATCCATCGATTCAAGTGACAGTCGAATGGCGCGCACCATCAGCGGAAAGGCCATCACCGCGGACGCAACCGCCGCGCCCTTCCAGGTGAACGCGATGGTGACGCCGAACCAGTCATATAGCGGTGCGCCGATCCAGCCTTTTCGGCCAAGGAACATCAGCAGCAGAAATCCCATCACCACGGGCGGCATCACCAGTGGCATGTGGACCAACGCATCGACAAGTGTCTTTCCGATGAATTGCCGCCGCGCCAGCACCCAGGCGACAAACATCGCCAGAGGCAAACTCCAGAGCGTGCTCCAGAACGCGACCCGGAGCGAAAGCATCAAGGCGTCAATTTCGGCGGGGCTCATTTTTCTTTAGGGCTCATTGTGCTTCGCGCTTTTCAGGTAGCGAAAATCCAAATCGTAAAAAGACGGCCTCGGCTGCAGGCGTCTGTAAATGCTCGAGTAGAAACTGCGCGCCTTTGTCGATCGGCGAGATTAGCGCTGCCTCATAGCGGATTGGTGTATGCAGCGACGTTGGAAATTTTCCGACCAGCCGAACCGACGGCGCTGTAATCGCGTCGCTGTAATAAACGATGCCGGCCGGGACCTCACCGCGGACCACAAGATTGAGTGTCGCGACGACATCGGGCATCGGCGCAAGATGGCTTTCCACATCGCTCCAGATTCCAAGTGTCCTTAATGCTTCTCGCGCATAAATGCCCGCCGGAACATGGTCGGGGTCGGCAATGGCGAGGCGACCGCCTGCAAGTCGCGCGGCGAGCGGCATACGGGGTTCAATTTCGAGTTCAAAGTCCTCGTCCCGCGGCGCGACAAGAACCAATCGGTTCGACAAAACATTTCGCCGCGAAGCAGCATTGATCAGGCCCCGTTCATTGAGGTAATCCATCCATAGCGCGCTCGCCGATATGAAAAGTTTTGCCGGTGCGCCGTTTTCGATTTGACGGGCGAGCGACGATGTCGCCGCCGCTGAAATTCGTATTGAAAGTTCCGGCAGGTCTTCAGCGATGACCTCAAAAGCGGCGGCAACGCTGGCGGCAACAAAGACATCAAGGGGCTCAGCACGCGCTGGCGCTGCGACCTGAAATCCGATCACAAGAGTGGCGAACGCCGCCAACCAACGCCTTGCCACACGGTCATTCAAGGGCCTGAAGCGACACCGGAAAAGCCCGCGCCCGAATTCGCAAAAACCCAAATTTGATGGATATGCCTTACCCATAAGTCCCTGAAAATTAATGGTAAAGTCGCGTCTGGAGAAAAGGGTTATATTCGATCATATATAACGCGTTCTGCCAAGCGAATGAGCGCGGCGAAAGCGCGTATTCCTGGCAGCGACGGCTGGCGGCATTTCCTTTCAACGCTTGGGCGCACTTGATACTGGTTCGCAAATGCGTGGGCGGCTAAGATGCCGTGCTGCGACCCGAATTTTTGCGCCCATGACCAGGGGGGACTTATGCCCGTACAAGCGATCCACGGCATGCTGCCGGACACCACGCACGACGAAATGTCGCGCCAGAATTTTGTTATGTCTATGCGCGCCTTTGTCACCGCCGGCGTGACGCCCGGGCATACCGCGCTCTATGAGAAGGTCGTAAAACCTCGCTTTGTTCGGGAAAACAACCGGCCACCCAAATCGCGTCACGAGATTCGCCGCGCAATGCTGAAGGAACCCTACCATCAAACGTGGAGCGCGCTTCTTCGGACGACGCAGGAACTGATCTGGGACTGCGTTGGTGAAAGCATTGAACGCCAATTGCCGGAACTCAATGATTACGCGAAGGAACTGACCAAGGGCAAGACGAAAGGCACGCTTACCGTCGACCCCGATCTCGAAATCCCGCGTTACGTTTCGGCAGTCGATATTCACTGCATGCCCGGCAATTACGATGTCGAGCTGACCGAAGGCGATGTCTACTCCGGTGCCCTCTATGACCGCGGTGTTTTCGTTTACATGATCGGCGGATTGGGCGACAGCAATCAGGGTTGCGGCGACGCGATGATCGGTCATCTCGGCGCAAACTTTCCCAAATTCACGCCGACAAAGATTCTCGACATCGGCTGCTCGGTCGGCCATTCGACGGTGCCTTACGCGGTCGCTTTTCCCGACGCCGAGGTTCACGGTATCGATGTCGGGGCGCCGATGGTGCGCTATGCGCATGCGCGTGCTGAAGATATCGGCGTTGCCGTCCATTACTCACAGCAGAATGCGGAGTTCACCAACTTTGAAGACAATTCGTTTGATCTCATTGTCAGCCACATTATGCTGCACGAAACGTCGCATAAGGCCATTCGCAACATCATGCGGGAAGGTCATCGTCTGATCAGGCCGGGTGGGATCGTGCTTCACCTCGAAGTGCCACCCTACAAAACAACCGACGTCCTGACCGCCTATCTGCGTGATTGGGACACGCATTTTAATGCCGAGCCTTTCATCGGCGGCCTTCACGACATGGAACCGCGCGACCTGATGAAAGAAGCCGGTTTTCGCGACGACGAAATTATTGTCGATTACGTCACCCGCTCGATTGCCGAGGGGGATCGCAACGATATCTACCGTGGTTACGCGTCCCACCACACCGGTGACACGGTTGCCTTTTTCGGTGCGCAGCGCGCGGCAAACGGCAAGTCGTAATTAGAGCGATACGGGGAAGGGGCTAGTCTTTTTCCCCGTATAACGATTTGGGGTCGGTTTCGACCTCGGCGATTGTGACCAGTTTTCCGTCTCGTACGGCACGGAAAAAACAGTTGCGCCGTCCAGTGTGGCAGGCGACGCCGGTTTGTTCGACCAGAAGCAAGATCGTATCGCCGTCGCAGTCAATTCGCATTTCCTTCAGCGCCTGTGTTTGGCCTGAGGTCTCGCCTTTCCGCCATAACTTTTCGCGAGACCGCGACCAGTAACAGACCTGCCCGGTTTTCAGCGTTTCCCGGACCGCGTCCGCATTCATCCAGGCAACCATCAGAACCTCACCCGATTCCGATTCCTGCGTAATGGCCGGCACCAAGCCAGCCTCGTTGAACAAAATCTCTGCAATAAGGGCGTCAGTGCTATCGGTCATATGTCGCTCGATTGGTTACAGTCAGGACACCGCGTTCATTCGGGCAAACGCCGCATCTAGGTCTTCGATCAGATCGTCCACATCTTCGAGGCCGACGTGAAGTCGCATGGTCTGGCCGCCGGGCTTCCATTCGGTCGCCGTCCGGGATGTCTCGGGCTGGGTCGGCAGGACCAGACTTTCGTACCCGCCCCACGATGCGCCCATACCGAAATGTTCCATTTCGTTTAGGAACGCACCAAGCCCCTCATGGCTAACGGACTTCATGACAAACCCAAACAATCCACTGGAGCCGAGAAAATCCCGCTTCCAAATTTCATGACCGGGATCATCGGGTAGCGCCGGGTGCATCACGCGTATCACTTCGGGCCGGGCCTTCACCCAGTTGGCAATCGTGATGGCATTCTTTTCGTGCTGACGAAGCCGCACGGCCAATGTCCGAAGGCCGCGTTGGCCGAGATAATGATCGTCGGGCGCAACCGAATTGCCAAGACTGCGCGCCGAATCGCGCAACTGATCGAACGTTGCTTCGGTGGCAGTTGCCGTGCCGAGCATCGCATCCGAATGACCGACGATATATTTGGTCGCCGCCTGAATCGAAATATCGACGCCGCGCTCAAATGGCTTATAGAAAAGCGGCGAAGCCCAGGTGTTGTCCATCATCACAACCGCGTCGTGCTCGTGGGCGACGGCGGCAATTGCCGGAATGTCCTGCACCTCGAACGTTAGTGATCCCGGTGCCTCGGTAAACACAATCCGCGTATTCGGCTGGATCAAGGATCCAATGTTGCCGCCGATCAGGGGATCGTAATAGGTCGTCTCGACACCCCAACGTGTCAGGAAATTGTCGCAGACGCGGCGCGATGGCGAGTAGGTCGAATCGGTCATCAGGATATGGTCGCCCGATTTCACAAACGCCATTAACGCACCAGCGATGGCGGCGAGCCCGGACGGATAGGCAACTGCGTCGAAACCACCTTCAACTTCGGCGACGGCTCGCTCGAATGCCTGGCTGGTCGGCGTCCCCCAACGTCCATAAACCATCTTGTCGATTTTGCCGGTGCGGCGCGCTTCAAAATCCTCGAGCGAATCAAACAGGACTGTCGAGACGTGATAAACGGGCGGATTGACGGCACCGCCATATTCATCGGGATTTCGCCCGGCTTTGACGATTTTTGTGTCTTCTTTCATGGAACCATTTTGACTGAGGGAGGCAGAGCCGGTGCTCCGCTGAATTCGGCGCGCATAATGGCATTGCGCGACTTTGGGCGCCAGTGGGCGCGAGTGGGATACCAGTGGGCGCTAAGGGGCGGCACCAATTTGGACCGGGATAATATTCTGTACGCCTAAACCTCGATGGGCACGTCTTCGCGGCGGCCCCATTCGGTCCACGAACCGTCATAAACCGCAACATCAGTGCGCCCGACCAATTGCAGGCTGAGCGAGAGGATGCATGCGGTAATGCCGGAGCCACATGTCGTGACGATTGGCGTGCCCTTTTTGATGCCGGCCGCATCAATGGCTGATTTTAATTCCGCCAGCGGTTTCATTTTCATCGTCCCCGGCTCCAGCAGCGTGGTGAAGGGGAGGGAGAGACTGCCCGGAATATGCCCCGACCGGGTGCCGGCACGAGGCTCCGGTTCAGAGCCATCGAACCGTCCGGCGCCGCGGGCATCGAGAACCTGCATCGTATTCTGACCGAGCGCGCCATTGATTTGATCAAGTGAATGTACGATTTCCGGGCGGAGTGTCGCTTCAAATGCCGCAGGCGTGGGTGGCGCGGCGGCGGCTTCAGTTTTGCCGCCACTTTCTTTCCACGCCGGCAGTCCGCCGTCGAGAACCGCGACTCTTTGGTGACCAAATACTTTGAACATCCACCAGGCCCGCGCCGCCGACTGCAATCCCATGCCGTCATAGACGATGACCTGATGATCGTTACCGATGCCAAGGCCGCCCACCGCCTCGGCAAAATCTTCGGTCGACGGAATCATGTGCGGCAGTTCTGTATTTTTGTCGGCGATCTGATCGATATGAAAGAACTGTGCGCCCGGAATATGGCCTTCCGCAAATTCCGCGATGGGGTCGCGGTTCTGCGCCGGCAAATACCAGGACGCATCAAGGACTGCAACGTCGTCGCGGCCGATATTTTCCTTTAGCCATTCAGCGCTAACAAGCGCGGTTAAATCGTTATCAGGCATTTCAATATCTTTCATTCAAAGCGAATTCGTCCGCTTGAGTAACGAGATGCAGTTAAGCGAACTCAATCGAGACGCGGCGGTTCTGGCGGCCCTTTTTCTCGATCTTCCGCACCCGCAGCGCGCCGATCTCACCGGTGCGGAGAACGTGGGTTCCGCCGCAGGGCTGAAGATCGACGTCGGTTCCAATGCGCAGCAACCGGACGCGCCCCATGCCGCTTGGCGGTTTGACGCTCATGGTTTTTACAAGTTCCGGCTGCGCCGCCAGTTCTTCGTCGGTAATCCATTCCGATGTCACGGGATGATCGGCGTCGACCAACGCGTTTAAGTCAGCGGTGATGACTTCCTTATCGAGGATTGCTTCCGGAATATCAAAATCGAGGCGTCCCTTTTGATAGCCGACTTGGCCACCGGTAACAGGGAAGGGGACGACGGCGGACAAAAGATGAAGGGCGGTGTGCATTCGCATCAGGCGAAAGCGGCGATCCCAATCGATATGACCTACTACCCTTGTGCCGACGGCAGGCAGGGCCGCACCGTTTTCGACGATGTGCCGGATCTCGTTTGGGATCTCTCCTTTCCGGGTATCGACGAGATTTTTTGAACCCTCGTCATATGTGATCTGACCGCTGTCTCCCGGCTGGCCGCCCCCAGCCGGATAAAACGCGGTTTGGTCGAGGATGAGATAACCATCACCCGCGCCGGTGACAACAGCGTCAAATGTCCGGAGATAGGCATCGTTGCTGAAAAGCGTTTCGCTCGACATCGTTATGCGAACTCCCTAACCGTCACGCCAACCTCACCTGCTTCATGCCAACTCCATATGCGTCACGCCAGCCCCATTTGCGTCACGCCAACCAGCGCGGAACCGGCAGCCCTTTTTCGCGAAGAAATACGGGGTTGAACATTTTGCTCTGGTAGCGTGTGCCGTAATCACAAAGTAGCGTGACAATTGTGTGACCCGGTCCGAGGTCCTTGGCGAGGCGAATTGCCGCCGCCACGTTTATGCCGCTCGAGCCACCAAGGACCAATCCATCAAATTCAATCATGTCGAACACGACCTGCAGTGCCTCGTCGTCGAGGATGCGATAGGCGTCATCGACGGGCGCGCCTTCGAGATTCTTGGTGATCCGGCCCTGACCGATGCCTTCGGTGATCGAGGTGCCTTCGGCTTTCAACTCGCCGTGTTTGTAAAAGGAATAGAGCGCGGCCCCGCCCGGATCAGCGAGCACGATGCGGGTATCTCTCTTCTTTTCTTTCAAGAAGCTGCCGATACCGGCGATTGAACCGCCGGTGCCGACGGCGCAAACAAAGCCGTCAATCTTGCCCCCGGTCTGTTCCCAACTTTCCGGGCCGGGTGTTTCATAGTGGGCGCGGCGGTTGGCAATGTTGTCGAACTGATTGGCCCAAATTGCGCCGGCGTCATCGCGATCATTAATTTCCTCGGCAATTCGCCCGGAAATTTTGACGTAGTTATTTTCGTCCGAATAGGGGACAGCGGGTACGGTGCGTACGTCCGCGCCGCAGAGGCGCAGCATGTCGATCTTTTCCTGGCTCTGGGTATCGGGGATGACGATGACACTCTTGAAGCCCATCGAATTTCCGACCAGGGCCAAGCCAATACCGGTATTCCCGGCGGTCCCTTCGACGACCGTACCGCCTTTTTTCAGCAGGCCCCGTTCCAGCGCATCTTTGATTATGTACAAAGCAGCGCGATCCTTGACCGATCCGCCCGGATTCAGGAATTCCGCCTTCCCCAGAATTTCGCACCCGGTCATTTCCGACAACCGGTCCAACCTGATCATCGGGGTGTTTCCAATCGAATCGACAAACCCGTTTTTGATTTCCATTGTCACGCCGTGAAACCTCTTGTTAACGATAATTCGGCCCAGTATCCGCGTATCCGCTTCGACTGATTGCGCTTTCTGATTGCCGAGTGGAGGTAGCATACCACGCCGAGCGTCGCAATTTTTGTCCCTGAATTATTTGCAGCCGCAGATCAGCCGCAATCCAAATTGGGGCACGGCAGGCCAAATTTTCGTGAGATCGCAGTCGGTAAGGTTGCCTTTACCTATTTGCCGGAAACTTCGTCACAAGGCATTCCTGCCAAGTGTCATAGAACGTGACACTGGTGTTGGACGCGATTTGCGGCAAGCGAATCGTCTTGGGCATCGAGCTTTTGGCGTGGATGCCAACCGCAGAAGTCAGTTGGATATATTGAGCATAGACTCAGAATTTCGTGCCGATTTGCGGCCCATAGTCGGGTTCCGCCGGCACATTTTGTTTCTCGGGATTTTTATAGTTGCCTTCTCCATTACCGCGTTGGGGTATTGGAGTTGGCGTACGCTTGCTGGCGTCGAACGGGAAGCACGGTCGACGCTTGTCTCGATATCAGCGATGTCAGTTGTGCCGCTGGAAAATTTTCTGGATGACATAACCGCGCTCATCAAAGCAGAAGCGGCAAGAATTATTGTCGACGAAGAGGACATTACCCACCTTCAATTTGTTGCCCGTTCCAGCCCGGACATCGCCTCAGTGGTCGTGCGCAGATTGGAAGGTGGCCAAAAGCTGATTGCCGGGTCCGGTGTTCTCCTCCCCGACGAAATATTCGTTACGGCCATTCAAGATTGGATGAAAACCGGCGCACTGGTTCTTACTCAACCATTTTCGATCGCCGGGACCTGGTACGCAGCGCTTGTCTATTCATCGTCTCAGATCGGGGAAACACCACGGCGTGCAGTTGGCGCGGTGTTCGCAATCGAGCCGATACTTTCCTGGTGGGATCGAATCAACATGCCAAACGGTTCGCGGATTCTTTTGAGCCGCGGTGATGGCAAGATATGGATGGAATGGCCGGTCGGTCCCCGCATTAGGGCCGGGACTGAAGGCGGCCGTTCGGTCGACACCGCAATCGCCGAAAATTATTTGCCGCGCGGTGTGCCGCGAGATCTGGCACGGCTCCCTGACGAGACGGGAGCGTTGACGGCTTGGCGGAGCCTCGAAAATTTCCCGTTGGTCATGGCAATCGGTTATCCACGCGGCTACATTTTTTCCCGGTGGCGTGACCAAAACATCGTGCCGCTTGCCTATGCGGCGCTCGCGACATTACTTGCCGTCCTTATCGTCATTATTATTGGCCGTCTCATTGTGCGTGAAAACGTCCGCCGTGAAGCGGCGGTCGAAGCGCTCAGCCGCAGTGAAGGTCAGTTCCGTGATTTCGCTGAAACATCATCGGACTAGCTCTGGGAAACGGATGCAGACCTTCGGATGACGTATGTCACCGGCGGCAGGGCGCGGCAGGCGCTGCCCAGTTTCCTTCACGAGGTCGTTGGGAAACGGCGAGAAGAATTTTTGCCGCGTGAGGGCAACGAGGGCGTGTTCCTTGTATATGAGATTGCAACGGATCAACGTCTTCCGTTTCGTAATCTCAACTTTAAAGTCAGTAGCGCTGAAGTTGGCGTTCACTTTATTCAATTATCGGGACGGCCGGTGTTTGATCGTCGCGGTAGACTTGCCGGGTACCGGGGTACCGGCGCCGATATTACCGCCGCCGTGCAGGCCGAGGATCAAGTGACGGCTGCACGCGAGCAACTCAATGTTGCGATCGAGACGCTACAGGACGGGTTCGTCCTCTATGACGCGGACCACAAGTTGGTTCACGCCAACAAGACCTACCGGACGATGTTTCCCGAGACCAGTCACATAATTCGACCGGGCGTCTCATTTAAGGAAGTTTTTGACGCGCACGCGGATCTGTATCTGTCCAATGATCAGGAAAATGTGGAGCAGTGGAGAGCGGAGGTCCTTTCAACAGAGATCGACACGCCAACGGTTTTGGAACGGGAAACCTCTGATGGCCGCTGGATTTTGTATCGCAATAACCCAGTTCGCGATGGTGGGTTTGTCGGTATCCGAACCGATATCACCGACCTAAAACGAAAAGAGCAGCAGCTTCGGGAAAGTGAAGAGATGCTGCGCTCCGTGATCGAAAATGCACCGGACATGATTAAGGTGCTGGATGGAGAAGGGCGAATAACATTTCAAAGCCCATCAATTCGGCAGGTTCTTGGTCATGAGGTTGACGATGTCATGGGCCGCAATGTCTTCGACTTTGTTCACCCCGATGATCAGCGGCTCGCCAGTGTCGCGTTTTCCAAAGGCCGGAAAAATGGGCGATTGAGCAAATCAGTGGTGCTGCGTCTTCGGTCCATCGATGAAAACTGGCGGTATATCGAATTCTTCGCTCGCAAAATGGATCAACCGACCGGGAGCGGGGATTTGGTCATCAACGCGCGCAACGTCTCCGTTCAACGAGAGGCGCAGGAGGCGATGCGCGAAGCCAAGGAATCAGCGGAATTGGCAAGCCGGGCGAAGTCCGAGTTTCTTGCCACGATGAGTCATGAATTGCGGACGCCCCTCAATGCGATAATCGGATTTTCAGAGCTGATGGCATCGGGGCATGCTGGCGAGGTCAACGAAAAGCAATCTGAATATCTGCGAGACATCAGAAGCTCCGGAATACACCTTCTATCGGTCATCAATGACATTCTCGACCTGTCAAAGGTCGAAGCGGGCCGAATCGATTTGAACGAAGAAAGAATTGATATCGCCGAACTCGCGCAGCGATCCGGGCGGCTTGTCCGTGGCCGGGCGGAAGAAGGTGAGCTGACCATCAACTATTCGTTTGAACCGGACATTCCGCACCTTCGCGCCGACAAGCGAATTCTAAAGAAAATCATGATCAATCTGTTGTCGAACGCCGTCAAATTCACTGAGCCGGGTGGCACCATCAGTGTCGGTGCAACGGTACGGTCGGACGGGGATCTTGATTTTTACGTTGCCGACACGGGCATCGGCATCGCGCGCAAAGACATCGTCAAGGCGCTCTCCACGTTTGGCCAAATTGAAGGGACCGCCAGCCGTCGCTACGAAGGAACCGGCCTTGGTCTTCCGCTGGTGAAGTCGTTCACCGAACTGCACGGTGGTGAGGTCGAAATTGAAAGTGAGCTGGGTGTTGGTACGACCGTGCATGTCATTATGCCGGCGGCGCGGCTATTTCCGTCTGACGTGGATGCGCTTCATAGCTTGCTGTCCAACGTGACCGTGCTCCGGACCGGGACGACCGATCAATAATTTCATCCCGGTGCCGCGTCAGCTGCGCTAATCTCCATCCTGCAAAATATCGACTTTCAATCCACCTATCTCGTTGGCTATCACCAAGCCCAGCGACAAAAGGAATTGTTCATTGATCAAAACTGTGGAAAGTCTCGTCGCCGAGGCCGACGATCAGGTCGAAACGATGACCGTCGCGCAGGTCGAGGCAGAATCGGGCGACGACCTGGTACTGGTCGATCTTCGCGACATTCGAGAACTTTACCGCGAGGGAAAGATCAGTAATGCGGTGCACGCACCGCGCGGCATGCTCGAATTTTGGGTCGATCCGGCCAGCCCCTATCACCGCGAGGTATTTTCGTCGGGCAAGAAGCTGGTCTTCTATTGTCAGGTCGGTTGGCGCTCGGCGCTCGCGACAAAAACCGTTCAGGACATGGGTCTGACGAACGTGGCCCACTTGGGCGGTGGCTACAAGGCCTGGGTCGAAAGCGGCGGCGACACCGAACCGGTCACACCGAAACCACCCAAAACCTAGAGAAAATTTTCTGGCGGTGGCGGGTGTCTATTCCGCCGCCGCTTTTTTTCCGGATTGAACCAATTCCGCTGCCGCCATGCCGGCGAGGCGGCCTTGCGTAACGGCTGTGAATAAACCGGCCGCCGGGATGTAGCCCCAGTCGCTGGGACCGGAGGTGCTTCGGGCGGTGCCGCCACCGGCAAACAAATTCGGTAGCCGCGTGCCGTCTTCCCGGCACACTTGCGCGTTTTTATCGATCACCAGCCCGCCTTGGGTGTGGAATAGCGCGCCGCAAACGCGAACGCCGTACCACGGCGGCCCCGACAAAATCGGCACCGATGGAAAGTCACGCCCGTGCGAGTCTTCTTTTTCGCCGCGGTGCATGGCGTAACAATCATCAACGGTCGCTTCCAGAACGTCGGCCGGAATTTTCGCAATCTCGGCGAGTTCCTTCAGCGATCCGGCTTCCCGCACCGCGCCAACTTCCATCGTCTCCTGGTATTCGACATATTTGGTGACGAAGTCGTGCCGTTCTTTGTCGTAGATGAACCAGGCGATGTGGTCGTCCTGCGCGGTCACTTTCCGGCCCATGCCACTGATATCGATGCTCTCGTCGGTAAAGCGCTCGCCCTTTGAATTGACGATGATGCCGCCCTGTAAAACGATTGCGTAGTGGACAAGAACGCGGCTCGGTTCGGCCAGCGCGCCAAGGCCTTGAAAGGCTGTCATGTCGGCGGTTGCGGCGCCCAATTTCATGCCCCACTGAATGCCTTCGCCTTCGTTGCCTTCGTGGCCGTGGTAAAGCGCCTCTGCCATTTCCGGGATAAATTTTTCGACCATGCTGCGATTGCCGCCAAATCCACAGGTGGCGAGGATCAGCGCGTCACAACCAACGTCTTCAAAACTGCCGTCAGGACGCTCGAACTTAATACCGCGAACGGTGCCGTCTTTTTCCGCATAAACGTCAACAACATGGGCGTCGGTAATCAGATCAACGCCGGCTGCCGAAATCGCGTTGGTCAGACACGTCATCAACTCAAGACCGGTGCGAGTCGGCGTCGCGTGAATGCGCATGACGCTATGGCCAAGCATCGCGCCCCAATCGGTATCGAGGCTAAGCGGGATATCGTGCTTCTCGACCAGCCAATCGACCGTCGGGCCGGACGCATCGGCATAGGCACGGGCGAGACCGGCATCGGTTTCGCCGCGGGTCAAGGCGACAATATCGGCGGCAAAACGTTCGCCTGAATCTTCCACGCCGTTTTCACGCTGCGATTTAGTGCCAGCGGCGGCGATATTTCCCTGGCTCATCGAAGTCGAACCCATCGGCCGCGAATCCCGTTCGAGCAGCAGCACGTCAGCGCCGCCGTCCCGCGCTGCCAACGCCGCCGTCAGGCCGGTCGCACCGGCGCCCACAACGACGACAGGGACATGAATTTCAAAGGTCTTCGATTGCGCATTCAATATTGTCATGGCGTTAGCGTACACGGGTTTTTGGCAGGATGCCTATTGGGATTTCTCAACGGATGCCCACAATTATTCGTGGCGAAGCGAAAGTCTCCTGACAGAATGCTGTCAGGAGGTGGGGAGTAAGGTCTCTTCAGACAAAGACGGCGCCTAAATCCCGCGCCTCATTTCAGGAGAGAATAATGTCAAACCCGTTTGTACACATCGAACTCCACTCCAACGATCCCAAGGCGGCCCGCAAGTTTTATGGCGGATTATGCGACTGGGACTATCAGGAAATGGAAAAGGGCGGCAGCGCCTACACCAATATTTCGCCGGGCGAAGGCACTGGCGGTGGGATGATGAAAAATGAAATCCCCGGGACCGTGGATTTTCCGCCCCTATACCTATTCGAGGCTTGATGCGGCGGGTGCGAAGCCCTTCAATGGCGGGACACGTCATTGGGTCAACGCATCCAGCCGCGCGGCAGGCATTGGGCCCGCGCTAACACGGGATAAGCGTCATGCGTCGCGCCGACCGCCTGTTCGAAATAGTGCAGTTATTGCAATCCCGACGCTTCATGACTGCGCAGCAGATCGCCGGTGCGCTCGAGGTGTCGGTGCGGACGGTCTACCGCGATACAGCGGACCTGATGACGGCAGGCGTGCCCATCGACGGGGAGGCGGGCGTCGGATACCGCCTCGATCGGGAGTTCGATCTACCACCGCTCATGTTTGATCGCGACGAAATTGAAGCCCTACTTATCGGCGCCCGCATTGTTCAAAGTTGGGCGAATGAGGATCTTGCCCACGCGGCGAGCCGCGCGCTGATCAAGATCGAATCGGTGTTGCCGGACGATCTTCGCCCGCACCTCGCCGAAGGTGCCCTGTTTGCGCTTCGCGTGGAATCCACTCGTGCGCTATCCGAAAACCTTGCCCCGTTACGGGCGGCAATTCAGGCACGGCACAAAATCAATTTCGAATACACAAGACTGAACGGGGAGCCTTCAGAGCGGACAGTTCATCCGCTTGGCCTCTTTTATTGGGGCACAATCTGGTCGCTTGCCGCTTGGTGCGAACTCCGAAATGACTTTCGAACCTTCCGCATCGACCGCATCGAACACTTGACCCAAACAGACCATTTAATTGAAGACACCCCCGGCCGCACCCTCGACGATTACATGAAGGTCGCAGGCGAGAGGTCCTAGTTTTTCCACCGCCCCTAAAGC
>JAPYRS010000059.1 GCA_029936875.1 Alphaproteobacteria bacterium | reverse complement strand
GGGTTACACCCAGAAGGCCTCCGTCGGCGGCCACAAGGTTTATCTCCGCACCGGTGAATATGACGATGGTGAACTCGGTGAAATCTTTATCGACATGCACAAAGAAGGCGCCGCCTTCCGCAGCCTGATGAATAATTTTGCGATCGCGATTTCAATCGGTCTGCAATACGGCGTTCCTCTTGATGAATTTGTTGATGCCTACACATTCACCCGGTTCGAGCCACAAGGCATGGTCGAAGGTAACGAGGCCATCAAGATGGCAACGTCCCTGCTCGATTATGTATTCCGGGAACTGGCAATTTCCTATCAGGGGCGTAACGATCTCGCCCATGTCGAACCTGACGACCTTCGCCACGACAGTCTTGGGTCCGATAAAGGCAACGGTGCCAGCAATGGAGAGGTTCGCCCGTCATCGAATTATGTCGCTTCGGGACTGGCCAGTACCGGCTACATGCGCTCCAACCTCTATGTCGTGAACGGCGGAAGTGACAATTCTGCCGCGTTGGCCACACAAACGATGGCAGCGGCATCAGGGGCAGCAATCCAACCGATGGCACCGCAAGCTGCCGTCGGCATTGCACAGGCCGCCGTTCGGGTCGAAGCGGCAGTGGCGACCGCTGCCGATCCAAATCTCGAATACATTCGCGAGGCCCGCATTAAAGGCTACGAAGGTGATGCCTGTTCTGAATGCGGCAACTTTACACTGGTGAGAAACGGAACCTGCATGAAGTGCGATACCTGCGGTTCAACCAGTGGCTGTTCTTGATTTTCTCATGCGTGCTCGTCCTTGGACCCTGACGAACTAAGTCGCTGAAAAATCAAATGTAACGAATGGGCGTGTCTGCGGGCACGCCCATTTTTTGTCGAAATCGCGCTTGTTTACTGAATATTATCGGGCCAAATGAAATGTTCTCCACCGGAGTGGGAATTTACAGGCGATTGTCTGTGACCTACCTTTAGGCCCATCACATCGTGAAGTTGGAGAGGCTGGCGCAGTTCGGCGTCGGAAGAATAAATGGCGAACCCGCCCAAAGCCAAGCCGAAGATTTCGATTCATTCTCCGCAGACCGAGCCTGAGCGGGAACGCGTTTATTCGTTCCGCTACCGGACGCAAATTGATCGAAACGGCGGTTCTTCCATCTACGCCGATCACGATTCGAAAATGATCAAGGACGAACTCGACGACTCGGCATTTCATTTATTTTTGATGGCCAATGGCAGCATCGTCGCCGCGGTTCGCGTGAACTCTGCCAGCACCAGCCCATTTTCCAAACAAGATGTTGCCCGATTTCAGTTCGAAAAATTTGCCGAGTACGGAAGGAACGCGCTTTCCATGACCTCGCGGCTGGTCATGGTTGGGTCCCCGCAACAGAGCCAAATGGCTGCCGTCCTTCTTGGCGCCGCTTACAAGATTGTCCGCAACAATGGCAGCCGGTTCGATTTTGCCGCCTGCCCGCCGTCGATGGTCGGCATGTACGAGGTTTTGGGATACCGGCGCTTTGGTCCAAATTTCGAGGACGAAGACGGCGTTTATAACGTGCCGCTTTGCCTGGTGACAGAAGACGAGCAATACCTGCGCGATACCCGTTCGCCATTCGGCCGCCTTGCCGGAGAATTTCTCAATACCGCTGATACAAGCCAATGGTTTGATCGCGCGTTTCCTGAGTTTGCAGGATCGTTCGGCGACCACACCATGGACGAGGATAAATTCTGGGAGCATCTGACCGAAAAACTTCAACAGACGCCACTCGAGCGAATCCCTCTGCTAAAGGGACTCGAATACGCCGACGCGCGGTAATTTCTTCGTGCCGGTCGACGCTCCGGTGCAAGGAGGGTGATCAGATTGTCTAGGCGGGTCAGGTCGGTCGCGAGATGTTTGTGATTCTCGAGGGCAGCGTGGAGGTTCGGAGCGGTGGCAACGTCATCGCGGAATTGGGTTCGGGCACGATCTTCGGGGAGACCGCACTGATCACGGAAGTTCCGAGAACTGCGGACGTGGTTGCACAAAATGACGTCGAAGTTCTAATTCTGACGCAGGAGGTGCTCAAGAAGGCGATGATCTCGATGCAGCCCATCATGATCAAAGTGATGTTCAACCTCTCGATAATCCTGGCGGAACGGCTGCGGGAGGCGACCGAGAAACTCGGCGCCCAAACCGCGACGCCTGCCAAAGCGGCACCGGCAAAGGCAGCGCCGGCAAAGGCTGCACCCCCAAAAGCAACGCCAAAGTAATTCGAATGATTTCAGTGCCGGGATTTCGCCCGATTTGAGGTGCCCGCCCAGGCTTGCTTCCGGGCTCTAGGTTTTTTCGCCGGATTCGCCCGGCTTTTTTTCCGGCGGGATTAATCGCAGATGCAGTTCCCGCAGGTGACGCGGCGTCACTTCCGCCGGCGCGCCCATCATTAGATCTTCTGCACGCTGGTTCATCGGGAACATGATGACTTCTCGAATATTTGGCTCATCCGCCAGCAACATCACGATCCGGTCTATGCCGGGCGCAATGCCACCATGCGGTGGCGCGCCGTATTGAAGTGCATTCAGCATGCCACTGAAATCCGATTCGACTTGCGCCTGCGAATAACCAGCAATTTCAAAAGCGCGGTACATAATTTCCGGCAGGTGGTTCCGAATGGCGCCGCTTGAAAGCTCAATGCCGTTGCAAACGATATCGTACTGAAAGCTGACAATCTCGAGGGGGTCTTTTGTGTTGAGCGCTCCAAGCCCGCCTTGCGGCATTGAAAACGGATTGTGACTGAAGTCGAGTTTCTTTTCCGTCTCATCGAACTCGAACATCGGAAAATCGGTAATCCAGCAAAAGCGAAAGACATCCGCTTCGAGGATTTCGAGATCGTCACCGAGCTTCGTGCGCGCAAGTCCCGCGAGGTTCGCCGCGCCCGCGGCCTTGTCGCAGGCGAAAAACACGGCGTCACCGTCGCCGACACCGGCTAGTTCGCGAATCATTTTTTGGCGATCGGCATCAAGGTTTTTGGCGATCGGGCCGCTGCCCTCGCCGTCGGCAAATTTGATGTAACCGAGACCGGCCGCACCTTCGCTTCGCGCCCAGTCATTCATTTTGTCGAAGAAACTGCGTGGCCACCCGTTCGCACCCGGCGCCGGAATCGCCCGAACGACGGCACCTTTTTCGATCGCTTTGGCAAAGATCGAAAATCCTGAACCCGCGAAAGCTTCGGTTATATCACTGATAACAATGGGATTTCTGAGATCCGGTTTGTCGGTCCCGTATTTGAGCAGGGCGTCCGCATAGGCAATTCGCGGGAACAGATCGTCCACTTTGCGGTCTGAAAATTCCGAGAAGATACCGGCGAGCACTGGCTCCACCGCCTGAAAAACATCTTCCTGTTCGACAAACGACATTTCGATATCGAGTTGGTAAAACTCCGAAGACCTATCCGCACGCGCGTCCTCATCGCGGAAACAGGGCGCGATCTGGAAGTAGCGATCAAAGCCGCCGATCATCGCCAATTGTTTGAACTGCTGCGGTGCCTGCGGCAGTGCATAGAATGTCCCCGGGTGAAGCCGGCTCGGCACGAGAAAATCGCGTGCGCCCTCCGGCGAGCTCGCCGTCAGGATCGGCGTTTGAAATTCAAAAAATCCCTGATCGACCATGCGGCGGCGGATGCTGTTGATTACTGCGGAACGCAGCATGATGTTCTGGTGCATTTTTTCGCGGCGCAAATCGAGAAAGCGATAACGAAGCCGCGTTTCTTCCGGGTAAACCTGATCACCGAACACCTGCAGCGGAAGTTCGGCTGCGATCGACTGAATTTCCAGATCGTCGATGCGAATTTCAACTTCGCCGGTCGGCAAAGCCGGGTTGATCGTATCTTCCGTGCGGCGAACAACACGGCCGGTAATGGTCAGGACTGATTCCGGTCGCGCGCCTTCAAGCGCCGCGAAATGCGCCTCGCTGGTTTCAATCACGCATTGGGTGATGCCGTAGTGATCCCTGAGATCAACAAACAGGAGATTGCCGTGGTCTCGTTTGCGGTGGACCCAGCCTGAGATCCGAACCGTCGAATCGACATCATCGATTTTCAGTTCGCCGCAGGTATGGCTACGATAGCGGTGCATGGGGCCGTTCTCTCAACTTTGGGGCCGGGCTCGGCCAGGTACAGGAATGCGGCGCAAAAACGCATTTTGACCCCGGCTTGTCAAGTTTCTCGCCGACCGGCAACCGGACCCTTGGCCAATCTTTCGCGGGCGACGGATTGAGTTGCTTCGTGTATAGAGTCCGCCAATGATATTGATCACCGAGTCGGAGGAATTGGCCGAAGCCTGCACCGCCTTTCGACAAGCCACCTATATTACGGTGGATACCGAATTTATGCGGGAAAGCACCTTCTGGCCGAAGCTCTGCCTTGTTCAGGTGGGCGGACCCGATCACGCCGTCGCCATCGATGTCCTCGCTCATGGTATTGATCTTCAGCCGCTTTACGACCTGATGCTGGCGGAAAACGTCCTCAAGGTCTTCCATGCAGGGCGTCAGGACGTCGAAATTTTCTGGCACCAGACCGGCAATATTCCGACACCAATGTTCGATACCCAGGTCGCCGCCATGGTCTGCGGGTTCGGCGATTCGGTTGGTTACGAGACTTTGGCAGCGAAGCTCGCCGGCGCGCGAATCGATAAATCATCCCGGTTTACCGATTGGTCGCGACGCCCGCTCAGCGATCGGCAGGTGCGATACGCGCTCGACGACGTAACCCACCTTCGCACCGCCTATGAGGCGCTGGCCGCCAAGCTTCAAAAAAATAATCGCGAAGACTGGCTGAAAGAAGAGATGGCCGTCCTCACCTCGCAATCGACCTACGAATCGCACCCCGAATCTGCCTGGAAACGCATCAAGACACGCAATGCGAAACCTCGGTTTCTCGCGATCCTGCGCGAAGTCGCGGGTTGGCGTGAAACCGAAGCGCAGAGCCGCGATGTCCCGCGCAATCGAATCCTACGCGATGAAGCCATGTTGGAAATTTCATCGCATCCGCCGAAGACAGCGGAAGGCCTCGCACGGGTGCGAAATCTCGGCGCGAAACTCGCCCATGGGTCGCGCGGCGCACAGCTGTTGGAGGCGATCGCACGCGGCGTAGCACTGCCCGACGACCAAAGACCGCAGGTGGCCGCGAAAAAGCCCAGACCGTCCGGCATTGGCCCCACCGTCGAACTGCTTCGCGTATTGCTGCGTATGCAATGTGAAAAGCACGAAGTCGCGCAACGCCTAGTCGCCAATGTTGATGAGCTCGAACAGATTGCCGCCGACGACAATGCCGATGTTCGCGCCATGGCGGGTTGGCGCCGCGAATTATTTGGTGAAATCGCGCTCGGCCTGAAACATGGCAAAATTGGCCTCGCCATCGAAAACGGCCACGTCAAACTTATTGAGCAGGGCTAGGGCCGCACGAATTGAGACTGGCGAGCGTTCCGCTCGACCGCCGCCGAGCAGCGCCTATTCGATCAGCAGGCTGGTCATTTTGCCGAGACTTTTTCCCAAATCTTTGAGACTGGCCTCGACCGCCTCGCCGACAAGGGTCGCGTGGCGTTTCGGCAGGATCAATTCGATGGCCCCGTCCCGCTCGCGCAACTTTGTCTCAGAGATTACATTCGGCATTCCGCCCGACAGCGTGTGCGCGAGATTGATTGCGTAACCAAACGCGCGCGCTTCTTCGGCGGCATCTTCGCTCATCAGTTTTTGCGCGTCATTGGCGATGCTGGACCCTGTGCTACCGCCATAACGCGACCCAACGGCGAGCGAGACGAACGCCCGGCCAGGATGATCAATGCCAACAAACGGCGCGTGAAGAATGCGGACCATGCCCATTTCCGCCTTGTAGTCGGGATGGCCGCGCCATGAAATGTTACTGAGCAAACAGGCGGCGTAACGAAGCCGCGCATGTTCGGCATGTTCGTCGTCGAATAGCGGCTGCGCCCATTTGGTAATTTCATCGGCGTTAATTGAATACCGCCCTTCGCGCTCCGCTGAATCGCGTGCCGCGGCAAGAAACGGATCGCCGTCCCGCCATTCCATCGGCAAGGCGTCAAAAACCAAACCTTCACGAAGTCCGTATGCACAAAAGACGACGTCCTCCGGCTCCGCCATCCGCATCAATCTTTCAAGGACTCGCGCCGCACCCGGCATCGACGCCACGCGTTTTTTCGGAACACCCGGTATTTCGGCGATCGACCGGCTACTGAGACCCGCAATCATCGCCGCAAAGTTGATCATCTCGAAGCGAGGGACGCGGTAGCCGTGAATCATCTTCAGCGGATATTCATTTTGCGCCATGTGGATGCGGGCAAGCGCCCGCCACGCCCCGCCAACAGCGTAAAGGGTCTCGCCGCGAACCGTTTGCAGCCATTCGGTGTCGTGCAAAGCCGCATCAATTTCGCCGGTTATAGATTTGGAATCGAGGTCGCTGCCCTGAAATCGCAGCGGTCCGAGCGGCAGCGTCGCCAGTTCCGTCTGCGACCGATCAGAGAGACGTACCAATTCAAGGCTGCCACCGCCGAGATCACCCATCACGCCATTGCCGCGCGGAAAGGCGGATTGAACGCCGAGGCCGGCGATCCGCGCCTCTTCTGCGCCCGACAGGATCTGCACCGCAATTCCGGTTTCGGCCAAAATCACTTTAACAAATTCCTCGCCGTCGCTCGCGTCCCGAACAGCAGCGGTGGCCACTGCACCCAAAAGCGTCGCCCGCATCGCCCCAATCAGACTTGAGAACCGCCGTATTGTGTGAAGCGCCCGCGTCCGCCCCTCTGGATGGAGACGACCAAATTGCGCGAGGCCCTGGCCGAGGCTGCAGGATACTTTTTCGTCAAAGACCAGGCGCGGCGCCCGCGCGAGCCGCTCAAATACGACCATCCGGACCGAATTCGACCCGATATCAATAATGGCGATACGACTGTCGCTGGCCGTATCCGTTTCGGTGACAAGCGATTCAATATGGGCCATCGCCCGTTGCCTATCCGTTGTCGAGAATGAGGCGCGGCAGCGAATCGTCCTGAAGGGCTTTGCCCCGGCCCGACAGGCTTGGATTGTTCATGAAATAATCGTGGGCGCTGAACACGTCGCCATCAATTGATTGCCGCCGGTACTGGCCGTCACTTTGCAACGACCATGACTGGGCATTGTCTTTTAAGTTGGCAATAAATATCTGATCCAGCACCTGTTGGTGCACCGTCGGGTTTTCTATCGCGACCAATGTTTCGACGCGGCGGTCAAAATTGCGCGGCATCCAGTCGGCGGTCGACATGTAAACTTTGGCCTCAGGCGACGGCAAACCAAATCCGTTGCCGAAACAAACGATCCGGGAATGTTCGAGAAAACGCCCGACAATGCTTTTCACGCGAATATT
This sequence comes from Alphaproteobacteria bacterium, assembly GCA_029936875.1. Classification (GTDB taxonomy): domain Bacteria; phylum Pseudomonadota; class Alphaproteobacteria; order SHVP01; family SHVP01; genus JAPYRS01. Next base: position 8,140 of record JAPYRS010000059.1, on the reverse strand, counting down.
TTCGGACAAGCCCACGATGCCCGGGCGTAAACAACAAATGCCGCGAACGACGAGATTGATCGAAACGCCAGCCTCCGACGCCCGGTAAAGCGCATCAATCGTATCGGCATCAACGAGTGAATTCATTTTTGCCCAGATCGCTGCCGGATGCCCGGCCTTCGCATGTTCGGCTTCGGCTTCAATGTTTTGGAGAATTGTTTCGCGGATGCCATGCGGCGAAATCGAAAGTTTCTCGAACGATTTCGCTTCCGCACTTCCGGTTAAAAAGTTGAACATGTGCGAAACGTCGCGGCACAGCGCCGGATCGGTCGTGAAGAACGAGAGGTCGGTATAGGTTTCAGCGGTGACCGGGTGATAATTACCGGTGCCAAAATGAACGTAAGTTCGAAGCGAACCCGCTTCGCGGCGGGCAACGAGGGACACCTTCGCGTGTGTTTTCAACTCGACAAAACCAAAGACAACATGAACACCGGCGCGCTCCATGTTGCGCGCCCATTTGATGTTAGCCTCTTCATCGAAGCGCGCTTTTAGTTCGACCAGCGCCGTCACCGACTTGCCTGATTCGGCAGCGTCAATCAACGCCTTAACAATCGGCGAATCGTCACTAGTCCGGTAAAGCGTCTGTTTGATGGCAATAACGTCCGGGTCTTCTGCCGCCTGCCGCAGAAACTGCACAACGACATCAAAACTTTCGAACGGATGGTGAATAACAATGTCTTTGGCTCGGATCGCCGCGAAACAGTCACCCGCATGTTCGCGGATGCGTTCCGGAAACCGCGGCCTGTACGGTGAAAACAAAAGATCGCGACGCTCGCTGGTGATGATCTGGTGAATATCAAAAACGCCGACCAATTGATCAACGACGACGACGGAGTCTTCGTCCGTATCCAGCTCGTCGATCAGAAGGTCGACCAGAGATTGCGGCATATTCGAATCGACCTTCAGGCGCACAAGGCTGCCGCGCCGGCGGTGTTTCAAGGCGGTTTCGAAAACACGGACAAGATCTTCCGCTTCTTCTTCGACTTCGATATCACTGTCGCGAAGAATACTGAAACAGCCGCGGCCAAGCAGGTCATAGCCGGGGAAAAGTTGGTGCAGGAATATTTCGATGAGATGTTCGAGCGACAGAAACCGCAAATCCGGCCCCGGCAATCGAATGAAGCGGCCGATCTGCTGCGGCATCGGCACAATCGCATTCATCACTGTGCCATCGGCATGCCGGCGCAGTTGCAGCGCAAGCGCAAATCCCTGATTGGGTATGAACGGAAACGGGTGGGAAGCATCAACGGCAAGCGGCGTCAGAACCGGGAAAATATCTTCAAGGAACCGCTCGCCGAGCCATTCCCTGTCATCATCATCCAAGTCGTTGGGCTCAACAACGAAGACCCCCGCGCCCGCCAGTTCGCGCCGGAGATCCCGCCAAATTATCTGTTGCTCGGCAATCAGCGACCGCGCCTTCGCCCAGACTTCCGTGAGTTGTTCCGCCGGCGTTCGGCCGTCATCGCTTGGCACATCAAATTTGGCCCGCACCTGGCCGCGAAGCCCGGCGACCCGAACCATAAAAAATTCATCAAGGTTGGTGGCAGAGATCGACAGAAACCGGACCCGTTCCAAAAGCGGATGATTCTGGTTCTGCGCCTCTTCGATGACACGCTGGTTAAAGGCAAGCCAGGAAAGTTCCCGATTGAAAAATCGATCGGGTGACTTGGCTAAGGCCGCGCCGCTGCTTTTGTTCGCGTCTGTTTTGATATGCAAATCGGCCATGATTGGGTAATGGTTATCGCTCGACACCGTTTCAAGCCCACACCCGGTCTATTAAAGAACCCCATGACTCTTGGCAACCAGATCAACAATTCCGACACCTGGAATGACGTGCGGTTAAGCAGTCGATCAGCTCGACAAAATGCAGAATGAGTCTCCGGTGAAAACAATTTATCTCCTCCGCCATGCGAGAGCGGCACAGGGCGCTGATTTGGAAGATCGTGACCGGCCGCTCAACAGCGACGGTATAGCCGAGTGTGCAAAGTTAACCGCACACCTGCGCGCCATGGAGATCCACCTCGATTTGGTTTTGTGTTCGACAGCAACTCGGGTGCGGGAAACTTTCGCCGAAATTGTCCAAGCGCTAACGCTCACGCCCGCATCCGGCCCACCGCAAGTTCAATTTGTTGAAGCGCTCTATTTGGCGGGCCCATCGCAATTGTTAGACGCGATCCAGACCTGTCCGGCAGAGGTCAATTCGGTGCTGCTGATTGCCCATAACCCGGGCCTTGAGGAAATCACTCGAGCCCTACTTGATCGGCCCGGTGCAGAACAGGCGAGCCGCTCGTTCGCGGGTTTGCCGACGGCTGCGCTGGTGAAGATTTCGAGTGAAACCACCGCGTGGGCCGACGTCGATCTCGACGCCTGCCAATTGGAAGGCGTTGTCGCGCCAATTTAAGAACGGCGGCAAGGATTTCTATTCAGCCGGGACCCGCGTCCAAACCTGGGTCTCTCCGATGAGGGGCACACCGACATAGCCCCTCACTTTCAGAACATCGCCTTTTATTGTCATCGTCGCTTTGTAAAGTCTTCCGTTGCGAGGATTGTAAATCTTTCCGCTTTTCCAGCGATTGTGTTTGTTGCTGTCGAGGACGAAGTCAGACAGAAAAATCATGCCGAGCACCGGACGGCCCCTTTCGGCTTCGTTTAGATTCAAGGTATCGACTTTTGGCGTGCCGTCTTCTTGGTTCGGTTCCCGCAACCAAATGATGCGGCCGCAAATCCGGTTGTCGCCGCAATCGTAAACTTCAAGTCTCGAATCTTCCTCCGGCGGAATCCATTGGCCCTTGACGCCATTGGCAAGGTGATCGGCGTTGGCAGGAAACGATAAGACCGCGAAAATGAATAAGGCCGCAGCGGTAATGTGGAGGATTGAGATTCCCTTTGCCATCGCACTAATTCCTATCTTGCAGATCAAAATCGAAACCAAACCAAATGTTTGAGCGTTCAGTTACCCGTGATTACGTACGGCAGATTTATTGTCGCTGTCGTCAATAGAATTGTCAGGCACTTGCGCCGTAAGAACCTCACGGGCGAGTGGAACTGTAATGCTGCGGCTCGTTTGCAAGGCCAGCCGATCGATGGCCGTCACCAACGAGCGTGCCGCAGCGAGACTTCGCCCCATGCGCGGCAAAAGATATTGAATAACTTCTTCAGGGACCCGGAGTTGGCGTTCGACAAACAACTTGACCATGACCGCACCGAGCAACTGATCGTCAGGCAGCTCAATCGCGCAGGCGTTAATCGCCAGCATCCGCGAACGCAGATCCGGCAGCAAAATATTCCATAACGAAGGCGGTGTGCGGCCGGTCAATAACAGCGGCCCGCCGCCTTCCCGAAGCGCATTAATCGTATGCAGGACAGATTGTTCGTCAGAAACCCGGTCCATGTCCTCAATCGCCAGCGCGGCATCGCCGAGACGGGGTTCGGCGAGTTCCGTCGCAGAAATCGCCGGCGCGCCCGACATTGCACGCCAAACCTGAACCAGATGAGTTTTCCCAGAGGCTGGCAGCCCATACAGGATCAGCGCCTGCCCCGGCCATTCTCGCCAGCCATCGATCCAGGCGACCGCTTCTGCATTGCAATCGGCGATCATAAAATCTTCCCGTCCATGGGCGGCACGGTGACCGAGATCGAACGGTATTTGTTTCGCGCCCATCACGGCGCCGCTTCACCGTCTGGACCGCCCGGCACATCGGGGCCGCCAGTCCCATCCGGCCCCAGAAACAGATCGCTTTCCGAATAACGGCCGACCAGAAAGCGGATCAGGACACCGACGATGGCAGCTGCCGGCACGGCGATCAGCACGCCGACAAATCCAAACATCGCACCTGCGGCCAGTAACGCGAAGATCACCCAAACCGGATGAAGCCCGACGCGTTCCCCGACCAGACGCGGTGTGAGCGCCATTGTCTCAACCAATTGCAGGACAACGTAAATCCCGATGACGATGCCGATGGAACCGAAATCACCACCGAACTGCAGCGCCGCAAAGACAAGCGCCACCGCAAACCCAAGAAAAAAACCGACGTACGGCACGAAGGCAATGAAGCCGGTGAAAATTCCAATTACCAGTCCGAATTCGAGACCGACCAGCGACAAAGCGATGCCGTAGAGAACCGCAAGTATGAGGCAGACCAGCGCCTGACCCCGCAGGAAACCGGCAAGTGCTGCGTCGACAAGGCCAACCTGCTCGTGGATGGTTCCGACATGCGCGCGCGGCAGCAAATTATCGACGGCCTCAACAATCTTGTCCCAGTCGCGCAAAAGATAAAACGTCACAATCGGCGTGATGAACACCAGCGAAATCAGATTGAAGAGCGCAAGCCCACTGGAAACCAGCCGCTTGGCGAGATTGCCAAGAACCTGTGAGACATTTTCACCCAACAACGCCGCCGCCTCACCCGGCTGTTGACCGCCGTCTGCCGAAATCAGCGACATGGTTCGTTCAAGCAGCGGGACAATGACGGATTGGGCCTTTTCGACGTAACCCGGCAGGTTCTGGATAAGTGACAAAACCTGGCTCTGGATCATCGGCACCAGAAGGACAGCGAGAACCACGACAATGGCAAAAAAGACCAGCGTAATGAGAGAGGTCGCGAGCCAGCGCGGAAGCCCCATTGATTCGACGCGGTCTACCGCCGGATCAAGGAAATAAGCGACCGCAATACCAGCCACGAATGGTAGCAATACGCCTTTCAGCAGTGCCACCAGCGCGACCACAACGATTGCGCCCGCCGCCCAGTAGAGAAATTGCCGCCGCGCCGTCATGCGGTCCTTCTTTTGTTGGAGATCATTTTATTCGCCTTGGTTTTCTGAAGGCTTCGAAGCGGTTGGGGCCAAACGCAATGTCCAAAATCCATCTTCTTCGATTAACTGGAGGTCGCGCTGCGCCAGATCGAGCGCCAGTTGCGACGGCTCGCCGAGGTAATGGAGGCGAACCTGCGCGTCCGTGGTCGAAAGCACGGCAAGTTCGACCCGGCGGACCACCGCACTATCCTCAAGCCGCTTCCGAATTACGAGCCAGTCACCAAGGCTGGTGATCGGCACGCGGGCGCTCAAGCGAACCGGACTGTCAAACTGCAGCAGGTTGTCCCGCTTCCAGTCATCTTCGTGACGGCGAACGGATTCGGCGACCGCTACGGCGAGCAACTCCGGCACCCTGTCGCGGGCAACCCCGTCAAAGCTGTGGATGCTGAGCCGATTGCCGGCCGGGCCAATTTCCCGCAGCGTCACGTGAACACGCGGCATATTGCGGGCAAGATCAATTTCGAGGCGGGCTGCGGCAATCAAAACGTCGCTGACTTGGTAACGTTCCGCCATTTTTGCGATTCTGTCTTCGTCACCAGTCGCCACCTGAATAGCTGAAATGATCGCGATATCAGCGAGATCACCATTTGGCAGGAGAAGTGGCACCGGGCCGCCGTCATCGATGTCGCGCGCCTCCCAGGCGGCACGCCAGGGATTGGGGTCGTCCCATAGGTTGAGGGCGCCAGCAGCCTCATAAACCGGGATCACCAGCCGGACTTTGCTGCGCGTTTCGGCATAGGGAATGGCAAAATCGGCGAGCACGTTCCGGATCGCATTTTTCTTGAAGTTAACCGTTAGGTCTGCGAGGTAACGTACTGAAGATGTTCGTTCATTCTCGAATGATATACTCTGAATAAGCGCGGCGATTGCGTCGCTATCAAGTTCCGGCACGCGGTCGCGGTCCGTCCGCAGAACCAGCCTAATCCAGACCCGTTCGAGCGCCGTTGCCTGTCCCTCGGCAACGGCAATATCGCGCGCGATCGCGGCCGATCGAGACGTCGCATCGATCGGAATAGCGCTCACAGTGAACAGCTTGTCGCTGCCCTCGTCGGCCTCGGCTTTGTTTACGCCTGACACAAATATTAGGGCCGCCAGCAGTCCGGATAATCCCACGGATATTCCTCGTGAGAAAACCGCACCCTGGCTGGTCTTTGTCGCGACAAGCGCCATTGCAAACCGCCTTTTATTGAGTAATGTCTCAGCGCCACTAGCCCTGAGTCTATCGTATCCGCGCCACGGCCTTCAACCGCAGGACGACACCGAAATCTTTCGCAATTCCAGATATTTGGTTACACCGTCGTAGCTAGGGATCTCAATTGAAACATGACACTTGGGCCAAAGAGTGACCATCAATGCCAAAGAGTGACGAGCAATGAGCGACTATAAGTCGGCCGGTGTCGATATCGATGCGGGCAACGACCTTGTGGCCCGAATTGGTCCATTCGCAAAGAAAACGCGCAGGACCGGCGCTGATGGCAGCATCGGCGGCTTTGGCGGGCTGTTTGATCTTGCCAGGGCCGGGTTTCAGGATCCCATTCTGGTCGCAGGTACCGACGGCGTCGGGACCAAACTGCTGGTGGCCCAGGAAACCAGACGGTTCGATACCGTCGGCGTTGATCTCGTCGCCATGTGCGTGAACGATCTTGTCGTGCAAGGCGCGGAACCACTGTTCTTTCTCGACTATTACGCAACGTCCGCGCTCGATGTGGATGCCACAGCCGCCGTTATCGAGGGCATCGCCACCGGTTGCGTCGAGGCTGGATGCGCCCTGATCGGCGGCGAAACGGCGGAAATGCCGGGGCTCTACGCTCCGGGAGAATTCGATCTCGCTGGGTTTTGTGTCGGCGCCGTCGAACGAAGCGCACTTTTGCCAACAGACGACATTACCGTGGGCGATGTTTTGCTCGGCCTCACTTCCACCGGTGTCCACTCGAACGGGTTTTCACTGATTCGCAAGGTGATCAGCGACGCGGGCCTCGGATACGGCGATCCGGCGCCGTTTGATGCTGACGTCACGCTTGAAGACGTCCTGCTGCCAGCGACGCGGATTTACGTCAAAAGCTGCCTTAGGGCCGCGCGGACAGGCAAAATCAAGGGTTTCACACATATTACCGGTGGCGGGCTTATCGAGAATATTCCCCGGGTCCTGCCGGACGGCCTCGGCGCTGAAATTGATGCCACCGCATGGCCATTGCCGCCATTATTCAGGTGGCTGGCGGACGCGGGATCAATCGCCGACCTCGAACTTGCCCGCACCTTCAATTGCGGCATCGGCATGGTGGCGATTGTCGCCCCGGAAGCCGTGGATGAGGTCGAGCAGGTCCTCACCAGTAACGGCGAGACCGTCTATCGCATTGGCAAAATCACTGCTGCAGGGCCGGAAGGCCGAACCCAAATCCGCCATATGGAGACAGCGTGGCACGACTGAAGACGGCGGTCCTGATTTCCGGTCACGGATCAAACCTGCAGGCGCTGATCGACGCGTGTGCCGATCCCGCCTTCCCGGCTGAAATATGCCTCGTGCTTTCGAACAAACCGGGTGCTGCCGGTCTCGACCGGGCCAAGGCAGCAGGCCTCCCAATCAAGGCCGTGAGCCACCGTGAATTTGCCGACCGAGAAAGCTTCGAGGCCGCAGTAAGCTTTGAATTAGAGGCAGCCGGGGCAGAACTGGTGCTACTGGCCGGTTTTATGCGGGTCCTGACCGAAGGCTTCGTCAGTAAGTGGCAGGACCGGTTGATCAACATCCATCCGTCGCTGCTACCGGCATTTCCGGGCCTCGATACCCATGCCCGCGCTTTGGAAGCAGGCGTCGCCCAGGCCGGATGCACAGTTCATTTTGTCCGTGCCGATGTCGACGCAGGCCCGACCATTCTGCAGGCGGCGGTTAGCGTGACCAACGACGACACCGAGGAATCGCTAGCCGCGCGCGTCCTTGAGCAGGAACACAAAATTTACCCAGAGGCGCTCCGCCTGATCGCCGACGGAAAGGTGACGATCAGCGACGGCAAAGTTATTGTTGAAGACGCGTGAAGATCACCAGCGTGATAAATCGACACCGGGATTTTGTCACCAAATGGTCGAATTAGCCGACGATTTCGAGATCGCTGAAGAAAAAGCTGATTTCTTCGGCCGCCGTATCGACCGAGTCCGATCCATGCACGCTATTCGCCTCGATTGATTCGGCGACATCCTTCCGGATCGTACCCGCGTCGGCGTCTGCCGGATTGGTCGCGCCCTTTACGTCGCGGGTCTTGAGGTCGGCGTTTTCTCCTTCCAAAACCGGCACAAC
>JAPYRS010000212.1 GCA_029936875.1 Alphaproteobacteria bacterium | reverse complement strand
TCCACTCCTCGCCGATTTGGTCAAGCATGTGTCTGACCAAGGGGTTGGCGAAGAACCGCGGCCTTAGCGAGTTGAGGAACTCGCCTAGGTCCTCAGAGTAAGTCACTCCGAAAGTCCCCAAATCGTGCCGAGCGTCGGTCAGTTCCTGCTCGCTTGCTGAACTCGGCGCACTCAGGGTTTCATGCAACTCCACCGGAGTAAAAGTCAGAGGCATAATATCGAGTGTGAGAAACGACTCTCTTTGAGGTGCGACGAACGGCTCGAAGCCCGGTGGACTGAATTCTGGCTGCTGCTTGAGCCACTCACTGTAGGCCTGGTACAACTCGTCATCGACCCTCGTGCCGGACGCTATCAGCGCATCTAGGGCGTCCCAGTCGGATTCGTCAGCATCCACTCGGGTCAGCACCTCGCGGTTGGGGTTCCTAGACTGCCCCATTCCGCTAGCTGTCAGGTTGGCACTTCCAACCCACATCTCAGACCGCATCCTCGCGTACACCTTGGCGTGTAGGTTGTCGAGCACCCTGAGCTCCCAGTCGTTGTCCCGGCACACTGGGTAAAGGTCGAGCGATGACGACCCTTGGATCAGGTTACCTTCTTTCCAAGAGGTCAGTATTGTCACCTCCGTGCCGTAAAGGCCAGAGGCCGTTGGCAAGGCAAGTAAACTAGTGGTGATATAGGGGCTGACGATGACTACTCTGCCTTCTCCACTATCCAGTGCTTCGTGGAGAACCTCATACAGTCTGTCCCAGTATAGGGCCATGATCAATCCTTTCCGAAGAGTAGGAAGTCGCGAGTAATCCTGCCCCAATCGTTGCGTGTGTCCTTGTAGCGGAGTTTGGAGTTGCCCTGGGCTTCGTCTTCCAATCTAGACCAAGCAATAAGCATCAGCAGAACGGCCGCGTTGGCCTTCAACAACAATTGGTTCAACTCCTGTGGAGTCTTGTCCTTAGTGTCGGTCCCTAGGGTTTCGAAGAGCTCGTTGTACGCGGCGTGGCCACTGTTGAGTGTGATAACTATCGCGCCGGCTATTCCATCCACAGAGAAGAAAGCGTCGTCATTCATGTGCGTGTGCGCGAAGGAGTACTTCAGCCCGGTATCCAGAATGTCGCCAATAGTTTCCTCGATACTGCCCTTATCGAGCTCTATATCTTCGAGGAACTTCCTCAACTTCTTCATCCTCTGTTCTTTGGTCAGTTCCTCCTCGGGGTCAGAATCACCCTCCTTGCCGGTCTCCACCTTGCGCTTCTTGGTGGCTTCCGTCCCCTTCCTCTCGGCAGAGTCAGCATGTCTCTTTGGACCACTCTTGCTGGAAGTACGCGCCTTGCCGATGGTGGTCATTATCTTGCTGATATTGTTGGTTACCGTAGTGGCCACATCGAGGCAGCAGAACAGTGGATAATCCTCCTCCTCGAGCCGCTCCTTGGTCTGAAGCCAGGTCTCACTACCCTCCGAGAAATCATCCCAATCCTTGTTGGCAACGCCCGACAGGTTCTCGGCGTGCTGCTTGCTGTTTGAGACTCCGAACACGACATCCATACCGGGCCCAAATGAGATCTCAGCCCCCCACCACCGATTCCTAGGGTCCTTGGAAACGCCGAACCTAGAATCGAGCTCAAGCTCTCGGTCTGCGCGCACAATCGATACACCGATATTCTTCTTGGCGTGCTTCCCATAGTCTAGAAACCCTGCATCGGTTCCTTTGAACGGCTCACGCAGGTCCTTTGAGGCCATGGTGAATCTAATTCTGACTTTCTCCTCGACTTCTTTTTCATCCTCGTTTTCGAACTGATAGGTCTTCGTAATGGACTTCCCCCAAGTGTCAAATCTCACCTTGCGCTTAGTGGTTGAAATCATCCCGGAAGACTTTGTCAGGAGGTACATCGGGTCGTTGGGTTTGAACCACCACTTTTCCCTTTCCTCTTTACCATCGTGATCAAATGAGACAAGCCTGATCTTAGCCTTCGACCTCCCATGCTTATTGTCTGTGGTCATCCAGTGCCTGTACATCCTTCCGACCAAGAAATCGGAGTTGGTGTATATCGTGCTGGCCTTTGTCCAGGTGAGTCGGTCTAGGATAGACCAGACGACCAAGGTGCCGGTTTTCCCCTTGATACGACCACTCTCTTGGATCCATCTCTTCGGCATCTTCTGGTCATCTGCGGGCAGAATGTTGCCATTCTTCTTCCACTTCTTGTCGGCTATGTCAATGTAGGCGTGCTTAGCAGAGCGGATTCCATCAGTCCACGACCACACATCTATCCTCTTGGCCTGTGAGATGGAAGCTTGAGGCAGACCGAGTCCGAACTTACCCATCCCATCTCTCTCCTTGTGATGCTCTCCGTCTCCGAACCTCAGGGCCCTCTGAAGCAACTTAGGCCCCATCCCGCAGCCATTGTCTAGGACTGCAATCTCATGTGCTTGCCAAACTCTTCTGGAGCCTACTCGATTCTGCTTCTCGGAAACCAATACGTCGACTTTGGTCGCCCCGGCTTGCAGGGAATTGTCAATCAGCTCGCCCAGTGCCATGGCAGCGTCCTTGTACCCGCTGAACCGAGCTGATTCTACCATCATTTCAGCATTGAACATGGGCATTTCTTCATCATCAATGTCGTCTCCATCTTCATCATCAATGTCGTCTCCATCTTCATCGTCAAGATCCTCCCCGTCACCGGCCATGCTTCACCCACGCACCTCGGCATTCAAAAAGGAAACTCCGGAACCTAGCCGGCAGTTCTGTTTGAACAGATAGCAGAGGAAAATTTCCATCGTTAGGCTGAATTAATCGATGCCGATGCGGCACCATGCCCGAAGACAGAATC
>JAPYRS010000058.1 GCA_029936875.1 Alphaproteobacteria bacterium | reverse complement strand
GTATTGGTCCGTGGGCCGCGTCGACAATATCGGCGCAAGATGTTGAAGCGGTCGCAAAGACCTACGTCGACTGGCTCGGGCACCGCATTGTAGACCGGCTTGACGTCGCAGACGATCTTGCAAAATCCTGGGGAACCCCGGCGATGGCGGGAAGAAATGTCATTTTGCTTGCCCCCGAATCAGGCAAAGAGGTCCTTTTGCGGGTCGTCGAAAACGAGATCCACCCGGATTATAAACCGCTGACCTCATATGGCTGGGCCTCTTCAGAGCTGGTCGTTCAGGACGTTAATGCGGTGCAGGAGCGGCTCAGAGATTCGCCCTTCAAGATTATTGGTCCAGCCGCCGACCTCGAAATGATTCCTGAAATTCGGGCGATGCAGGTCGTTGGCCTCGCCGGTGAAGTGTTCTATCTCACCATGTTCCAGGGGCCTTTGCCGGACTACGACCTTCCCGTTCCCCATAGCTTTGTCGATCGGATGTTCATCGCCGTGCTGGCTACCGACGGACCGTCAAAAGTCCAGGATTGGTATCACAAGCAATACGGAATTGAGCCGGGCGAGGTTGCCGACATCAAGCTCGAGCTGCTCGATGATGCGTTTGGATTTAAACCACGCGAAGGCGATTACGGCCTTACCGTCATTACGCTTCAGGGGCGGTCATTGATCGAAGTCGACCGTTATCCGCCGCAAGCCGTGCCGCGTCCGACCAATGAAGGGTGCTTGCCGCCGGGTACCGCGATGATGTCGGTCCTGGTCGAAACCTTGGATGTGCCGGGCCTGAACTTTTTGTCAGATCCAATCCAACGTTTTGAGGCGCCCTATCACGGCCGTCGTTCAGCGACCCTAAAAGGTGCAATGGGTGAATTATTGGAATTAATCGAACGCGAAGCGTCTTAATCTGAGGGCGTCGGTGTGTAACCCGCACATACGCTGTATTTCGATCAATTAACTGCCCTCTGGACGCTTGACGGCGCTTTGGAGACCAGTTAATTCTGCGACCCGGATCGCCTAGGCGGTTCGGACTATACGGGGGTGTAAACCGGCGTCAAAAAGCCGGAGCTTGCGGGGACGCAGGCGCACCACAAAATCTATCTGGGAGGCGGATTTTTCTCTCGGTGATGGACCTCTGGGCCGTCGCAGCACGCGACGGGATAGCTTAGGGGTGCGAGTGCGCTTCCGCGTGGTCGGCACCGGGAAAGGGAGCAGGACTGGTTGTGACGGACGTCGTTAAGGGCAGCGAAAATGAGACAGCGCCGGTAGAGCAGCCGGGCACGCAAACTCCAAGTATATCGCAGGGCGACGTGGAAACGGTTCCCGTCCTTACGAACCTAAGCAGGACATTGGGGAAACGGTTCTTTGAACTACTCGTACTGCTCTTTGCAATTTCGACACTCCTGTTTTTCTTGCTGCGCCTGACCGGCGACCCGGCGGCAGTGCTCGCTGGCGAGACTGGCGACGAAGAGCAGCTGGAGCTAATTCGCAAGCAATACGGGCTCGATAAGCCGCTTATTGTTCAGTACGGCGTATTTTTGAGCAAAGTCGCGGTTCTCGATTTCGGAAAATCGCTGGCCAACGCGCAGGACGCGATGGGCCTTGTTTGGGAACGATTGCCGACAAGTTTCACGCTGGTCCTTATCGCTTTTTCGGCGAACCTTATCGTCTCTATACCGTTAGGGGCGTGGCTAGGCAGTAGACCGGATCGACGAACGCGAAAAGCTGGGTCGGCATTTATTTTTGTCGCCCAGGGGATACCAGGTTACATCACAGGTCTGATTCTAATTCAGATATTTGCCGTTGAACTTCGATGGCTACCCTCTATTGGCAACCAGGGACCGGCAAGTTGGATAATGCCGGCGATAACCCTCGCCTCGTTCCAGGCGCCGCACGTCATACGCGTGATCTCCGCGAACGTGTCCGAAGCCATGCGGGAAGATTTCATTCGAACGGCGCGCGCCAACGGGGCCGGCTTCCATACATTGTTATGGAAGCACGCCTTGAAGAACGCGATGATGGGCGCGACAGCGCTAATCGGTATTCAAGTTGCGTTCCTGCTTTCAGGATCGATCATTACCGAAGTTATTTTTGCCTGGCCGGGCCTCGGACGACTTCTCGTCGTCAGTGTGCAGACACTTGATTTCCCGGTCGTGCAGGCCGCCGTATTCATGATTGCGATTTTCGTTTACACGGCTATAACGCTCACGGACATCGTATTCCTGTTCATTGATCCAAGGTTGCGGAGGCAACGCGCATGACCGACGCCGCAGTCCCTAAAGCATCGGCAGGGTTTCGCATGCCGCGAATCTGGTCGGAATCGATGCAGCTCAATATTGGCTTGATCATCTTTTCGATTATTGTTTTGAGCCTGCTCACCCAGCTTTTCATCATTCCATCCAGCTATCTGGATGGGGAACTGACCTCGCGGTTGAAACCTCCTGGGTGGGGCGGTCATGTTTTTGGCACCGATCAGTTGGGTCGCGATCTTCTGTTTCGCGTGATGGGCGGATTGCCCTGGTCGCTCGGAATTGCCGGAATGTCGACTTTAATTCTGGCGGTGATCGGTACGTTGGTCGGCCTGACCGGCGCCTGGTATCAAAACTGGATTCGAACCGTCGTGCTGCTGGCGATTTCGACCTTCGTCGCGTTCCCTTTCCTAGTTTTGGCTTTGGTGATGGTTGCGGTCGTCGGTCGCGGTTATTGGCCGATTACACTGACCCTGGGCATTATCGCCTGGCCGGCTGTCGCGCGGGTGATTTATGCCGAAGGGCGCGCCCTGCTGCAGCGTGAGTATGTATTAGCCGCCAAGTTGTTCGGCGTTTCACAATGGTCGATCTTGTTTGTGCACGTGTTGCCGGGTATTCGGCCGACGATTCTGGTAATGGCTGCGTTCCTGTTCGCGGTGATGCTGATACTTGAAAGTGCACTTTCATTTCTGGGACTTGGGGCACCGCTAAACGAGCCGTCCTGGGGCAACATGCTGGCCGACAGTCGTCAGTATTTGGTCAACGCACCGTGGATGATGTTTGTGCCGGCTGGCGCCATCGTTTCCGCAGTGATTTCGCTCAATTTGATCGGCGATGGGATTGCCGAAATTTCACGGAAACGCGCGAGGGCGGTCGAAGTATGAGTATGGTAGCGGAAAAAGAATCGACGGCATCAAACGATGCCGCCGGGACTCCAATCCTTTCTGTGCGCGATCTCGTGGTCGAATTTCCCCGCCCCAATAACACGCCCTTTCGTGCGGTTAATGGTGTTTCATTTGAATTGAGACAGGGCGAAACGTTGGGGATCGTTGGCGAATCCGGCTCCGGAAAAACCATGATCGCGCTTAGCATTCTCGGCATTGTTCCGTTGCCGGGAAGAATTATTGAGGGCTCAATCACGCTTTTGGGCAAGCGGATCGACAATCTGTCCTTGGCGGAACTGCAAAAGGTTCGCGGCAATGACGTCGGGATCGTTTTCCAGGATCCGATGACCGGTCTCAACCCGGTGCGCAACGTTGGGTCGCAGTTAAAGGAATCGGTACGCCGGCACCAACATGTTTCCGCCGCTGAAGCTACCGAAATTGCCTTCCACGCGCTCGACGATGTCGGAATACCGGCCGCTCGGGACAGGCTGAAGGCTTACCCGCACGAACTTTCCGGTGGTCTTCGGCAACGCGTGATGATTGCTTTGGCGCTGATCAACCATCCCGATTTGATCGTTGCGGATGAGCCGACGACGGCACTCGATTCGACCATTCAGGCGCAGATTCTCGATCTGCTTCGCGCGCGTCTCGACAAATCGACGATCATCATGATCACCCATGATCTTGGTGTTGCCGCTGAAATTTGTGACCGTATTTCGGTGATGTATGCCGGGCGAATGGTTGAGACGGGCAGCATCGCTGATGTTTTGTCTGGGCCGCGCCATCCCTATACGGAGGGCCTGCTCGCCGCTGTACCGAAATTTGATGTCCGTCGGCCGACTTTGGTTCCCATTCCAGGGCAACCGCCAACGGCCGATGACGCGATTACCGGGTGTTCGTTTGCACCGCGCTGTACGCATGCGCAGTCAAAATGTAATGAGCGCCCGGAGTTGGAACTGATTGATGGACGCCCGGTTTCCTGCTGGTTTCCGCGCCCAGGAGCGGCAGGATGAACGACACAACACCATCGAGTAACGGATACCTGCTGGAAGCGGTGGACCTAAAGGTAACTTTTCGTGCTCCCGGAGGGCGCAAACTTCACGCAGTCGATACCATCAGCATTGGCGTGCGACCGGGTGAAACGGTTGGTCTCGTTGGCGAATCTGGCTCAGGCAAATCGACGGTCGCCCTGACCCTGATGCGGGCGCATGAGCCCGAAGGCGGGACGATCGTTTTCGACGGGCAGGACATTACCCATTTTAACGAGCGCAGGCTGAAGCCAATTCGGCCGAGACTTCAGATGGTTTTTCAGGATCCGTATTCGAGCCTTGATCCGCGGATGACGGTTCGTCGGATTGTCGCCGAACCTTTGAAGGCCCACCGATTTGGGACGCGGGTCCAGATCAATAAACGGGTTGACGATTTACTCGAACAGGTTGGGCTTCCGCCAGATGCCGCGGAACGTTTGCCCGCGCAGTTTTCCGGTGGTCAACGCCAGCGGATCGCAATTGCGCGTTCGTTGGCGCTGGAGCCAAAAGCGCTGATTGCAGATGAGCCGGTGTCGGCGCTGGACGTTTCAATTCAGGCGCAGATTATTAATCTCCTACGGAATTTGCAGGATCGCCTGAATATTGCGTTCCTGGTCATCGCCCACGATCTCGCGTTGATTCACCAAATTTCGGATCGTATCGTCGTCATGTATCTCGGCGAAGCAGTCGAAGAAGGCACGGCTGACGATGTTGTCGGTAGACCGCAGCATCCCTACACCGTTGCGCTTCTGTC
Organism: Alphaproteobacteria bacterium; assembly: GCA_029936875.1. GTDB lineage: Bacteria > Pseudomonadota > Alphaproteobacteria > SHVP01 > SHVP01 > JAPYRS01. The sequence goes on along the minus strand of JAPYRS010000058.1, from coordinate 10,771 downwards.
GGCGACGCCTGTTCCGGTGGTCGGTGGTGACGCTGAACGAATTGTTTTGACCGGTGATCCGCCATCGCCGATCAATCGGCCAAATGGCTGCCGGTTTCACCCGCGTTGCCCGGTTGCGCGCGACCGGTGCAGAACAGATAAGCCGCCATTGGTGGAGATTGAACCTGGCCGAAAGGTTGCTTGTTTCTATTCGGGCGAAATGCCCCCGCCGCGGGACCTTTGGGCGCACGAAAAAGAAGAGTCGGCTTCAACGGGCGACTGATCACTGCACCGGTCGTACCGCCGCGGCAACCTGAAACGTTCAAGATGGGTCTCGTCTGAAAAAGACCGAGCATGGGGGTGTCGATGGGCCGATCTCATATCGAATTCATCCAGACCCAGGCTGTGCCCTGGCAGGCGGATATTTACGCCGGCAACCGGACGGGCATCGAGTCGAAGACACTGAGTACGGATCCGGATTCGGGCGCAGCCAGCGTCGTCATCCGGTATCCCGCCGGTTGGTTGCAACAGGGCGCCGGGTACCTCAACGCCGACGAAGAGCTTTTCGTGCTCGAAGGTTCGATCGAGATTAACGGCCGGACCTACGGCGAATACGGCTATGCATTCCTTCCAGCAGGCTATCGCCGCGACACGTTTTCGGTCTCGTCCGGCGCGGTTGTGCTCACATTTTTTGAGGCCACCCCGGATTTTGTTTCCGGGACAACGCCGGATGGTCTGTATGACCAAAAACGTTTGGTCGAATTTATCGACGGATTGAATCAGCCCTACGACAACGACTTCGCCCGCATGGGCAGTGAAGACGTCAATCAAAACGGCATCGCGCTAAAACTTTTGCGGGAAGACCCTTACGATCGCGAGCAGACTTGGTTGTTGGGCGCGCTCGCGTTTTGGCCGGGCGGCGCCGTGGAAATTCATCCTGTTGTTGAGGAAATGTATCTTCTGTCCGGCGATATCATCGGCCCTCATGGCAGCATGAAAGAAGGCGCCTATTTCTGGCGGCCGGAAGGTTTGCGCCATGGCCCGTTTGCGACGGCTGCACCGACGCTGCATTTGTTTCGCGCCAAAGGTGGGCCGCTTTCAACAGAGTTTTATCCGCCCGAAGAGGCGCTCGGTTGGGAAATGCCATACAAACCAATCTTGCCAAAAGAGTTCGCCTACTTGGCCGACGCAGATTGGGCACCGGAAAAAACTACTAGGTAGCGAGTAGGCAACATGACGCGTCCTCATATCGAATTTATTCAGAGCCAGGTTTTGCCTTGGCAGAATGGTCTTCCGGGCGAAGGTCGTTCGAACGTTGATTGCAAAGTCCTTAGCGCAGATTCTGAAAACGGCGAATCGAGTTTGATCGTTCGCTACCCCAAGGGTTGGTCGCGCGTGGTGCCGGGTTACTCGACGGTCGACGAAGAATTTTTTGTGCTAAACGGCGAAATTACGATCAACGGCATGGCCTACGGCAAATACAGTTACGCCAATTTTCCGGCCGGCACGCCGCGAAACAACATGAGCTCTCAAGAAGGCGCGATCGTGCTCACGTTCGTGTCGGGATCGCTTCAGGACGTCGACGGTGAAGCCGCGGACGGATTTGACGAGGCGCGTTTGGTTGCCCGTGTCGATCTGCGCCAGTCCGGTCTTCGCAACGACTTTGATCTTAAGCGCACGCCCTGGAAAGACACCAGCGGCATGGGCCTCACCAATCTGCGGATCGATCCAGAGACGCTTGAACGAACCTGGGTTATTGGCACTTTGCCAATGAACGGCATTCTAAAGGCCGAAACGCATCCGGTGGTCGAGGAGATGTATTTGTTGGAAGGCAGCATGGCTGGAAATCTCGGTGTGATGCACGCGGGCGCCTATTTTTGGCGCCCGGCAAACGTGCTGCACGGCCCGTATGGTTCGCGGTCCGGTTGCCTGATTCTGTTTCGCTCTCGGGGCGGGCCGCTCAGTACCGATTTTCACGAGGAGGGCGATTTTAGTTGGACCCCCGATCACAAGCCGATCCTACCGCCGGAACTTGAAGAAATTGGCGGCAAGCCCTGGTCACCGGCCGCGGCTTATTAATAAAAGGAAGCACCGATGGGACGCCCGCATATCGAATTTATTCAAAGTCAGGTTTTGCCGTGGCGAAAAGGCCTGTACGGCGGCGCTCGTCCGGATGTGCACCATAAAATTCTGAGCATCGACAAGAAGGGCCTCGATTCGAGCCTGCTCGTTCGATATCCCGAGAAGTGGAAGCGGACAAAGGGTGAGCATTTGCTAGTCGATGAAGAAATTTACGTCCTTGACGGCGAGCTCACGATCAATGATCACGTCTATAAAAAAGATACCTACGCACATTTTCCGGCCGGCTATCTGCGCCGCAAGGCAAGCGCAAAAAATGGTGCGGTCGTGCTTACATTTTATTCCGGCAAACCAAAAGCGGTTGCCGAGAAACCTGAAGATAAGAATTTTTTCGATCCGAAACGCCTCGTCGAATACCACAATATTTATGACGTCGCCTGGAGCCAGAAACACAAGCGCAACAAGAAATCAAAGTTCAATTCGTCGGGGATCTCGATTCAAATTCTTCGGACCGATCCGTACACCGAGGAACGCACCTGGATTTTCGGTTCGGCCGGTTTTTGGGAAGGCGGCAACGTCGAAATTCATCCTGTTGTTGAAGAAAGCTACATGCTTTCCGGGTCGATGGTCGGCACATACGGCGAACGAAAACCAGGCGGTTATTTCTGGCGACCGCCGGGGTTGGAGCACGGACCGCTTGGATCATCGATGGGCTGCTTCATGTTTTTCCGCAGCATCGGTGGCCCGCTAACAACGAAATTTATCGATAAAGGTACCTACAGTTGGTACCCGAAATACAAACCCGCACTGCCTAAGGAACTTCGCAAATACGCGAAGAAGCCTTACGTGGGCAACAACACCTACTGACATGGCGCGCGGACACGTCGAGTTCATACAGGCGCAAGCGGTGCCGTGGTCGGTGGGTCTGTCGGGCGGCGCGCGCGACGATATCGAATCGAAAATTCTAAGTTTCGATCCGGGCGACGGCGCGATGACGGCGGTATTGCGCTACCCCAAGGGGTGGGCGCGGAACAAGCCTGAACGATTGGCCGCCGACGAAGAATTTTTCGTGCTTTCGGGGGCGATCTCCATCAACGGCATCGAATACGGGCCGTACTCCTACGCCTATCTTCCGGCCGGGTTCGAGCGCCGCGAAGCGGTATCGGAAAATGGTACGGTCTCGCTGACATTTTTCGAGGCCGAACCGCGGGCCGCGGATTCAGACGATCAATTTCGCGCTGACGGTGGGCTGGTTGAATTCACCGACGCCAATGATGTTCCGTGGAAACCGGTGACGCTCGACGATCTTGTCCCGACCGGGTTGATGACAAAAAATCTTCGGATTGATCCTGATACCCAGGATCGGACCTGGATGAACACGATGGCGCCCGGCTGGAACCGGGAAGGCAACTTAAGCCGGCTCGAGTCCCATCCCGTTGTCGAAGAGATGTATCAATTGAGCGGTGATCTTTCAGGCGATCGCGGCATTTTGCGGCCTGGTGCCTATTTCTGGCGCCCGCCCGAAGTTTTGCATGGCCCCTACGGCACGCGAACGGGGTACCTTGCGATCTTACGCTGCAAAGGTGGGCCGCTGGTCAACCGCTGGTCGGAGGCGGAACATCCGTTCACGTTTGATCCCGAACACAAACCCGACCTGCCACCGGAGCTTGAATCCTATGGTCGCCAGGAATGGACCGGCGAAGGAAATTATTAGGTTGGTGTCGCGGGCGATTCGTTAGCTACGGATCAGGCCTTCGAACGGCTCAATGCCTGCAGAGTTCGGGAAAACGACTTCGGCGAGTTTTGCTTCATCAATGCCGACATGGTCCCGCAGCACGCCCTTGAAGATCGCTCGTATATCCGTTTTCGGATAGACGTCGCGCTCCTGATAAAGCTGCCGGGTGCCCAACCCGGACCACGGTGTCGCGATCTGGCCGCCTTTAACGGCACCCCCTAAAATGAAGGCGAGGCCGCCGGTGCCGTGGTCGGTGCCGAATGTCCCGTTCATTTCGACGGTGCGGCCAAATTCCGACACAACAATCACGACCGTCTCTTTCCAGGCCTCGCCCATTTCACCGGGGAGGACGGCAAGGCCTTTGGCCAGTGCTGAAAGATTGTTAGTGAGACCGCCCGCCGTCGGCCACTGATTGGCGTGGGTATCCCAACCCTGAAACTCGACCGCCGCAATACGCGGCCCCAAAGGCGAGGCAATAAGTTTCCCGGCGTTGGCGAAGGTATCAATCGCGACCTTTTCGGCGTTACCGCCGCCGCCTTTCATACGCTGGCTGCCTTCGCCGAGCACCATGTCGTTCATCGCTTTTGCTTCGAGGGAGGCTTCGAACACATTGTGCATTTTTGGGTCGCCGGCCGCGTACATGTTGCGAACCAACGTCAGTATTCTGTCGTCGAGGTCCGGCAGGTTCTTGAGGGCAAATGTTGAGACCGTATGGTCGCCCCGAAGTATCAGCGGCACGGATCTGCCGACCGAAAGGCCAAGCGATCGATCATCGGTTGGCAGCAAACCGACGGCGCGATTGAGCCAGCCGTCCGGAGATCCATACGGATCTTCGGTGCCAACTTCGAGCGCGTTTTGCGCATCGAAATGGGATCGCCCCCGGTAAGCCAGACCAACAGCCGGGGCGAGTGCCATCTCCCCGCGCTGATACAGTGGAAATAGCGGCGCCAAAGCCGGGTGCAGGCCGAAATAACCGTCGAGATCAATTACGCCATTTTCCTCACCCGGTTTTTTGTGGGCGATTTGCTTGCGCATTCTGCGATAGGCACGGTCATCGTAGGGCGCGAGCGCGGCAAGGCCGTCCATGCCGCCGCGAAGGATGGCAATGATCAATCGCTTCTCGGTTATGGCGTCGGCGAATGCGATGCGTGGCATCATTCCCGGAACAGTGGCGATTGCCGTTGCCGCCGTCAGGCCCTGCAAGGCTTGGCGACGTGTCCACATTTGTCGGTACGTCATCATCTACCTCCGCTGAAATTCAGGGCTTGCCAGAAAGACTGCCGCCACTTCCCGGCGGTTTCTAGATGCATCCATTGCGGCAATTGTCGACGGGGATAACACCGGCTCCAATATATCTTCGGCGAGACGGCGAGCGTTGCGGCTGCCAATTCGGGGCGCATAGGTGCGGGCCAGTTCGACCCGGCGCATGAGATCCTGAGGGGTCAGCCAATCGGCCTCTGTGTCAGGCCAGCCGGCCGGCGAATCAGCGCTAAACGGATACTGGCGCAGCATCCACAAGGCGCCTGCAACCCGTTCCATGTCCACGCCTTGGGAACCCAAGGCACGGAACGTTGAAATTATCAGATCATTTGGTGACTTGAATTTTGGCAGCGGTTCCTGCCAGGCTTCTTCGAGGTCAATTAGCGTCTGTGCAATTTCGCCAAGGTCGCCCGCGGTATCCCGGAAGGTTTTTTCAATGGTAGCGATGGCACGGGCAGGGGGCTCGTCGGCAACGAAGTGGCGCGCGAGTTTGGTCGCGATAAAACGTGCAGTGGACGGGTGCGCAGCAATTTGACGAAGAGCGGCAATGCCGTCGTCTTCGCCTCTGCCCTTGTAGGTATGGCCGAGAAATTCGATGGAACCTGGTTCATGTGCGGCTACCCGAAAGCGAAATTGCCCTGCGTCCGGTTCCTCCAAACTCCCGACACTCCAGCCGGTAATCAGTTTCGCAAGCGCACGAACGTCATCTTGCAAATACCCACCATCGACCCCAAGCGTATGAAGTTCGAGAATTTCTCGAGCGAGGTTTTCGTTTAGGCCGCGCGGGTTGTTCCGTCCAAGCCGTGATTTCGGGCCAAGCGAATTGATGTTGTCGAGATAGATAATCATTGCCGGGTGGCGTGATGAGGCCAGCAACATATCGACAAATCGCCCTGTCACGTTCGGGCGGATAACTTCTCGTTCGAAACTCCCGCAGATTCCGATGGTAAAGGCTTTTCTGGACGAAACGGTGAAGTGGTTGCTCCAGAACTGGACGAGGCGTTCGCGGAAGGGTGAATCGGATTCGACGGCGGCGCGAGTGCGGGCGGCGACTTCAGACCTGTTGACCTGGCGGCCTTCGCCCTTGAAATAGGCCATTAGTCCCACGGCGCCCTCAGCTTTCGCCTCCGCGTAGATGTTGTAGTTGAATTCAGTGCTGTTGAGCTCACGGAGTGCGTTCGGCACCGAGGTGTCGGTCAAGGCTTGTCGCAGCCATCCTCTGGGGTCACTGGTAATTGTTTTTAGTTCGCCCAGCCGCGCACCAAAACCATATCGGTTGGCGGCGATAAAACCGGCGATCTTTCTTGGGTTTGTAGCCATTTTCCCACCGGCAATCGAAGACCTCTAAGACGTAGTGCCTGTAAATCTGCCTAACAAGGATACTTCAGCTAATTATGCCGACATTCTTGGGTGCACGCTACGCGGCTTTCGCCGCACTGATCGCCCGCCACACCGATTCCGGCGTCGCCGGCATATCGATATGGGTGACGCCGAGCGGCGCCAGAGCATCAACCAGCGCATTAATCACTGCAGGCAGCGCACCCAGCGTTCCAGCCTCTCCGGCGCCTTTTGCCCCCATCGCATTGGTTTGGCAGAGGATTTCGTTGGTCGAAACATTGAACGAAGGAAAATCATCGGCCCGCGGCATTCCGTAATCCATGAACGATCCGGTCAGCAACTGCCCTGACTCCGGATCGTAAACGCAGTTCTCGGTGATCACCTGACCGACGCCCTGGGCAATGCCGCCGTGCACTTGGCCATAGACGAGAAGCGGATTGATGACTTTGCCGAAGTCATCAACGACCGTGTAGCGCTGCATATCGATGGTGCCGGTATCGGGATCAATTTCGACCTCACATATGTGGGCGCCGTTCGGGAAGGTCGGCGCGAGGTACATGAACTCGTCGGTGTGATCGAGGCCCGGTTCCATGCCGTCGGGCAGATTGCTGGCGTCTTTGGCCGCGGCTGCAATCTCCATGATGTTCATCGTCCGATCGGTGCCGGCAATCGTGAACGTGCCTTCCGAAAATTCGATATCGGCCTCTGCCGCTTCCATCATATGGGCGGCGATTTTGGTCGCTTTGTCCTTGATTTTGTCGGCGGTTGCTTGCACCGCGCCGCCGCCAATCACCAGGGAGCGTGACCCGGCCGTTCCACCACCCTGCGGCAAAGCGTCTGAATCGCCTTGATGCACGTGCGTTTTGTCGAACGGGACGCCGAGGCGGTCATGCAGAATTTGAGCAAATGTTGTGAGGTGTCCCTGACCCCCGGCGAGTGTGCCGATTGTGAGTGCCACGGTCCCGTCGTCTTCAAATTCGACCTTGGCGGTTTCCTTGGGATCGGCGCCGGTCGCCTCAATGTAAGTGGCGATGCCTAAACCGCGATAACGGCCTGCCGCTTTGGACTTCGCCTTGCGGCTTTCAATGCCGTCCCGATCCGCCCGCTTCAAAGCGTCGTTGAGGTTGCCGGCGAAATCGCCCGAATCGTATTCAAGCCCGGACGGAGTTGTGTACGGCATTGCAGACGGCTGGATGTAATTGCGGCGGCGGAGTTCGTCTGGCGCAATTTCCATTTCGCGCGCGGCCTTGTCGACCAGCCGTTCAATGACATAGGCGGCTTCGGGCCGTCCCGCGCCGCGGTAGGCGTCGACCGGGACGGTGTTTGTGAACACGCCCGAAACGGCGACGTGAAATGCGGGCGTGGTGTAGAGGCCCGGGATCATCCGCGAATAAAGCAGCGAGGGGACACCCGGCCCAAACTGCGAGGCGTAGGCGCCGAGGTTGGCGATGGTTGAGACCTGAACGCCGAGAATCTTTCCGTCTTTGTCGAGTGCGAGTTTTGCGCTCGTGACATGGTCGCGGCCCTGCGTATCGGTAACGAACGCTTCAGTTCGATCGCTCATCCATTTGACGGCGCGGCCGAGTTCCTTGGCCGCCCACAGCACCATTGGCTGCTCGGCATAGACGAACCCCTTCATGCCGAAGGCGCCACCGACGTCGGGCGAAATGACCTGCAGTCTTGACGGGTCGATATGCATAATCGCGCCCGCCAGCAAATCGCGAAGGCTGAAGACGCCCTGGGTGCCAACATGAAGCGTGTAGCGATCCGAATCCTTGTCGTACTGACCAAGCGCGCCACGCGGTTCCATCGACGCGCAGATCACGCGGTTATTGATCAGGTCGACGGTTGTCACATGCGCCGCGTCGGTAAGAGCCGCCTTGGTTTTTTCTGCATCGCCCATCTCCCAGTCGAAGCAGACGTTACCGGGCGCATCATCGTAAATTTGTGTGGCATCCGGTTTGGCGGACGCAGCTGTATCGGTGGTCGACGGGAGAACTTCATATTCGACATGCACGGCTTCCGCCGCGTCGCGCGCCTGTTGGAACGTTTCCGCAATTACCATCGCGACCGGTTCACCGCCGTGGCGGACACGGTCTGTGGCGAGGATCGGCCGCACCGGCAGCACCCGCGGCAGGTCGCCCTGGCGTTTTAATTCCAGCATATGGTCGATGATGCAAGGCAGCGGCCCAAAACCAGCAGCGATAACATCGGCGCTGGTCGCAATCCGGATGACACCCGGCATCGCGGCTGCGGCTTCGGTATCGATCGAAATAATTTTTGCGTGGGCGTGGGGGGAACGGACGAAGCTCGCGTGCGCCTGTCCGTCGATATTTATGTCGTCCTGGTAGCGGCCTTCGCCCTTTAACAGACGATCATCTTCGGTGCGCCGCACCGACTGGCCAATGCCAAATTCACCCATCGAATCCTCCCGGTTTCCAGCCTATTCGGCCTTATTTCTGGGAGGATTATAGCGGAAATCTTATGCCGCTTGCATAGCCTTTTGGTTAATGACACGCCAGACCGATTCGGGCGTCGCCGGCATATCGATATGGCTGATGCCGTAGGGCTGCAAGGCGTTGACGACCGCGTTGATTACCGCACCGCATGCGCCGGTCGTGCCTGCTTCGCCAGCGCCCTTTGCGCCGAGCGTATTAGTTGTGCACGGTACGTTATTGGTCGTGAAATCGATAAACGGCAGTGTGGTTGCACGCGGCATTGCGTAATCCATGAACGAGCCCGTGACCAGCTGCCCGGTGTCGTCGTCATAGATGCAGTCTTCAAGCAGCGCCTGGCCGACGCCCTGGGCAATGCCGCCGTGAACCTGACCTTCGACGATCATCGGATTGAGCATGCGACCGAAATCGTCGGAGACGGCATACCGCAGAATTTCTATTTGGCCGGTGTCCCGGTCAATCTCGACCTCGCAGACATGACACCCATTCGGGAACGTCGGAAGCGGCGGCGTGTAGGCTCCGTCGGCGACAAGGCCCGGTTCCATTCCGTCGGGGAGATTATCCGACGATTTTGCGGCCTCGGCGACATCAAAAAGACTGACGCTGCGGTCGGTGCCCTTGATGGTGAACTGGCCACCGGCAAATTCGAGATCGCTATCCGCTGCCTCAAGTATGTGGGCGGCAATCTGGCGTCCTTTTTCTTCAATTTTGGCGACGCCGTCGAGGATCGCGCCGCCGGACGCAAAGACCGTGCGTGAACCACCGGAGCCGCCGCCGACCGGCATCAGGTCGGTATCCCCGAGCGATACGGTAATCGAGTCGAAAGCGACGCCAAGACCTTCAGCGGCTAGTTGTCCGAACGCCGTTTTGTGGCCTTGCCCTGCTGGGTGTGCGCCGACCACAACATGGATATTGCCGTCGGGTTCCACTCGAATGAGGCTGTTTTCCGGCGTGCCACCAGCCGTCGATTCGATGTAGGTCGAGAGGCCGATGCCACGCAGATAGCCTTTGGCTTCCGATTCCTTTTGCCGTTTGGCAAAACCATCGTAATTGACCAGCTCGAGGGCGCCGTCGAGATTGGCCTCAAAGTTTCCGGTATCAAACACGAACCCGGTTGGCCCGGTGTAGGGCATTTGTTCAGGTTGGATGAAGTTCCGGCGCCGAAGTTCGATCGGATCTAGCCCAAGCTGTTTTGCCGCGACATCAACTAGCCGTTCAATTGCGTAGGACGCTTCCGGCCGGCCTGCACCGCGGTAGGCATCGGTAAAGACTTTGTTGGTGAAGACGACCTGCACTTCGGCGAACATCGCGGGAAGATCATAGACGCCGCAGAGCAGGCGTGAATTGCCGTAGGACACAATCATCGGTGCGAAGGCAGAAAAATAGGCGCCGACGGTGCTGGTGGTGCTCGCCCGCAAGCCGAGAAACTTCCCGTCTTTGTCCATCGCCAGTTCGGCCTTGGTGACCAGGTCGCGGCCTTGCACGTCACTAATGAAGGCTTCGCTCCGGTCGCTGTACCATTTGACCGGGCGACCTAGTTTCTTGGCCGCATACAGCACCATCGGCTGTTCTGAATAGGCGAACGACTTCATGCCAAACGAGCCGCCAACATCGGGATTAACAACCCGGAGCTGGCTTTGTTCGATACCCATCAGTTCGGCAAACATCGTCTGGTGGCGGTACACCGTCTGGCAACCGGTGTAGAGCGTGTAGTGGTCTTTTTTGGGATCATGGAGGGCAACGGCCCCGCGCGGTTCAATCGATGCGGCGACCAGCCGATTGTTGATCAGGTTAATTTCCGCAATGTGTTCGGCTTTGGCGAAGGCGGCCTCGGTGGCCTCCTGGTCACCAACAGTTACGTCGAAGGTGACGTTATTGGGCGCCTCCTCAAAGATTTGCGCAGAACCTGCCGCTGCCGCTTTGC
>JAPYRS010000057.1 GCA_029936875.1 Alphaproteobacteria bacterium | reverse complement strand
CCACCGGTCGCGATCAGTGCGGTATCGCCCAGAATGACGTTGATTTTGTTGAAGTCGAGGCCGAGCGTTTCGTCAAGAACCTGACTGTAGGACGTGGCATGGCCCTGGCCATTGGTCAGGGTGCCAATCAGAACCGTTACGGTGCCGTCATCTTCAAACAGGATTTCGCAGTCTTCGTTGGGGCCGCCGGCTGCTGCTTCAACGTAGGCGGCGATGCCGAGGCCGCGCAGCTTGCCGCGACTCGTTGATTCTTTTTTTCGGGCCGCGTATCCGGCCATATCCCCATTTAGGAGCGCTTCGTCAAGGTTGGCGACAAAGTCACCCGAATCGTAGGTCACACCAAGCGGGGCCGCAAACGGCACCTTGCTGGTCGGGATCAAATTTTGCCGCCGCAATTCACTGGGATCGCGACCGAGTTCCTGGGCCGCGACGTCAACCAGCCGTTCCACGACATAGGATGCTTCTGGGCGACCGGCGCCGCGGTAGGCATCGACCCAGACCGTATTGGTGTGAATGCCCTTGACCTCAACATGGGCCGTGGCCACGTCGTAAAGCCCGGTCATCAGCCGTGAACCGGCGATAGTCGCAACCATCGGCGCGAAGTTGGAGACATAAGCGCCGAGCGCCGATCTTGATTGAATGTGAAAGGCGAGAAACTTGCCGTCCTTGTCGATCGCGAGTTCGGCGTGGGTGAGATGGTCCCGGCCCTGGGTGTCGCTGACAAAAGCCTCACCGCGATCGCTCGACCATTTGACCGGGCGGCCGACGCGTTTCGCGGCCCACGGCATCAATCCGTGTTCTGGATAGACGAATACCTTCATGCCAAAGCCGCCGCCAACATCGCCGGAAACAACCCGAACCTTATCGCCTTCAACACCGAGCATGCCGGAAATGATGTCGCGTGCCATGTGGACATTTTGAGACGGCGTGTGAACCGTGTATTGGCCGTTCTCGTAGATGCCGATGGTGCCGCGCGGTTCCATCGAATTGACGACGACGCGCTGGTTGATCAGGTCGATCTTTGTGATATGGGCGGCGCCTTCGAAGGCGGCTTTGGTCGCCGCCGGATCACCCATTTCCCAATCGAAGGCAACATTGCTTGGCACTTCATCCCAGACCGCCGGCGCGCCGTCTTTCGATGCGGCATCGGTACTGGTGACAGAGGGCAGGGGCTCATAATCGACGTCGATCAATTCGGCCGCGTCGCGGGCCTGAATAAGCGACTCGCCGATCACCAGAGCAACCGGGTCGCCGACATGGCGGACGCGGTCCGTCGCGAGCAGCGACCGTGTCGGCACGAACATGACGGTTCCGTCTTTTGATGTTGCCGGGGCGAGGCACGGTACCGGCCCGATGTCGTCAGCCGTAAGATCGGCCGCGGTGAGAATGGCGATGACGCCGTCTTCCTTCAGCGCTGCCGCTGTGTCGATGGCGTTCAGCTTCGCGTGGGCGTGGGGCGAGCGCAGGACGTAGGCATAGGCCTGATTGTCGAGCGTCATATCATCGACAAAATTGCCTTCGCCAGTTAGCAGGCGAACATCCTCTTTGCGGCGCACCGCTTGACCGACCCCAAATTGACCCATCGTCTAATACCCTAAATTTAAGTGTGAAACTGCGCCCGAACGAGCGTCGCTACCTTAAGTAATGGGCCAGTGTGGACCAAGCCCATTCCGCAAAAATATGGCTGGTTATCGGCAGAAAGTGCGGATTATTCGGTGTCGGCAGGCGGTCTGCCACCAAGGATACGATAGGCCGCTGGGGCCAACATCATCACCAGCAAAAGGCGCATGAAATGCATCACCGTGACGAACGCCGTATCGACGCCAAGGGCCAGCGCAATGAGGCTCATTTCGGCGAGCCCCCCCGGCGCCAGCGACAAAAAAAGTATCGGTGGAGGCGTGTCGAAATATCGCGTGACCAGGCTTACCGTTAGTGCCGCCGCCAAAATCAGCAGCGTCGCGTTGACCGCGGCTAGCCATGAGACACGAAACATTGTGCCTAACGTGATGCCGACGAATCGGCACCCGACCGCGGTTCCGACAACAAGCTGCGCCACTGATGCGAGTTCTCGCGGCACGTTGCCGGTGGTGAAGCCGGCAAGATGCACAGCCGCAGAAAAAACCATCGGTCCGATCAACGCATAGGCCGGAATACTGAGTTTCTTTCCGATCAGAAAACCGGAGATTCCACAGACCACCAGAATAATCGCGTCGGTCGGGTCCAACCCGGCAATCGATCCGGTCTGTGGCTGTGACGGGACATCAAGCCCGACGATATAACGAAAGTAGAAGGGAATGACGCTGACAACGATGAGAATGCGGACGGCGTGGTTGAGGGCAATGACTCGCATATCACCGCCCATGGCTTCACCGACCAAACTCATTTCGGTCATGCCGCCGGGCGTCGATGAAAAATATGCAGTGGCGTGATCGTATTTACCGATGACGCGATAGAGAAAATATCCCGTCGACACGACAACCGCGACAAAAATTGCCTGTAGCGCAATCGTCCCGGCAAAGCGCGCGGCTTGATCGACAAGGTCAGGGGTGAAGGCGCTGCCCAGCATGATGCCGAGGATGGCCACAAACAAGGATCGGATATGTCCCGGCACCGCGATCTGAATTGGAATTAACGATGCGACTGTCGTGAAGGCCATTGCCCCCAACATCCACGCGAGCGGCAATCCGAAATAGTCAAAAATCGCGCCGCCAATCCCACCGATCAGGATTGCGGTGCCAAGACGCCGCCAATTTATCGGTTGGCGCATTCTATTCTCTTGGGAATTTTCGACAGTGGGCTTAAGCGACATCGCGGCCAAATCGAACAGCGGTCTGGCCGGGTTGCAAACGGCGGGATGGCATAATCAAAATGCAGTCGTCATAAGGCGTGACAACGGGCTTGCCGCCGTTGTCGGCAATAGTGGTGTCCGCGCGCGCAATCAAATCGAGGCCCTGATATTCTTCGGCAAATCGAAACGCCCCGTTCCCGGCAGTTACAGCGTGGGTGACTTCAATAATCCGCGATGGGCGGGCAGAGGGCGGCGCCATTTCATCGGCCAGGTCCGGCGCGACCAGACCAAAATGACCAAGAAACCGGTAACAGGCGCTGATCGCGACCTCACCACTGGAGGCTTTCCAATGTTGTCCGCATTCGAGCAACAGGGCGGAGCGATCCGATTCCGGGTTGGAAAAATCGCCGTAGTCGCGCATCCGCGTGCCCTGCGCGTGCCCGGCATCGATCACGATGTCCATTTCGATCAGCAACGCCTGCGCCAGTTTCAAGCATTTAGCAGTGTGACCGGACAGGCCAAGCGGTGCGCAGTCGGTCTGCATGGAATGAAGATCCAGCAAATGATCGGCCTGATCGAGCAACGGCCTTATTTCACGCGCCCGTGAAAGTTCGACCGAGGCATCGCCGCCGTCCGATACGGAGGCCGACCAAACACGATTGAAGTCGTCGTCAATATAACGCGACCAGCCGGGGTGATCCGGGTCGAAGGAATCGTAAGCCGCAGTGTTTGCAAACACGAGCGAGAGTTTGCCGCGTTCGGGCCGGATATCCCGCTCAAACAATTGCGCCAATGCGTGGGCGCCGCAAAGTTCGTTGCCGTGAACGAGAGCAGAAATCATCAGGTGCGGGCCTTCGCACCCCGACTCTAATGTCGTGGTAAATGGGATGCCGGTATTTCCTTTGGCATACGCCGAAATATCGACGGGAAGGATTTCAAGATTTTCGTATGCGCGGGTCATCCGCAGCCCGTCTCCTAGGGCATGAATTGTTCGTTGAGGATTCGGTCTTCCAAATTGTGTTCGGGATCAAATAGGATTCTTACGCTTTGCTGGCGATCCTCCCAAACTTCGATGCTGGTCACGTCGCGGACTTCGGTGTTGTCGGCAACCGCGCTCACCGGGCGTTTGTCTTTTTCCAGAATATCGAAACGGACAATGGCTTCGTGCGGCAGCAATGCGCCTCGCCAGCGCCTGGGCCGGAACGCCGAAATTGGCGTGAGCGCAAGAATGCCCGCATCGACCGGCAGAATTGGCCCGTGTGCGGAAAGATTGTAGGCGGTGGTGCCGGCCGGTGTGGCCAGTAGAATTCCGTCGCAAATGAGTTCTTCGATCCGGACGACGCCGTCAACTGTGACCCGAATTTTGGCGGCCTGGCGTTCCTGCCGCAGCAGGGAGACTTCGTTGAAGGCGCGGGCGTTTCGCGCTCGTCCGCCGGTCGTGCGCGCTTTCATGGTGAGCGGATGAAGCTTGATCTGAACTGCGGCCTTGAGGCGTTCCCGGAGGTCGGCGTCCTCGTTGCCGTCATTCATCAGAAATCCGACGGTTCCCTTGTTCATGCCGAAAATTGGGACACCTGAATTCATGAATCGATGCATGCATTCCAGCATGAGACCGTCGCCGCCCAATGCCACGATGACATCTGCGTTCTTTGCCGCAACGCTGCCGTAGGTCGCTTTCAGGCGTGATCGCGCAGCCCGGGCTTCGGGGTCCTGGCTCGAAACAAAGGCGATTTTCGATTTGCGGTTTAGTTTTTTTGACATAGCGGTTTCCAGGGGCCGAGGGAGTATAGCGAAGGGGACGGCGGGCGCCAGCGCCCACCATAAAGGCGCATTGCGAAAGTTGCGTGGAACGCATTGCGAAAGTTGCGCGGAATGCCGGGCCCCGCCATGATGCGCCACCGGAGAAAAGTAATGCTGGAATTAAAGCCGTCGAACTCATTTTACCGCGCCGCCCGGACTTGGTTTCGTTTAAGCCGGTTTGGGCTTGCCGCGCTTGTCCTCAGTTTTGCGACGGCGGCCGCCAACGCCCAGGATCGGCACGCCGGTTTTTATTACCCCTCCGTGACGACGTCGGAGACCTATGTCGCGCGGGCGAACACGATGCCGCAAGCGGGCCGCGAGATGAGAATTGGTTTCATCACCGGTATGACCTCGCAGCAATTGGCCGCGCCCTATGCGCCGACCTACGCAATCTTCGCCAAAGGTGAAGAAAGCCAGAAAATGATCATCGTCGCGCTCAGTGAGGAGAGCTTCGATACGTTGTTTCGCGCCCGGGCCTTGCTCGCGCAAATGACGGCGATGGTGCGTGCGAGTGACTTATTCCGGGAAATGGGTGTCGAAGATTTCTTTACTTCCCTTGACCTCGTAAAACTGTTTGGATTTACGCAGCTAACGATTTCTGACGGCGATCGATTTACCCATCAAATCACCATCGATTAGGAACGCCGCCTAGCCGCCGGTAACACTCATATGGCGATCGACTTTTGCGTTGTCGCGGCGATCGATCAGGAAGTCGTGCCCCTTCGGCTTTCGCGAAATTGCTTCGTCAATGGCGGCGTGAAGGGCGCGGTCATCACCCGGAAAATTCCGTAACGGTTCGCGCAGATCGGCGGAATCGGTCTGGCCGAGGCACATATAGAGTTTTCCGGTGCAGGTGAGGCGAACTCGATTGCAGGATTCACAAAAGTTGTGGGTCATTGGCGTGATGAAGCCAATACGACCACCGGTTTCTTCGACCCGAACATAACGCGCCGGACCACCGGTGCGCTCAGGTGTGTCGGTCATCGTCCAGTCGCGCGCGAGCGACGCCCGAACCATCGAAAGCGGTAAATAATTTTCGGTGCGGTCGCCGTCGATATCGCCCATCGGCATGGTTTCGATAATGGTGAGATCGAATTCCCGCGCGCCGCACCAGGCGACCATTTTGCTCAATTCATTTTCATTCAGGCCACGCAGCGCAACCATGTTGATCTTGATTAGAAATCCGCGTGCTTTCGCTGCCGCGATCCCGTTCATCACCTGTCCGTGGTTTTCGCGTCGGGTAATTTCTGCAAAACGCACCGGGTCAAGGGTATCAAGAGAAACGTTGATGCGGCGGACGCCGGCATCCCAGAGCGCATCGGCATGTTTCTCAAGTTGGGTGCCGTTGGTCGTCAGTGTCATTTCCTCGAGCGCTCCACTTTTGATGTGGCGGCTGAGGCCCTTGATCATGCCAACGATGTCTTTCCGGACAAGCGGCTCCCCACCGGTAAAGCGAAGACGCCGCACACCTTTATCGACAAACGCGCTGCAGAGCCGGTCTAATTCTTCCAGCGTCAGCAGTTCCGGCTTCGGCAGGAAGGTCATCGATTCCGACATGCAATAAATGCAACGAAGGTCGCACCGGTCGGTGACAGAGACGCGAAGATAATTAACCGTGCGGCCGTAGGGATCGATCATGAAGGGGTCCGAATTTCGTAGAAGGCGCGGGCGCGGGCCGAAAATCACATCTGATATTGAGGCACCGTTATATACCGCAATATATAACACTTTTCCGACCGCCAACAATGTCATTTCGCGGCTGCGACGACATGTGCGGCTGTCAACCCTCGAAAAAATCAATAAAAATCAAATGGTTATAGTGAGAGGGTCAGGATACTCAGGGCTTTGCGCCATGCGATTGGCGGTCTCGGGCAGAACGTAAGGCTTGGCATCAACGGGGCGGCGCGCGATGCTGCAGGTATGAAAGAATTTGAAATCGCGCCAAAGCCCGATGATCCGGCGCTGACACAAACAGTGTCGGGGACCGATCAGAACGGTGTGCCGCTGGAGACCGCCGTCGCCGTCGAACGACCGCTGACGATCTATCTCAACGGGCAGGAAATTGTCACGGTGATGACGATTGGAGACCAGCCCGAATACCTCGCGGTTGGTTATCTGTTCAATCAAAACATGGTGCGGCCGGGCGAAGAAATTACGGCGATCGAATATGAAGACGACGTCGATACCGTCGTTGTCCGGACAAATTCCAAAACCAAGTTCGAAGAAAAGTTGCGGAAGAAAACGATGACGTCCGGGTGCGCGCAGGGCACGGTGTTCGGTGACATGCTGGAGCGGTTCGAAGAGATAACGCTGCCGGAAAGCACGAAGTTACGGACGTCGGATCTCTACGCACTGCAGAAAAAAATCAATACGCAACCGAGTTTGTATTTGAAGGCGGGCGCCATTCACGGTTGCGCCCTATGCGAAGGTGATCGGCCGCTTCTCTATGTCGAAGACGTCGGACGCCATAATGCTGTCGACAAAATTGCCGGCTACATGGTGCTGAACGACGTGGAACCCGGCGACAAGATTTTTTACACCACCGGGCGGCTCACCTCAGAGATGATCATCAAATGCGTCTCAATGGGCATCCCAATACTGGTGTCGCGATCAGGGTTTACCGCGTGGGGTGTGGAACTCGCCCGCGAAAAGGGCCTCACACTGATTGGCCGGGCGCGCGGCAATCGGTTCGTCACGCTCTCCGGTGGTGATCGCATTATTTATGATGCCGATACGTCGCACGCAGACAAGGAAGACCCCAAACTGGTACGCAAGGGGTCGCGCCCGCAGGCCGCGGAATAACAAACATGTGTGGTGCAAAAGTCGGCGGCCTCCTGCTCGCTGGTGGAAAATCGCGACGCATGGGCGGCGGCGTTAAATGTTTTTTGGAATTGGGCGACAAGACTTTGCTTGCCCGTACCATCACCCGTGCCAGGCCGCAAACGGATTCGCTTTTGTTGAGTATTAACGGCAATCCTTCGCGCTTCGATTCCTATGGGCTAGCAATTGCGCCTGACATTGTGCCGGATCACGCGGGGCCTCTCGCCGGGATTTTAAGTGGCATGGAATGGTTTGCGGAGAATAATCCGGATATCGAATTCATCGCCTCGTTCGCGACCGACGCACCGTTTTTCCCCGGTGACATTGTGGCGCGGCTCCATAAGGCGATGGTTGCAGAAAACGCGGTCCTTGCCTGTGCGATGTCGAACGGCCGCACCCATCCGGTATTTGCGCTTTGGTCGCAAAGTTTGCGCAAACAATTGCGCCACGCCGTGATCGAAGAAGAGGCGCGAAAAATCGATGCGTGGACGGCAAATTTTCCATTAGCGACAGTTGAATTCGAGGTGGCCGGTGTCGATCCGTTTTTTAACATCAACCGCCCGGATGACCTGGAAGAGGCGAAGGCGCTGATTGCGGAGGGAGGCGTGATGTGAAAAAACCCCGGAAATCAAAGCACCTCGCGCCTCAATTCCGCATTTTATTGGGCTCGTCAGTGGCCATCGGTCCCGGCAAAGCGATGCTGATCGAGGCGATTGAGCGGACCGGGTCGATTTCGGCGGCCGCCCGCGAAATGGAAATGTCATACCGGCGCGCGTGGGATTTGGTTGCGACAATGAACCAATGTTTCAAGCGTGATCTTGTGTCGACGGCAACCGGGGGAACCGGCGGCGGCGGTGCAAAGGTGACCGATTTCGGCCGCGATATTCTCGCCCGCTACAAGGCGATTGAAACCAAGGCCGGGACAAGTATCGAGAAAGAAATGGCCGCGCTAATGCGCCTTATGCGGAAAGATATTGCCGATAAATGATCGGCTGTAATTTCGCCGCGTGGGCGACGTCGATGTCCGCGAGGAAATTTATGTTTCGGCACTGACGGCCTCGACCCGGACCGCACAGTATTTGAACTCTGGAATCTTGCCGTAGGGGTCAAGCGCTGGATTGGTCAGCAAATTTGCCGCCGCTTCGGTGAAACAAAACGGCGCGAATACCAATCCGTCGGGAACACCCGAATCGACTCGGGCGGTGAGTTCGATCGACCCCCGTCGTGTTGTCAGGCGGATCGATGCACCGGCGGCAACATCCATCGCCTCCAAATCGTTCGGTGACAGGTGGGCGACGGCCTCCGGCTCAAGTTGGTCGAGGACGCTTGCGCGGCGCGTCATGGCGCCGGTATGCCAATGCTCGAGCAAGCGGCCAGTGCTGAGGATCATCGGGTAATCCGGGTCCGGTTGTTCGTCGGGCGTGACGATGCCGCACGGCACAAACTTTCCGCGACCATTTGGTGTTGGGAACCGATCCCCGAAAAGAACTTCCGCTCCGGGACGGTCTTCTGATTCGCAAGGGTAGGTGACCGCGTCTTCTCGCAGCAACCGTTCCCAGGTGATGCCTTTAATTGACGGCATACATTTTCGCATTTCGGCGAAAACCTGATCCGGGCCGGAATAGTCCATCGCAAGTCCAATGCGTTTGGAAATTTCCTGAATGATCCAGAGGTCTTGCCGCGTATCACTGGGAAGCGGCAGCGCACGCCGGCCCATCTGCACGCGGCGGTCGGTGTTGGTGAAGGTGCCATCTTTTTCGGGGAATGCGCCTGCGGGCAAAATAACATCGGCATAACACGCCGTCTCGGTCAGAAAAATATCCTGAACCACAAGATGCTGCAGTTTGGCAAAGGCAATTCGCGCGTGGTTGAGGTTGGGGTCCGACATCGCCGGATTTTCACCCAGGATGTACATACCGGTGATCTGGTCGTCGTGAATGGCATCGGTAATTTCCACCACCGTCAGGCCCGGTTCGGGATTGAGCGGGCGGCCCCATAGCGCCTCAAATTCCTTGCGAACTTCTTCCGAGTCCACCGGTTGGTAGTCGGGATAGACCATCGGAATGAGGCCCACGTCGGATGCGCCCTGTACATTATTTTGACCGCGTAACGGATGGAGGCCGGTGCCCGACCTGCCAATTTGGCCGGACATCAACGCCAGAGAAATCAGGCAGCGGGCATTATCGGTGCCGTGGATATGTTGCGATATACCCATGCCCCAGAAAATCATCGCCGACTTTGCCTCGCCGTATATGTGGGCAATATCGCGCAAGGTCTCCGCATCAACGCCGCAGTGGGGCGCCATTTTTTCAGGCGAAAAGGCTTTCAAATGTTCGGAAAATTCTTCGAAGCCTTCGGTGTGCGCGGCGATGTAGTCGGCGTCGATCAGGTCATCTTCGATAATCACATGCATCAACGCATTGATGAGCGCGACATCGGTGCCGGGCTTGAAGCGCACCATGTGTGTGGCGTAACGCGCCATGGCTTCGCCGCGTGGATCAAGGATGACTAGCTTCGCGCCGGCCTTTGTGGCGTTCCGAATAAATGTCGCGGCAACCGGGTGGTTGTTCGACGTATTGCTGCCGATGACGATAATGACATCGGCTTTGGCGACGTCGGCGACTGGCGCGGTGACGGCGCTCGATCCGATTGTTTCCATCAGCGCGGCAACCGACGAAGCGTGGCAAAGCCGCGTGCAGTGATCGACATTGTTGGTGCCGAAGCCCGCGCGAAACAGTTTCTGAAAAAGGTAGGCTTCCTCGTTTGATCCCTTGGCCGATCCAAATCCGGCCAGCGCCGATCCGCCTTTTTCGTCGAGAATTTTTTTGAATCCTTCGGCAGCTTTGTCGAGCGCCACGTCCCAACTGGCCTCGCGAAAATGGGTGAGGGGGTTGGCCGGGTCGATATCGGGATGCAGGCTTTTTGGCATGCCGTCCTTGCGAATCAACGGTTTCATCAGGCGCTGCGGATGGCTCACATAGTCAAAGCCGTAGCGGCCTTTGACGCACAAACGGCTTAGATTTGCCGGGCCGTCCCGCCCGGAAACGCTGAGTATGCCGTCGTCTTTAACGTGGAAGGTGATTTGGCAGCCGACGCCGCAATAGGGGCAGACCGAATCAACATCGCGGTCCGATTCAATTACGCCAACGCCGTTCGCCGGCATTAATGCGCCTGTCGGGCAGGCCTGCACGCATTCGCCGCAGCCGACGCACGTGCTGAGGCCCATCGCATCGTCGATGTCGAAAACGATTTTTGATTTGGCGCCGCGAAACGCCATGCCAATAACATCGTTGACCTGAATGTCGCGGCAGGCGCGAACGCAATTGGTGCATTGAATGCAGGCATCGAGATTAACTGCCATCGCCGGGTGGCTTATGTCCGGCGCAGGTTGGTTGCGTCCGGGAAAGCGCGATTCGGTCTGGCCCATTTTTTCGGCGAGTTGCCAGAAGCGACCGTTCGGATCGTGGCTTAGTTCTCGCGGCGGCTGATCGGCGATCAACAATTCCATCACCAGGCGGCGCGAAGATTCCGCACGCGGCGTGTCGGTGTTTACGACCATGCCCGGTTCAGGTTTGCGGATGCAGGACGCAGCCAGTGCACCTTCGCCTTTAATTTCAACCAGGCAAAGGCGGCAATTGCCGTCCGCTTCATAGTGCGGATTGAGGCCTGAACACATGTGCGGCAGGTCGCCGCCGAGCCGCCGATGGACCTCGAACAGACTCTCGCCGGGGTTAGCTTCGACGGTTTTGCCATCAAGGGAAAATGTGATCGGCGTGTTCATGTTTCTGCTGTGTTTTCCGGGTCAAAATATTTGAGGACGGATCGAATCGGATTGGGGGCGGCCTGACCAAGCCCGCAAATCGAACCTTCCGCCATGACCTGACAAAGGTCATTCATCAGAGATGCGTCCCAGTTGCCGTCGCGCATTAGTCGCATGGCCTTATCGGTTCCGGCGCGGCACGGTGTGCATTGGCCGCAACTTTCGTCAGCGAAGAAGGTCATGAGGTTCAGCGCTGCGTCCCGAATATCGTCTTGGTCGCTTAGAACAATGATCCCGGCAGAGCCGATGAAGCAGCCGTATTTTTCAAGCGTTCCGTAATCGAGTGGAATGTCGGCAAGGCGCGCCGGCAATATGCCGCCCGATGCGCCGCCGGGGAGGTAGGCCGCAAACTGGTGACCATCGGCCATGCCGCCGCAATATTCGTCGACCAATTCCCGCGCGGTAATGCCCTGCGGTGCGAGTTTCACACCGGGGTCAGCGACGCGACCCGATACAGAATAATGGCGAAAGCCGTACTGGCCATTGCGACCGAAAGCCTGAAACCAGTCAGCGCCGCGATCGAGAATTTCCGCGGCAAAATAGAGCGTCTCAACATTATGGATTAAGGTCGGGCGACCAAATAACCCGACTTCGGCAGCGTAGGGTGGCCGGTGCCGGGGCAGGGCGCGCCGCCCCTCGAGGCTTTCCAGCATTGCCGATTCCTCGCCGCAGATATAAGCGCCCGCGCCGCGCCGGATCTCGACCGGCGGCAGCCCGGAAATCTCGCGGCGAAAACTTTTGATGCCGTCTTCGAGTAAGGGAATGAGATCGCGGTATTCGTCGCGCAAATAAATTGTAATCGGTCGCGCGCCAACAGCCATTGCCGCGAGGTACATGCCCTCAAGAAATCGCAAAGAATGTTTTTCGAAGATGAATCGATCTTTGAATGTTCCCGGCTCACCTTCGTCGGCATTGATCACCATGTGACGGGGTGCCGGTTGCGCGGCGACGAGCTCCCATTTGCGCGCGGCCGGAAACCCTGCGCCGCCGAGACCTTTGAGGTCGGATTTTCGTAGTACCTCGATCGCATTTTCAGTGGTCCAGACGCCCTCCCGCAGGCTGAGAAGGGCGGTCAGCCCGCCGTTTTTCTGAAACTCCTTTATCGACGGAAAGGCCGATTGAGGTACGGGCGCAGAGCCCGATATTTGGTTCTGAATTAATTCTAGTGACGCCGGGGCAACATGATGGTGGCCGACTTCTGCCACCGGCGCATTTTCGCAGCGACCCATGCACGGTGCCGGAATGATTCGGGCGTCGCCGAAAAGTGAACCCAATAACGAATCGCTGCCAGCAAGTTGGCAAGGCAGGCCGGTACAAACCCGCACTGTCGTCGCAGACGGTATCGGCTCGTCTTCTTTTACGATGTCGAAATGGGCATAGAACGACGCGACCTCATAAATCTCCGCCATCGGCCAGTTTGTAATGTCGGTGAGTGCAGCGATGTGGGCCGCAGCAATGTGGCCATATTCGTCTTGCATGAGGTGCAGCGTATCCAGCAGCCCTTCGCGCCGAAACGGCCCATCGCCAATAATCTGGCGTATTTCCCGCACGGTGGCCGGTACCGGTTGACGACCCTTTGTCGTGCGCCGTCCCCGCCCTTTGCCGCGACCCTGTCGGCGTCCTGAGGCGCTGTTGGAGGAAATTTTCTGATCGTTCATCGTCAATTTGGGCTCAAAATTTGACGTCCGGATCGGCGAATTCCAGCTCGACCACGCTCGTATCAATCACCACTTTTCCCTCATTCTCGAATGTCACGGTCACTCTCGTATTCTCGGCCGATTGGACCTGACCCAGCCCCCATTCAAGTTTTGCGGGTAGGCGCACAAAATCTCCTGGAAAAAATTGGCTCATGGGGGCCGCTTTTGGATTTGAAGGTTAAAATTAAGTACTTCGGCTTCGGTTGATCGCAACGATACGTTTACTTTGTCCTATTATGAAGGAAATCGACCAGCTTTGGGGAGAGACCAATTGTCCCTGCTGGAATAGGTGAGTTTCCTGCTCACTACCTAATAATTTTGTCAATTAATGGAGTTTCTTGAGTGGATGATCTGAAATTGAGCGCGCTTCTTTGTTCCCGGTTGTGTCACGACCTGATCAGTCCGATCGGTGCCGTCAATAATGGCATCGGGGTGATGATGGAAGACGGAAACGAAGATATGCGGGAGCAGGCGCTTGACCTCGTTGCTTTCAGTGCTGGAGAGGCCGTTCGCCGACTTCAGTATTATCGTCTCACCTTCGGATCCCCTGGCGGAACTTCCGCAAGTCTCGGCCTGGAGGATGCCCGCAAAGCGGCGCAAGGATTGTTGAGTGAAGGCCGTGTAATTTTAGCTGCGTCAAAATCGTTTCAAGGACCGGCTGGTGACCGACTGGGACCATCGGTTTTGGCGTTGAGGCGGTGAGGGGGCGAAGCCGCGTTCCCAATCCCCCAACCATGAGAACCGCAATATTTGGAATGGGTTCGGGATTAACGAGATCCTCGATACAGACGAGATCGATTATTCGACCGTCATCATCCAGCATGGGCGCGCGCCGGATTTCCTGCCGGATCATGGTCTCGAACAGCTGCAGCCGATGTGAACCCTCGGCGACGGTGAAGAAGTCCGTCGTCATCGCTTCCGAAATGGGGCGAGCGAGGTCGCCGCCGTCGAGAATGGCGCGCCGCAAATCGCCGTCGGTGGCGATTCCCGCAAGTTTCCCGGTTTCGTCGGCGACCAGCACGATCTGGAGGCGGCTACCGTCGAGCACCCGAAGTGCTTCCAGAAGCGGCGCATTGGGAGGGACAATTGCATTCTGCCAGTCGCGCCCCTTGCGCCACGCCGCCGAAGGCGCTTTCGAGCCCCGAACCGCGGCATCATCACCACCACGCCGCCGCACTCTGGTTTTGCGGGCGCGGCTGGGCCCGGATTTAGGGTCGTTCATCATGGTCTCCAGCAGACCTTACAGCCTGGCCGCGGGTAAATTCGTCCATATTCCCGGCCGATGTAGCCCCAACATGGTTAAGGGAACCTTAACACGAAGGGTCGGTCGCGCATTTAGAGTCATAATTGCTTGCAGAATGCATATTGCGTGAGCCGGCAACCTGCCTATATTCCGGCAATGAATTCGCTTGGATTTGATAAGCCGCCAGCTCAAACCCGTGTCGTTGTCGCGATGTCGGGCGGGGTCGATTCGTCGGTCACCGCGGCCCTGCTCAAAAGTCAGGGCTATGACGTCCTCGGCATGACGCTGCAGCTTTACGATGACGGCGCCATGCGCGGCCGGATCGGGGCCTGTTGCGCAGGCCAGGACATTCACGATGCCCGCCGCGTCGCCGATCAAATCGGCGTGCCCCACTATGTGCTCGATTTCGAAAACCGGTTTCGGGAGACCGTAATCGACGACTTTATCGACAGCTATTTGGCGGGCGAGACGCCGATCCCGTGCGTCCGCTGCAATCAGACGGTCAAGTTCCGGGATTTGTTGACCCGCGCCCGCGATCTTGGCGCCGATGCGCTGGCGACTGGGCATTATGTTCAGCGGATTATGGGCAAGAACGGCGCCGAACTACACCGCGGTGTTGATCCAAAGCGAGACCAAAGTTATTTCCTGTTCGCGACGACAGCGGAGCAGCTGGATTTTCTTCGATTTCCATTAGGCGACATCGCCAAGGACGAGACGCGGCGAATTGCCGAACAGCTCGGGCTGACCGTCGCTATGAAGCCCGACAGCCAGGACATATGCTTTGTGCCCGATGGAAAGTATGCCGCGGTGATCGAAAAACTGCGGCCCGGTGCGGCGACACCGGGTGACATTGTCCATGTCGATGGGCGCAAACTTGGCCGCCACGACGGCATCGTGAATTTTACCATCGGCCAGCGCCGCGGCATCGGCATCGGCGGCGGCGATCCGGTTTTTGTTGTGCGCCTTGACGCCGATTCGGCGACGGTGATCGTTGGCCCGCGTGAAGCACTGGCGATCAGCGGCATCTCGATTCGCGACCTCAACTGGCTCGGCGGCGATCTCGACGCCGGTGAGGGCGAGGCGGTGCCGATTTCGGTTCAATACCGTTCGACTCAAGTGGCGATTGCGGGTTGGCTCAAGATTGACGGCGAACGCAAAGCGCGGATCGAGTTCGGCGCGCCGGAGTACGGCGTATCGCCGGGTCAGGCCTGTGTTTTCTACCAGGGTAATCGCGTCCTTGGCGGCGGCTGGATTAACGGGACCGACCCGGCGCATCTGTCGACGACGGAATCGGCAACCGGCACCTCATCCGACGCGGGGGCCAGAGGTGAGGGCGACGCCGCCGGTTCCGACAAGCATTCGACCGCTCTCGCTTGACAGGAAGGGCCGTGCCGACCTATGTCGTGCGGTCTTGGAGCGGAGACATGCAGGTTCGGCTCCATGGGCATCGGAAATGGATGCCGCCGGGGACATGTTTTTCGCGTCAAAGACGGAATAATACGTATCGGCAATCGCCAAGGACCCAATGTCGTTATTATGGGGCCTAGGCGCCCAGTGGCGGGGTAGCTCAGTTGGTTAGAGC
>JAPYRS010000211.1 GCA_029936875.1 Alphaproteobacteria bacterium | reverse complement strand
GCTGTGAAAGGTTCCATCAGGCAGCCCACTGATCAACGAGATTCAGCAGCGCGGCGGTGTCGATGCGGGCGATGTGATGGCGGCCATTATCGAGGAGTTCCAAACTCGATTAGGGCCCGAACCCATTACAATGCCGCTCCAGGCAACTGTCTTTGTTGGTCGGACCTCTTAAGGCGGATCGCCATACTGCGGGACCTTGCAATTCAGGCATCGAGAGTATCCGGTCGCATGCGGCGGATTATTCGGCGGCGATACCTTCCGCCAAAACCCTGTCGAGCGCACTATGGAAATGCGCGAGCGCAGGTTCGTTCCGGCCGAATGTCAAATGGTCCTGCGCGAGGGAATGAAAGCCGAACTGCATCTTCTCGCCAAGCGGAAAATCTTCCTCGTTCACGACCTTCATCAGCAGGTCCATGTTGTTCCGCCAATGCCGCGTGGCGCTTTCCGTTTTGGGGGCATTCGGCGTGTAGAGGGAGACGTGCATCTTCGACGCGTTGGGGTCGTCGCCATCCGGATAGACGCGCCAAGTCTCGATCTGCTCTTGCTGCACGACGAGGACCGTATTGGGAAACAGAACGTACACCATCGTTGTGTAGGGCAGGATGTTCCACTCGTTCTCGGGTCGCGCCAGCAACTCGTCGAAATTCTTGCGCACGTAGATGCCGCGGTGGTTGATACCGAAATCCTCGAAGGTCGCGACGTTAGACTCGATCAACGGCGCGATCGAACGGTGGTGCAGGACCTTGATGTGATAACTCTCCAGGAAGGTGTCGATAACCAGCTTCCAATTCATCTTCGGGCGCAGGACGCCGGTTTCGAAATGATGGAAACCTTCGAAGCCATAGGTGGCCAGGTCCCGTTCGACGCCTTGCAAGGAATCGTCGATCTCGAAATCGTCGCCGGGCTCGGTTTTCACCCAGATCATGCCGTATTTTTCTTGCACGGGCAGCGGCCGTAATCCGTGCGTGGACCGGTCGAGCGCTTCGAATCCGTCTTCACCGGGAATGTATTCCAACGCGCCGTCGGCGCCATAAACCCACGCGTGATAGGGGCAGGTGAAGCGGCGTTGCCCTTTGCCGCAGCCCTCGGCGACCGGCGCTCCCCGGTGTCGGCAGACATTTAGGAAGGCGTTTGCCTTTCCGTCTTCGCCGCGTACGAGCAGTATCGGTACGCCGGAAAAATCGTCGGTCTTGAAGTCGCCAGGTTCTGGAATTTCGCAGCTGAATCCGATGTGCAGTGGATAGTGGCTAAAGAGAAGCGCTTGTTCGCGCGAAAGGCGCTCCGGGCAGGTGTATTGCGAGACCGGATTACGATACTCGGCCTCGGCCATCGCCGTCGTTTTCGACTCCAAATATTCGATGAATTTCCGGGCGTTCTCGACCTGGACAGCATGCTCCATCGCGTGTTTCTCCGGTAAAGGCGCAGGTTCTTATTCGATCGTAGGCCCTAACGGCCCGACGCGGAATATGCCTATTTCAAAAATTGCTTATCCTAAATCACCATTTTATCCGACATTTCCCAGATAACTTTCAATTCCATGGCAATGGTATGGGGCGCATCTCCAAGATGGGCAACCGGTATCTCCGGCGCCGGCATTGACACGTTAAGTCGGTGGCCGAAGCGGTCAGGGGCCGCTACGGTCTCTGGATGATCCAAATATCGTTCAAGCGACATCGGTTTTCGCCGGAGATTATCCAGCACGCGGTCTGGCTTTACGCTCGGTTCACCCTGTCGTTTCGTGATGTCGAGGACCTGCTGGCCGAACGTGGCATTGATGTATCTAACGAGACCGTAAGACGCTGGTTCCTGAAATTCGGCCGATTGGTCGCCGTCAATCTTCGCCGCGGCCGTCCGCGCGCCAGTGCGCGCTGGCACCTCGACGAGATGGTTATCAAGATCCGTGGCCGGAAACATTGGCTGTGGCGGGCGGTCGATGACGAGGGCGAGGTGCTTGACTTCCTAGTCCAGCCACGGCGCTGCGCTCGATCGGCCCAGAGACTGTTGCGAAAGCTGTTGAAGAAGCAGGGCTTTGCGCCGAAGCGGATCATCACGGACAAGCTCAAATCCTATGTCGTCGCCATCCGTAAAGAGCGGCTGTCCGCGGTCCATGATCAGGGATTGCGGGCAAACAATCGCGCTGAAAACTCGCACCAGCCGGTTCGACGACGCGAACGAAAACAGCAGCGGTTTAAGTCGCCGGGATCCGCCCAACGGTTCCTGTCGATCCACGCCGCCGTCTACAACGCCTTTTACGTCCAACGCCATCTTCTGCACCGCCGATTCTTTAAACAGTTTCGAGCCGAGACGTTCTCTGTCTGGAATCAAAGTTGGCTTGCGGTCTGATTTGGATCACGATCGAATTCTGGAGACCGTGGCAGTTAACGTGTCAATGCCGATGAAAATAATACGCCGCCGTCTTGCGATTGACCCCAATCAGCGACGCCGCGCAGCGCGCCGTCGTGCACGCAACGAAATGCTCGATCAGGCGGTCCTGCTTCACTTGGCTTAAACGGCTCTTCCGCATACCATCCCTCATAACACCTAATCGGTGTTATCTGGGACAGCCCCTTACTTTTTTTGACTTTTAGTTTTTTTTGACACTGGCGATGGCCGAACCGTGGTGTAGAAAACCTACCGCTCGATAAAACTGCGCCCGATAAACTGCTGGTGCACCTGTTTGGTGCCTTCCCAAATTTGGCAGATCTTGGCGTCGCGCATCAGGCGTTCGACCTTGTATTCCTTGATGTAGCCGTAGCCGCCGTGCAGCTGCACCGCGTCGGTGGCGATGCGCATGGCCGTGTCGCCGGCGCGCATTTTCAGCATCGAGGCCTCGACGGTGAAATCTTCGGCCCCGCC
>JAPYRS010000056.1 GCA_029936875.1 Alphaproteobacteria bacterium | reverse complement strand
ATATTCGAACATCCAAGAGCGCCATTGAGGGGCCAAAGGGGAAATGACGATGCACAAGATTGATATTCCGGCGTCCGTAACCGATCGCATCATGATGTGGCGTGGCCATCTTCATTTCGAAAACCTGATCGGCCCAAAAACCGCCCTGATCGTCGTCGACATGCAAAACGCTTTCGTCAAACCGGACGCAGGCCACGCATTGATCGATGAGGCAGCATCGATCGTACCCAACATCAATCGACTGGCGACGGCTTTGCGCGGCGCCGACGGCACCGTCGTCTGGATCAAGAATACGTTCACCGAAGAATCGCTGCAAAGCTGGTCGCACTTTCACGAAGAACTATGGACCCCGGAACGAACCGCCCGACGAAGCGAAACGATGGCCCGCGGGACTTACGGTTACGCGTTATATGACGAACTCGATGTGCAGTCCGGCGATCTTCAAATCGAAAAATTCCGTTACAGCGCGTTTATCCAGGGATCATCCACGCTCGAAACCGAAATGAGAAGTCGCGGCATTGATACATTGATCATCACCGGGACGGCGACCAACGTCTGCTGCGAATCAACCGCACGCGACGCAATGATGCTGAACTTCCGGACGATCATGGTGTCAGACGGCAATGCCGCCGGATCGGACGAAGCCCACAATGCGAGCCTCGCCTCATTCTGGGGTACATTCGGTGATGTGCAATCGACCGACGAACTGATCGCACAATTCGGCAGCGCAGAAGTCAGCAGTTCTAGGGCCGCCGACGCCGCCGAGTAGATACGCGCGAACTAAGGCTTCGGGTGGGTCGTCTTCCGCAGGCGCCGGATCGCCAATCTCAAAAGGCCTTGCGTAAAAATCCGCCTGTTGAATGCGGCCCTGAATTTCTTCCCGCGTGAAGACGGCGCAAATTAGATTTTCCTCCGCGACCGCAGTGGCGGAACGGGGTTCATCATCGATCAGCGCCATTTCGCCGAAAAACTCGTCTTCTCCCAATTTGTCGACAATGCGCGGGCTGTCTTCTGGCCCAATCTGAATGATGACCGAACCGGATTTTATCAGATAGGCATAGTCGCCTGCTTCATGTTCGCGAAATACCACCGTTCCCTTCGGAAAGATGCTGTAGGTCATACCGTCGAGATGACTGTTCAACCACGGCGCGCCTTCTGGGTGCGCCCCTGACGCAGGTTTATCAGGCGAATTCGAATTCGACACATTGGCCCTCCGTTCGGACCTTGCCCCGGTCCACTGCTGCCATTGTTTTCCCAATTGAGTTCGCCGAGTCAAGACAACGAACAATGAGGCTTGCCGTGTCGACACGGTCAATCGAGCCCAAAACCGTCTCGCTTTCCGTCAGCACGCCTTCGCCGGTCCCGCCTTCAGAAACAAGTCCGCCTGGACGGACGATGGTCCAATCGAGATTTGAAGCGCGCAGATAACTCTCCGCGAGGTCCTTCTCCATCAGCGCGCTGCCGATCCTTTCCAGAACCGGCGCCGGTACGATCGCACGGCTATCCCCGCATCCAATACCAGTAACAAGAATAAACCGGGTTACGCCGTGCCGTTTGGCGGCATCGATGAAGTTTCGCGCGCCCGGCCAGTCCGCCCGTTGCAAATCACCAGGCTCGCCGCCAATCATGCAAATGATTGTATCGACCGGACCAGCAGCCTTCATTGCGGGATCGATCTCGCGGTAGTCCAAAGCGTTTACCTGCACAAACTTCGCGCCGATTTCTTCGAGAAACGCCGCAGCATCTTCAGAACGGGCCATGCCCACGACATCATCGCCGCGCTTTTGAAGTGCACGGACGATTTCCAGTCCGACGCCTTTGCTGGCGCCTGCCACGAGTATTGCGGCCGTCTAACCTCCGGTTGAACGAGTATCGGTATTTGGAGCCAGTCTATCCCGACGCCGCAACCGCGCCAAGCGGGGAACTGCAATCTGTGAATGGCCTCATGCTGCGTTCTACTTGATCGGGTGACGGGACTGCTCCAAGTTCATTGAAATCAGCCAGTTTTCGTTTCGAATAATAAAGGGGATTCAGCACATGAGGCATCGGACCTACGGCGGCAAAGTCCGCTATCTCGGGGACAAAGTCGGCGAACGTGGCCGCGAATGGTTCACGGTCACCGTCCACGGCGACGGCACCCGAACGATGCGCGTTCACTGCGAAATGGACGACAAAGAGGTCCTTCGCGATGTTACCTACACGGTCGACGGCAATTGGGCGCCGCGCGATGCGTTCGTCCGTTTGACGGTCGAAGACAAGTTTATGGGTTCGGGCTGGTTTCGATTTACCGACAGGTTTGTCGAATGTGAAACGCTAACGGCGGCAGGCGGTCGCATGTCACAACGCGTGGATATTGATGCGCCCCTGAAAAGTTTTGGGCCGCACCCTGTGCTGTCCGATATGTGGCACTTGTCCGGTTTCGATTTCGATTCAGCGGATAACACGCAGTACTGGCCGAATGCGGTGAGCTCCCCTCTCCCCAATGGCGCGTCCGGACCCATGATCAGCATCGGCATGATTGGCGCGGAACGATTGGAGCCGGAAGAAATCAACGTTCCAGCCGGAACTTTTCAGTGCGAGCATTTCAAATTTATTCTGATCGACAAGCCGTCAGAAGAACTTTGGTTTACGCGCGATGACCTTCAGCTCGTCCGGGTTCGCTGGGATCTTCTGGAAACGACCTATGAGTTAACGGAGTTCCACGACAGCGCCGCCTGACGTCGTAACCTGTCGGCGTCACGCTAGTTTGCTTGGGCGCGCCGGAGCTTTACCTCACGATAAAGTATATAGAGGCCCGAGCCGATCAGCAGTGTGGCACCCGCCCAGACGCTGTTGCCCGGTACTTCCTCCCAGATGACGAAACCAATAACCGTCGCCATCAACAGCGCTGTGTAATCAAACGGCGCGAGGACCGCGACCGGTGCAATGCGAAATGCGAGCGTTGTAAAAAACTGCGCGGTTAGGCCAACAATTGCGGCGGCCACAAGAAAGCCGATGTCAATCCACCCGGGATCGGTCCAGAAAAACGGCGCGGCGATAAGACCGATGATCGCGGCGACAAACGAGTGATAGATCACCATCGTCACGCTGGATTCCGTCTGGGCGAGCTTTCGCGTCATGATCATCATCAGCGCATAGAGAATGGCTGCGCCCAATGTCAGCAGCGCTGCCGGCTGAAATGCGCTGGAACCGGGACGCACGATCACCAGCACCCCGATGAAACCAACCAGCACCGCCGCCCATCTGCGAATGCCGACGTGTTCGCGTAGAAACGGAACTGAAAACGCGGTCAGAAAGATTGCGCCTGAGAATCCGAGCGCTGTTGCATCCGCCAGTTTGAGATCGCGCAACGACATGAAAAACAGAAACATTGCGCCAATGCCGATCGATCCCCGCATGATCAACGCGCCCGGCCGAGCGGTGTGGAGAACGCTGTAGCCATTTCGCCATACGCCAAGTGGGACCAAAATAAATAAGGCAATGACGCCGCGAAAAACCAGTATCTGCCAAACCGAAAAGTCGTCGACCAGCCACTTCGCAAGCGCGTCCATAATGCTGAAGGCGAGCACGCCAACCATCATGTGGGAGATGCCGAGCAGCGGATTGTCGCGAGGTGAGCCAGAAGTTTCCAAATTCGCCATCGTCAGGGAATCGCTTCGAACGCAGGCCGCTAAATATCGACCTCGAAGACGATGCCAAACCGGTTCTGGATATTTTTTTTGTCGACGTCCGCACCGTGCGCCTCGCCGCCCTCGACCTTGCGAAGATCGCGGTTGGTTTCGTTGCGAAGAATGACGATGACTTCAGTCCCGTCCTCAACGGCGAACGGAAACTCGTGCCAGGTCCCAATCTTCATGTTGAAGCCAGCACTGCCGTCGAAAAGAAACGCACGAACTGTATCAATGTCGGGCAAGTCCGTGTGGGTCGGCGGTGCCATCACGACGACGAACGGTTTGCCACCAAGCGGAATAAAGGACTGCGTGTGTTTGAAGTGCTGTTCGAGAAAACGCACTTCAAAGGGACGCCTGTCAATCTTTGCCAAAGTCAGCGCGGTATCGTCATCAGACACGAACTTCGTCGGGTTACAGGTCTGGACTTTGCCGTCATAGAATCCGGCAGCGCCAAATTCGACACCACCGGCCGACCCAAGGATGTCGCCAAATGGCGCCAACGCTTCCGCCGTCGCTGGTTCCAGTGTCAGGACGCGACGTTCCAGCTTTGATTCTGCCAAACTGGAGTCCGATTGTGGCCGGGCCATGGGGCCTCCCAGATGTTGCGCGGTAATGCCGGCTATCTTTCGCCGGATTGACGGACGTTGTCGAGTCGGGAAAGCCCAAGGAATATTCAAAGGCTACGACGCCGCCGCCACCTTCTCGCCTTGCGGAATTCAATCGAATTCAGCAGAATTGGTGCATGACAAAAACTTCGAAACCCGGCCTTGCCGGGACCGCCGACGACAAATTTTCAGACCTGCGCGATTTATTCTCGGAAATGCTTGGTGATGGCCGCGAGGTCGGCGCCGCTATTGCCGTGTACCTCGACGGAAAGCCAGTGGTCGATCTTTGGGGTGGATGGGCCGACCCAAAGACCGAAAGGCCGTGGCAACAGGACACTATCGTTTCCACTTTCTCAGTCTCAAAGGCGATGGTTTCCACGCTCGGCCATCGGTTGGCGGATCAGGGTCTCATTGATTACGACAAGCCGGTCGCCGATTACTGGCCCGCGTTCGGCCAGAATGGCAAAGATCAGATTCTGGTTCGCCACCTCTTCGATCACCGCTGCGCCATTTGTTTTGTCGATCAAAAGCTTGAACCGGGTGATCTCTATGACTGGGAGCTAATGATAGGTGCGGTCGAGAAGACAGCACCGAATTGGCAACCGGGCGTTAAACCCGGTTACCTCAATATGACATACGGCTATCTGCTCGGTGGCCTGATCGAGAAGGTGAACGGGAAACGGCTTGGTCGGGCGATGCGGGAGGATTTGGCCGGTCCACTTGGCATGGATTTCCATTTTTCGCTGACCGGCGAGGAAAAGGTGCGCTGCGCGACCGTCCTTCAGGACGACTATTTGGTCAGCCGCCTCAGCACTGATGAAACCAGCGTAATCGGCCGCTCGATGCAGGGATTTGCCGAAAACGAAGATTTCAATTCCGAAGGCTGGCGCTCAGGTCAGGTCGGGTCCGGCCAGGGGCACGGCAATGCGCGCGCGATCGCCCGCCATTTTGCCATGCTCGCGGGCGGCGGCACTTTGGAAAATGTCATGATTATGAGCCATGAGACCTGCAAGCAGGCGATCACGTTTCAATGTGAAAGCGACGGTGTCGACCCCATCATCGGCTCACCGGTGCGCTTCGCGCTTGGTTACGAACTTAACAACGAAACCTTCCCAATGGGGCCGAACCCGCGCGCCTTTGGCCATTGGGGCGCAGGTGGATCGTTTGGTCTCGGCGATGCCGACGCAAACATATCGTTCGGATACACGCCAAACCACATGCAGCAGGGGATGGAACTGGGGGCCCGCGGTGGTGCCCTAGTCGCGGCCCTATTTGATTGCCTCTAACCGCTTAATTTTGATCGACGCGTGGCCAGATCTCGAATCAATCTCGCCGTCTAAAAAATTGAAAAAGTTGGAGATTTATGGGCTCCTCGGCTTGACCCGGGGGCGCGACAAGGATTGAATCTGGTCCTCGGACTAGCTTTACAAAAATAGAATTAGTAGCCCCGCCGGGGGGCGTTCAAAAAGAACGGAAACAGGGAGACCCTTTCATGTTCAAGAAACTAATGGGTGCGACGGCTGCATTGCTGCTTGCCGGCGCGGCCAATACAGCGCTCGCCGATGGCGATACGCTTCGTATCGCGCATTACGATATGCCGGCCCAGTTCGGATTACCGTACGGGACCTATGGCGCAAACGGCGCGTTGCCGCTGTTTGCTGTCTATGACGCGATTACGTTTGTTGATCGCAAGGGCGGTGCCGTGCCTGGCCTCGCCCTTACTTGGGAAACCACGGACGAGAACACCTGGATTTTCAAACTTCGCCCAGGCGTGACTTTCCATAACGGCGCGCCGTGGAATGCGGCCGCGATGATCGCCAATATCGACGCTCTCGCCAACGACGAGACCGTCAAGAACCAGCAGGCCGTGCGCCAGCTGCGAGGGCTTGCTTCGGCAACCGCGATCGACAATCTCACGGTCAAAGTTGTTACGACTAAGCCTGATCCCATCCTGCATCGTCGTTTCGCCATCTTCCGGCCGCATGAGCCGGGCGCATGGGCAGATATCGGCATTGAGGGCTATGGCCGCCATCCGATTGGTACCGGTCCTTACAAAATTTCGATCTGGGATAACGAAAAAATTCTCGGCACCGCATATGAAGCTGGGTGGAACCCTCCCAAGATCAAGAACCTCGAAATACGCGGTCTTCCTGAAAACGCAGCGCGTGTTCAGGCCCTTTGTTCCGGTCAGGTTGATCTCGCCAACCAGTTGACGCCGGATGATGGCGTAACGATCGAAGCCTGTGGCCGCAAAATCGTTCTTTCTGCGACCAACAACACCATCAATCTGATCCTTCGCCACATGGCTGAAGGCAGCCCGGTTCAGGACGTGCGCGTTCGTCAGGCCTTGAATTACGCCTACAACAAGCAAGCGTTTGTCGACACCGTTCTTCAGGGCACCACGCGCCCAGCCGGACAGCCGACCACACATCGCATGAGCGGTCATTTCACCGATATCGGGTACTACGATTACAACCCTGAAAAAGCGAAAGCACTTCTCGCTGAAGCCGGATATGCAGACGGTCTCGACCTGATGGCCGAAATCGTCATCAGCACTGGTGAATTTAAAGACACGTTTGAAGCGATGGCCGCTGATCTGAAGAAGGTTGGTGTCTATCTTGAGCTACGGGTCATCACCATTCCTGATCTGGTCTCGAAAATTCTTGGTCAGAAACCTTGGGAAGGCGATGCTTTCAGCATGATGTATGAAGGCTTCCCGTCTGCTGATCTCGGTCGTGTGATGAACACGCATTCATGCCTGTTCTTCAACAAGCACACCTGCTTCGAAGACATCCAGCCGACCATCTCCATGATGAATTCTGAATTCGACATGGAAATGAGAGAGCAGCATCAGCGCAAAATCGCGCAGTTCTATCATGATCAAGCCACCGCCGTTTACAGCCACGAACGCGTGCAGGTCGATGGTCTTGCCAAGAACCTGATGAACTACACTGTTATCAACCGGACGGTTCCTTACTCCAAATTGGAATTTGTGAACTAACCCAAGTTGATTGCGACACTAAAGGGCGGCCTTCGGGTCGCCCTTTTTTTATTTTGTGGTGAGTGGATATAGACGCTGGCAACGACGTTGGCCAAAATGGTCTAGCAACTCTAGACCAACGAATCTTCCCCCGGATTTGGAGACACCTGGATCATGATATTTCGGCAGATGTTCGACACAGTGTCATCGACATACACCTATCTCCTGGCGAGCCGCCCCGGAACCGAAGCCCTGCTGATCGACCCGGTACTCGACAAGGTCGACCGTTACATTCAATTGCTGGAAGAACTCGATCTTCACCTCGTCAAAGCCGTCGACACGCATGTCCACGCCGATCACATCACCGCGCTTGGTGCGCTTCGCGATCGGACGCGCTGCATTACCGTGATGGGAACGAAAAGCCAGGTCGACACGGTTTCGATGCGGGTTTCCGACGGCGAAACAATCGACATCGAAGGGATCAGCCTCGGCGTCCTTCACACGCCAGGTCACACCAGTGATTCCTACTGTTTCACAATGCCGGACCGGGTTTTTACCGGCGATACATTGTTGATCCGGGGAACCGGGCGGACGGACTTCCAGCACGGCAGTTCCCTCGACGAATACGACTCAATATTCAACAAGTTGCTGGCGCTGCCGGACGACACGCTGGTCTATCCGGGTCACGATTATAAAGGCGATACCGTCAGCACTATTGGCGAAGAAAGGCGTTTCAATCCGAGGCTTCAGGTTACAAACGCAACCGAGTATGCCGAGATCATGAACAATCTCAACCTCGCCAATCCAAAAATGATGGACATCGCCGTGCCGGCCAACCTAAAGATTGGCCTGAGCCAGGCCGAACTCGAGAACAAGGGCTGGGGTCTTACTTGCAAAGACGCAATTTCTCAACTCGGTGAAGCCGACGCCATTTGGGTTGATCTTCGCGACACCAAAGAGCGCAAACAGAACGGCGTTGTTCCGGGGTCGGTACACGCCCCCTACCCTGACCTCGACAAGAATTTGAAACCGGGCGGGCTATTGCACGAATTGGCGGCTTCAACCGGCAAGCGTCTGGTCTTCTATTGCGCCTACGGTGAACGCTCGGGCATGGCAGTGCAAAGTGCACAGGAAGCAGGCATGGCGAAATCTACGCATGTCACCGGCGGTATGGACGCCTGGCGATCCTGTGACGGGCCAATCGAATCTCCCGCCTGATCATCTGCGGGACATGCCCTCGAGCCGGACTTCCGAGACAAAAAGAGGCCCCGCAAAACGGGGCCTGAAGTTCATTTGAAAGGGTAAACCTGTGTGATGACCAGAAGGTAAGAACGATCTGAAATATTCCATGTGACAACCGTCACACTAAGCTTCGATTAATCCCCTATTGCGCTCAAGAAAAGAGCGAGAATCACGGGACAACACGCTGATCGGATGCAATAAAAATGGCATCGCGAATACGAAAAATATTTGCGTTTCTCAGGTCCCAAAAAGACCGAAATCAGAGCGAAAAAAACTTACCCGTCCGGGTGCATTGTCGCCCAAGCCATGATCAGGCTGAACGCGCCAAATCCGACCAAAATCAAAACAAGATAGGCAACCTCAAGGTCAGTCATAAGTGAACCTCCTGCTGAATGCAGAAAGGCTAAGCGCGGCAGGCGAATTGAGGCTTGATCAAAGTAAAGATTCGGCGGAAACGTGGCGTTATGACGCGGTCCGGTTCACGCTTAATCTGGATTGTATAATATTCAGATCGGCGGGAATAAAAGCCCAGCAAATTCACCGTGCCCCTTATTTGTCTGCCTTTGCACCCCAATATCGTTATTTAGGACAGGCAATGACGGTCAGACCAACGACGCCGTCGGGAATAAAGGACCTTCTTGCGAAACTTTCGTCACTTGGTTCCAAATGGCACCGTGAATCAATTTCACCCCTCCGGGGCTCGAACGGTGGCCGTATGTTCCGAGAAGTGTTGAATTAGCGATGTCCGGCTCCCCCGTTCGAAAGCTCGCCACCATCTTCGCTGCCGATGTTGTCGGTTACAGCCAACTAATGGCCGAAGACGATGAGTTGACCCTAAGAACCCTGCAAGGTCATCGCGAGATAATCTTCCAGGAAGTTGACCGTCACCGCGGTCGAATATTTGGCACCGCCGGTGACAGCGTCATGGCCGAATTTCCGAGCCCGGTCGAAGCCATTCGCGGTGCTGCAGCGGTACAGGCCACAATCGCAGCCCGTAACGCCGAACTTGGCGCACCAAGCCCGATGCAGTTCCGCATCGGCATCAATCTCGGCGACGTCATTTCAGAAGGCGACGATCTGTTTGGCGACGGTGTCAACGTTGCAGCGCGCATTGAGGGCCTCGCCGCACCCGGTGGAATTTCCATATCCGGCACCGTGTTTGATCTGGTCGCCGACAAAACCGATCTCAAATTCGATAACGGCGGCGAACAACGCGTCAAAAATATCGCCAAGCTCATCCAGGTCTATCACGCGCGGATTGACGGATCTTCCCATGCGGTAACACGAAGACGCCGGTTTCGGCCGCTGCGCGCCGCTGTCATATTTGCAAGCACTGCGGCAATTGTCCTGGTCTTGGCCTTTGCTCTCGGATTATTTTCGACACATACGGTCGATGTCGGCAACCAGGCTCAGGTCTATCCAACGGTCGCCGTCCAGAAGTTCGCCGTCATTGGCGCCGGTCCCGATGAAGACGTCCTCAGTCGGGGGCTCCGCGAAGACCTGATGATCACGCTGACCGAGGTGATGGAACTTCAGCTTGTTTCCGCGGTCTCGGCTGCAAACCAGATCACGGCGAACTATGCAATCGAAGGAACCGTCCGCCAGGACGGCGGCCGGGTCCGCATTACCGCGTCGCTGATTAGCACCAAGACCGGCCTCCACCTTTGGGGCGGGCGCTATGACCGGAGTGCCACAGACATGCTGACACTTCAGGTAGAGGTTGCTCAGAAAATAGTGTCGTCCCTTTCATTGGCGCTGGTTGATGCAGAGTCGGATCGCATGGACCCCGAGCAAGGCGGATCGCTCCTGGTAATCGCACTTACCGGATTGGGACGCCTGGCCGACGCGACCATCAGCCTTTCGATGGGAATTTTTGGCCAGGGTTCATCTGCGGAAGTGGTACCGCCCGAACCCGGCGACGAAAGCGATGCAACACTGAAATACAGAGACACGTTTGGAACTCGGCCCCTTCAATATGCGGAGAGACGCTGATGCAGCAAAAAAGATTGGCCCTTATTGGCATGATCTTGTTCGCCCTTTTGCCGTTGGGCAGGGCATATGCCGCCGACTTTGGTGACCTTGTCGTCAAGACCGGAGACATTGATGAGAACGTTCTTGTTGGCGGAGAGCGCATAAAGATTGACGCAAATATTGACGGCGATGTGACGTCCGCCGGCGGAACGACGGAGTTCGATGGAATAATCACCGGCGACATACTGGCGGTTGGTCAGAAAATTATGGTTACGGCCGAAATCAAGGGCGATGTACGGGTTGCCGGCGCGACAGTCGTGATCGCCGGCCAAATCAACGGGGATATCCTGGCCGCCGGTATGAGCGTGACCATCAACGAGGCCGCCGTGGTTGGTGGCGAGGTCTGGGTCGGCGGCGGTGAAGTTGTACTCGCCGGCACGATGGAAGACGACGTCCACGCCGGCGGTAAAGATGTCGTGCTTTCCGGAACCGTGATGGGTGACGCCATTTTCGGCGGCGAGACGATTCGCATCACCTCAACAGCCCGCATCATGGGCGATTTCACCTACCACGGCGTGAGCGAAGCGATCATCGATCCGGGTGCAGAGATTGCCGGCGACATCGTCTTTATTCGTACCGAACAGCCGGAACAAATCATGGGCGGGCTGTTCGCTGGCCTCGGCGCCTTCGGCATAGCAGTTCTGGTTGGCCTGATCATCGTCGGCATTATTCAGATGACGGTATTCCCCCGCGTTACCCGTCATGTTGGAAAACAAATCACCGAGCGAAAACTTCGTGCGTTCCTGATTGGTTTGGCGATGTTGATTTTGACGCCAATCGCCATCGCACTCTCGGCGGCATCGGTGGTCGGCTTACCGCTCGCCGTTCTGCTGCTATCGATATCGATCGTGACTTTCATGTCTTCCATTATGACCTCGATCAGCACCGCCGGCGGCGCGATCTATCACCGGTTCGGCGGCAGTCCCAACCGGTCCTGGGTAAGCCGGTCTCTGGTCCAGATTGTGTCGTTGATTGTTTTCTTCATTATTCAGTTCATCCCGGTAATCGGCGGTCTTACCTTGATTGCCGCGGTCTCATTCGGGATGGGCGGCTTTGTACTCGCCATTCACGGCGGCCAAGCAAGGCAAGACGCCCACGCAACCTGAGAGCGCTAATTGTCGTTAATTTCGCAGGCCGCTACTCCGGGCATGCCGCTATTGAGGGCAGGCCTCTGACCGGTCCATGACAAATTCGCCGTCGGCTTTACGGAATTAGATCACCATCAGTACGAATTTTTTTTGGGAAAAGACGCGGTAGGCGATGCAGCCATTTTGATCCTGGCCCATCGGGACCATGTAGCGATCTTCGCCGACTTTGATCGCGCCCTCCGGTATCGGCGGAAGGTTCCTGTTTTCATCAGCGCTTGAACCTGTGCCGGTCGATTCTGATTGCGCGGCGCCAATGTCAGCAGCGCCACACGCCGCAAGGGCAGCCGGCAACGAGACAACAAGGAACACCACCCGGGCGAGCCCACCAACCGTAATTCGCATCACTGTTCTCCGTCGCATGAACACACGCGCGGCCGAACAGAGCGGTAGCCGTTGGAATCGACAGGTCATTCGCCAGATTCGCGAGCAATGCCCCGAACGGCCCCATTAACCTATGCCTGACCATAGTCGATAATGGGAATTCGCGAAGCTTTCGCTTCATCCCGGCTTATGAAACGGCTACGGCAATTTTTTCAGTTTTGAGCAGCGAAGTTTGTTGTCAAGAATTCTGTTATCTGCGGCCACAGCGAACGCCATTCGCGATCACCGAGACGGTTGGCGACATCGGGAAGAGGAATTTCTTCAGGCGCATGGCCCGCTGCAACCATGGCCGCAATCATCGATCGCGATTGCCCCGGTGGCACGGCGGCGTTGGCCTCGCCGTAAATGAACAAGGCCGGGGCGTGAACATTCGACGCGACATTGAGAGGTGAATTGCGACCAAGACCGCCCTTGCCGCAGCCAAACGGAATTGATGTCTCAAGATGAGGATTGGTCTCGATCCAGCGGGCGAGATCGGTAACGGCATTCCAGACGACAACCGCGGCGACCGCATCGTTGGTCGCTGCAAAAAGTGCCACGGCCGCGCCCTGACCGCCTCCGGCAATTACGATTCTGTCGGCATCGACACCGGGCTCCGCGCCGAGCCAGCGCACCACTTCAAACAAATCGGCGGCCTTGTCCCGGCACCCGAGCGGGCCATAGTCGGAGCCCGCAGCACCGCGCAATGAAGGCGCGAGGACAACAAAACCGAGTTCATTGTACTTACGAAGTAATGAAATCGAATGGGCCGGCGTATTTTCGGAGCCGTGCAGGAAAATGATCGCCGGGTAGTCGCGCCCATCATTGTCTTGGAGCAGGTAATAGGCGACCAGTTCGAGTCCGTCACCGGGCACGATGATCCGGACGATACCGCGCTGAGGTGGAAGCGGCGCGAGGTCCGCGGCAAGAACGGCGGATGGTGTCGCGATGCTGCCGCCGGTGACAAATGCCGCCAGCAGAATCAGCCAGATGAAGGCGGTGCGCCTAATCAAGCGGCGGCAATCCCCCGAGTTTCCGGCCCTGATTGATGTGAAGTTTCATCGCCATTTCCATCGTCGTTTCCGGCCGGTAACCAAATTCGGCTTCGGCGACGGAGCCGTCCAATTCACTGAATCCCATCTTGCCGCTATCAACGGTGAGATCGGCATCGGGGATGAGCGAGCGCACATAATCGACGGCATCAGCGACTTTGGCGTTATCACCGCAAATGTTGAACGCGCGGGACTTGGTCGTCGGCGCATCGAGCGCCATGATCGTCGCCCTGCCGGCATCATACCCCCAAAGCCAATCCGGCGAATCTTCGCCCCACGGCACCTGACCCGGTTTGCCCTGCGCCGGGTTGTAACAAAGATTGTCGATCATCTTGCCGCCGAGCGAATTGGGCATGCCGTGGCCATTGACGAATGTGTAGCGCATGCCGATCGAATCGACGCCGTAGCGAGTGAAATAATGTTCGCTCAGATTTTCGCCCAGCACTTTGCTGCCGGCATAAATACTGGGCGGTGATACCCGCGCATCGTTGGCAATGGCTTCACCAAAATAGCTGCCACCAAAAATACCGGCGGAACTGGCCCACGCCATCTTCTTGATCCCGGTCATGCGGCAGGCCTCGAGCATGTTGGTCATGCCGGTCACATTGACTTGCATCGCGTACGGGGGATTAGCCTCACAGACGCGCAACGTTGCCGCCGCAATATGAGCGATATGGGTGATTTCATACTTCTGGATGACCTCAACGATCCGATGAAGGTGAAGAAGATCGCCGTTTACAACGGTTACTTCGTCAGCGCGGTCACCGAGCACGATGGGATGGGTCTCTGCATTCGGAAAGCCTTCGAAACAGACGACCTTGTGGCCTTGATCCATGATCGCTTTCACAACCCACGACCCGATAAATCCCGTACCACCCGTTACCATGTAAGCCATTGAAATCCCCCCTGAGTTTGTGGCCCACAAATCAACATACTTGGCAGCCATCGGCAAGGCGCCTCCGGCACCGGGGTCGGAAAATATAATTTTCCGTTGGCTCCGCAGCAGAGTTCCCAATCAGTCGGCGCGCCGCCTATGATCATGACCAATAACCTTGAGATATCTCTGCGAGCGGCGACCACCGCGAGAGAGCTGGATCAACCGATGGAGGCTCGGGATGAAACGCTTGATACCGTTGATCACTCTAATTGCCACATTAAATTTGTCCTATGCGGCAAGCGCGCAGGACAGGATCAATATCCGGGATAAAGAAGGCCGCATCATGGCCGTCATCGAGTCCGACAGGTCCGGCGGAATTGTCAGCATTCAAAATCCGGCGGGCGAAAAAATCCTTAGCCTCGAGATAGACCCCGATGGTGGTTTGATAATTCTCAAGAATCAGGCCGGGAACACCGTGGCCATCGTTGCCGCCAACAACGATGCCGGTGGGCTGCTCCATCTTCGCGGTCCCGAAGGTAATAATCGGGTCACCTTTGAAGTCATTGAAAACGGGGGCCTTGCCACAATCCTGAATAAGGACGGTGAACTTGTGCTGGTGGCTGGCGCGGATCCGGACGGAAACGGACAGGTTGTCCTTGCCGGTCAGGAGGGACGCCGCGGCGTGACGATGGCGGCCGACAATGTCGGCGGCCTCATTGTTGTCAGAAACAAGGATGACGGAAAAAGCATATTGATCGAAGCCACTGAATCTGGTGGCGGCGCCATCAGCGTGGTTGATGGTACAGACATTCAAGTCGGTGTTTTGGAGACAGATAGGGTCGGCGGCGCGCTACGGCTCGGGACGATTGACGGCGATGAAATGGTGCGCCTTGAGATTGATGCGGCGCGCGGATTATTCACCTTGAATGACATCAGTGGACGCGAAGCCATTCAAATCGGCTCGGATGAAGACGGCGGCAGCATGGCCATCCTCAATCATAACGGCGATGCCGCG
Source organism: Alphaproteobacteria bacterium (assembly GCA_029936875.1). Taxonomy (GTDB): domain Bacteria; phylum Pseudomonadota; class Alphaproteobacteria; order SHVP01; family SHVP01; genus JAPYRS01. Next base: position 908 of record JAPYRS010000056.1, on the reverse strand, counting down.
CTCCTGTTGGGGGTCGATTCAAGCGGCGAGGGATTTATCGGCTTAAGCGGCTCCCGAATTCACGATCTCGCAGAAACATTTGAACTGGGCACCCGGAAGAATGTCCTGCCGGGAACGGTTATGGCCGCCGACGCAAATGGGTCCGGCACCCTGCTGCCGTCGGCCGAACCCTACGATCGCAAAGCCATCGGCGTAATCTCCGGCGCTGGAGAATTTCGTCATGCCATGTTGATTGGAACCCGCAATGACGGTTCGAGTGACCTGCCGGTCGCCGTCATCGGCCAGGTTTACGTTCGGGTCTCGACAGAAAATGGACCGATTGCACCGGGAGACCTTCTTGTTTCCTCTTCCCGCGCCGGTGTCGCCATGCGTGCCTCCGACATGAACCGCGCCTTTGGCGCCTTCATTGGCAAGGCATTACAGGCTTACAACGAGACCGCGGTCGAAGGACTTGTCCGAATGTTGGTGATGTCGCGCTAGGGCCTAGGCAACGAAGCCGACTGCCGCTTCAATTTCCTTGCCGAGCTCTTCGCCTGAAATCGGTTTAAGCAAGACCTTGGTGACACCGGCATCTTCGACGACTTCGTGGATGAAGGTGTCCTGCTCGCCGGTCAGGATTAGAATCGGGATACCGGCGACGCGCGGATCTTTGGAGCGCCGAATCTCATTGCTGAACTGGAGCCCATCCATGCCTTCCATGTGAAGGTCACAAAGGATTACGTCTGGTGATTCAGATTTATTCTTGCTGTGGGTTTTGGTTAGCAATTCCATTGCCGCAGCACCGTCGCCAGCCTCAATAACGTTCTCGACGCCAGCACGCGTTAGGAGCTGACGGAGTATCGACCGCATTGATCGTTGGTCGTCGATCACCATTACTGTCAGCCCGTTAATCATCAGCACCTCAAAAC
>JAPYRS010000055.1 GCA_029936875.1 Alphaproteobacteria bacterium | reverse complement strand
ATCGTCTACCGCGAAGAGTCGAAGCCCGGCGATAGCGCGCCACCGCCAAAACCGGCACCGGCGGATGCCATCTGGCGTCGCGAAATAACGCCGGACCCAGTTCTGCTGTTCCGGTATTCGGCGATTACATTTAACAGCCACCGCATTCACTACGACCGAACCTACTGCCAGACTGAAGAAGGCTATCCTGGCTTGGTTGTCCACGGCCCTTTGGTTGCGAGTTTCCTGATGGATCTGTGCCGCCGCGAACGGCCCGGGAAGGCGCTCACGAAATTTTCGTTTCGGGCGATGAGTCCCCTGTTTGATACCGCCGCATTTACACTTTGCGGCGCGCCTAACGGAGACGCGTGGGACCTATGGGCGGCAAACAATGAGGGTGGCCTGTCCATGCAGGCGAAAGCAGAATTCGCGGCCTAGATACCGGCCTCGGAAATTTGCCTGCCGAGGTTTGGGCTGGTTTCAGCCGTGCCTTTCAATAACTGGTTCCAGCGACACCCGGCTCAGTAACAATCGGTCCCGACCTCAAGCCAGGTCTCCCAACGCGCCCCTTTGCCACTATCGGTCTCGCGGATTGTACCCAGCCTCGCCTCGGCGTCAGCCCCGATGAGCAGCGGGCCGCGACCGACCAACGTCGACGTATAGTTGAACCCGTCTGTCACCCAAAATCCAAGACACACAACATGATTGTTGGTGTTATAGGCGGTGTAGGTCTCGCCGATGTTGGTACCGGACGTATCGCGCGTGACCGTCCGATAAATGCTGACGCCGCCAAAGGATTGATATAAATCCTGCGCCCCTAGCCCAGCGATCGAGAAAACCATCATGAAGACAATGGCGGTCGAGATCAGCAGCCTCGAGATCACCGGCCGAATTTCGGGTTAACGACGCTCAACACGCCGTCGGAAGTCGCAAACCTTCCGCCTAGCAAGTCAAAGATGTCGCCCGGTCCAAAGTTAAACGCGAAGTCCCAGCCAGCCTCAGTGAAACAGGAGGCCAATTCGTTGTGAACGTCGCGGCCGTGTGTGCCGATATGAATGCGCTTCACCTTGCGGCTCAGCAACTCGATTACCGGCAGGATAACCTCGCGCTCGACACCCTGAATATCGATATCCAGAAGATCGACGGTATCCATCGGGGATAAAATATTCTCCAGAGTCACGCAGCTGACAAAGGAAAAATCAAAATCGCGCGCGTCCACACCGTTGCTGACTTCAAGCTGAATTCCCATTTTCCCGTTGATGATGAGATTTTGCAGGACAACCTCCATCGCCTCGGTGCCCATGATCGAATTAAGAAGTTCCTGGCGGCCCTGCGGCGGCGTGACGTTGTTGCTATAGAGCCCCTCGCCAATCGGAAATATTACCGGCTTTGTTGTTGTTCCCACCGCAACATTGAGAAACCAGTGATCGGCGCGGTCGATGCCGTTGTTCTCAAAGTGTTTGTTCGCCCACTGAAAATGCGTTGGTTCGGCTTCGACGACGACCAAACGCGAGGGCATCGGGTTCAACTTCTCGAGCATGACGTGAGCGGTGACACTTCGGGCGCCCCAACCGGCGCCGAGCTCAACCATCGTGAATTTATTTGATGCCGCGCGGACGGCCGACAAGACATCGACCCATTCAAAAAACGATTCGCCGTCGCCGACCGTCGGATTCTCGATTTCGATTCCGACCGTTGATCCGGATAAATGGTCTGAAATTCGACGGCCGTCATGACGCCCGCAAAATTTGCAGTGAATCCTTTTCTGACCGGACCTGAATACGGTTCAATCCCCTGAAATAATTCTTCCGCGGCCAGTGTGTCGTTGATTTTCATTGCCGGAATATCAAGCCTCTTCGAGATTCGGAACGTGGCTAATCCAGTCACATGACTGTTCGTAGACATGGCCGGCGCGCAGCAGGAGCGCCTCTTCAAAATGCCGGCCGACCAGTTGCAAACTAAGGGGTAGCCCGTCCTTCGTGAAGCCACAGGGCACAGAAAGCGTGGGGTTTCCTGACGCATTGAAAGGTGCGGTAAATTTCAAAAGTAAACCACTATCGACTTCAAGGGACAAATTGCCGTCCGGGCCGACGGGTTGGGCGGGCGTTGCCCAGGACGGACACAGTAAAAGATCGATCTCCAACAGGAGATGTGCAAATCCACCCTGGAATTTTCGCGCAAGCATCTGTGCCCCGGCGTAGTCGGTGGCCGAGATGACCATCGACGCTTCGAGAAAGGATCGCAGCCCCTCGCCGTATTCGGCAGCGCGGGTCGGAAACCATTCGCGGTGCGAATTGAGCGCGTCGACGCCGACGATATTCATAAATTCATCGAGCAAAGGTTTGATCGGCGTCATCGTCACCGGACGAAGTTCTGCACCGCGTTTTTCGAAGACCTTGCGCGCCGCCTGAATTGCCTCGAGAACTTCTGAATCAACCTCTTCGCCGTCGTACGTTTCGTCGTATCCAATACGGAGGCCATTGAGATCTGCGGGACCCCAGTCTGAGTAATTATCGAGCGGCACATCAGACGTTGTCGGATCGGCAGCATCGTACCCGGCGATTGCCGCCAGCATGATCGCGCAATCTTCCACACGCCGGGTCATCGGCCCGATATGATCGAGCGAGTCCGAGAGCGGAACGACGCCGTATCGACTGACCCGCCCATAAGTTGGTTTCAGCCCGACAATGCCGCAGGACGCACTGGGTGTCCGAATCGATCCACCGGTATCACTGCCAAGAGCGCCAAAACAGAACCCTGCGGCGACGGAGACCGCCGGTCCGGAAGAGGAAACGCCGGCCCACCGGGCTCGATTCCAAGGATTCTTGGGGGCAGTGAAATCGGGGTGATAACCCACAAACGCCCCTTCGGTCGTATTGAGTTTTCCCAGCATGATCGCACCCGCCGCTTCGAGCCGATCAACGACCGTGGCATTTTTATCCGGCCGCCAGCCCTTGAGAACTTTCATGCCGGCGGCGGTGTCAAAATCGGTCGTCCAGCAAAGATCTTTGACGGCGATTGGGACACCCAGCAGCGGCGAAGTTTCGCCGCCCGCCCGGTACAGTTTTTCGGCTGTGCGCGCCTTCTCGAGTGCACGCTCAATATCAATTGCGGCGAACGAATTGAGCGACGAATCGAACTTTTCGATCCGATCGGACAAAACCTGCACCGCTTCGACCGGAGAAAAATTTCCGAGCCGAAACTGATCCGTGATTTCGGTGATCGAATTAAATGGCGAGAAGCTAAATGTTTCGGACATTTTTATAAATAAGAAAAAGTTAACGACGCGACGGACTTCGGCGAGAGGTAAAACGGACATTCGGAACGTTTGAAAATTAATCTAACGTTTACGGTACTTTCGGTACGATAGTTAGCATATTTAATTCGTTCACAAATAGGTTCGCATCGAAACTCCAGTGGCACAATCGACTTGTGCGCGGGTGTTACAAATCGATTGGCGACGCATTGTCGGGTGATGTTGAGAAATGAACGTTGCGGTAAAAGAAACGGCGGAAAAATCTGCCCCCTCGGTTAATAAGCCGATTCCCTCGGTTATTGATTTTGAGCACAAATTTTTTTCGTCGATCGATGAAGTGTCCTTTCGGTTAACGGAGGACACCGGTGACCCCGGCATGTTTTTTAAGTTGGGCGACGACAGCGTTGTCTTGAGCCTGCCCGGCATCGCAAGAGAATTTACCCTTAAGGAAACTGACGACGGTGACATGTTGCAGCTCGTCGCTCGAAGTCTCAAATTTGTTGCCGAAATCAACATCGGCGATCCGGTTCCCGCCGAAATCCTGACCGGCAAAGCGTCATGGGAAGTGTCGCCGCGACATCGCGAACTCGCATACAGCCGCCTCGCGATGCAGCTGGTTTCCTGACTTTCAGGCGAAGAAATGGATTTTACCGATCCGACAATTCTTGTAGCGCTTCTGGAAGACGAAGAGACCAAAATACAAATCAATGACGCGTTCACTAAGGCCGCCGAGGCACTTGGTATCGGCGCGGATCGCCGCGATGAAGTTATCGATTTGATTGCGACCCTTGCCGATGAGCTTTGTCACGTCGAGGCATTGCGCGAACAGCTGGAGCGCGTCGTCAGCATGCGAAAAAAAGTGGACCAGATGGCGAAGCTTTATTCCAGTGACCGGACCATTGGCGATATTGCGGACCCGATCAGCCAGTTGATGCGTATTGCCGTCAAGAAACTTTCCCTCCCGATCGACCAGGTCGATGGGCAGACAGGAGAGGTTCTGGCTGTTTTGAAAAATATTGCACCGCAGGTGCAGTTTGTGCGCAACATGCGGGACGACCTCTATTGCCGGCTGCGGGTCTGGGACAAGATGTTCGAGAGATGGGAACGGATGGCTGTTTCCAAAATGCCAAGTAATGAAGACTTAGTGCGCGACACCTACCGGTTCCTCGCGCCGCGCTTTATGCGCCTCTGATGAATGGGTCCTGGTTGGCAAGCGATTCGACGAAAAGAGCACCAACGAAATGCAGTGGTAGCGGCCTAAACGAATAGCCATCCAAATATGGCGCCGATGCCGGCGCCGCCGAAAATTAATATCGACGCAACGAACCCCATCGCCGCAACATAGAAGACCCACATTCCAAAAACGGCGATGATTGTAAATGCCGTCGTATACAATCCCTTCAGGATCATGATCGGAATCATCGCCAGCACTTCGGTGATATCCGGTCTCTTGGCAGCGGCAGAATTTGGCGCGTGTTGTGGGGAGACGCCGCGTCGCCGATCACGAAGGGCGAAGACTTGATCCGATAATTCGGTCATCAGCACCCACACGCTCTCGTCAAATTCAAACGGGAACCCCTGCGCCGACCGATTACCCGACGGGGTGACCATGCCGCGCGATATCAGGCCCTGAAGGTCCGGGTCGGACGCGCCGCGATTAAGGCCGTTAAGGTTGCGATCCAGCGCCCACGAAAGCAGTGAAAGCTCGAGATCGCTGAGTTCCACAAGTTCCTTTAGAAATCGCTCGCCCTCGGCGGCGACAACGGCGGCGCGGCGGTTCGTTTCAATAAGTTGTTTTCGTTCTACTTCCAGGTTTTCGACAAAGTCGATAATTGCGTCCTGTAGCCCAATAACCACCGGAAACGCCGACATAAATGTGATCGCAGTATAAAAGGCCCAGCCCTCGCCAACGGCGATGCCATAAACCGTCGCCAGCAGAAACGGCAGGATCGAGGTAAAGAAGAGGACCACGACGTAAAATCGCCGTGGATCGCCGAGCACTTCCGACATTAAATCTCCCCGGGCCTAAAATGCGGCGGTATTCTATGCGAGGTGAAGGCTCGCTGCAGCCTTAATGATCGATATTTTTTTAAGGCGTGCTGGGGATGCCCACGGGGCCCAAAACCATAGGAATTGTAACGATTCTCGGCTGTTTCAATGCCGATCTCGTTTTCGCTGGCCACCGCTTGCCGCAGATGGGCGAAACCATCATGGGCAGCAATTTCTCCATTCATGCCGGCGGCAAAGGGTCAAACCAGGCCATCGCCGCCCGTCGCGCCGGGGCCGAAGTCCGGCTGATAACGGCCTTGGGCAAGGATTCATTCGCTGATGACGCGCGTTCTCTTTACGCCAAAGAGGGAATTTCGGATCAATTTATCCAGGCGTCCGACCTCCACCCGACCGGCACCGCATTTGTTTTTGTTGAGGATGGCAGCGGCGAAAACGCAATCATCGTCGGACCCGGTGCCGCCAGCCACTTGGGCGCTGCAGACATTGAAACTGTACGTCCCGCATTTGAAGGCACAGACGTTTTTCTTAGCCAAAATGAAGTCCCGATTGCGGCCGTCCAACGGGGTTTAGCGCTCGCCCGCGAGAATGGCGCGACAACGTTATTTAATCCGGCACCAGCCGGGGATTTTGAGAACTCGTTCCTTGCGCTTTGCGACATCGTCACGCCGAATCGCTTGGAAGCGAGCGCACTTGCCAACATTGAAGTCGCAACTGCAGACGATGCACAAAAGGCCGCACGGATTATTTGTGAGCGCGGCGCCGGTAGCGTCGTGATTACGCTCGGGGCGGACGGCGCGCTTTATTTTGACAGCAACAGCGCAACGCACATTGCTGCGCCAAAAATCGACAGGATCGTCGATACGACCGGTGCCGGAGACGCCTTTAACGGCGCCTTTGCTGCCGCCCTCGCCGCAGGCAACGACAGAATATCGGCAATTAGATTTGCCACGGCCGCCGGAACCCTCGCAGTCACAAAATCAGGTGCCGCACCGTCGATGCCGCGCCGAACCGATATCGATGCCTTGAACGCGCGCAAAAAAAATTAGCGCCTCGTCTCTAAATGCTGGGCGCGCGATTATCTTCTGGGTGATCGGAAAAGAGCGCATCGAGAATGGGACAGTCCGGGACGGTGCCTCCAGTGCATTCTGAAATCATGTCGCCGAGAACGGATTCCATTGTGCGGAGATCGGCAAGACGTTGCTGGACATTCTGCAAATGACTGAGCGCCGTTGCACGGACCGAATCGCAAGAATGTTCCTGATCATCGACCATCGCCAAAAGACCCCGCACCTCTTCAATTGAAAAGCCGAGGTTGCGTGCACGGCGAATAAAACTGAGCCGTTTTGCGTCGATCTCGGTGTAGCGCCGTTGACCTGCGGGCGACCGCTCGGGCGGATGCATCAGCTTCGCAAGTTCGTAATAGCGAACGGTTTCGACCTTGCAGCCGGCAATACGCGCGAGTGCACCGATCGCCATATGTCCTTTGGCCATATCCACTGACGCTCCGTTCCATCCTAGAGAGATAATACCTATAGTTACTATAGGTATTATCTCTCAATTTGTAATTCCTCTAAAAAAAATTCGTTGTTCCTCTAGTTACTAGAGGGAATATGATGCGGGTCATAGGTACCGAACCGAAGGCACCGCATGAACATTGCAACGCATTCCAGGATTACCTGCCAGCACTGTGGACACCGAGCAACCGAATTGATGCCTACCGATCAATGCCTGTGGTTTTATCAGTGCAACGGCTGCGGCAAAACGCTGACGCCGTTGGCCGGTGATTGCTGCGTCTTCTGTTCCTGGGGCGACACGCCGTGCCCGTCTATTCAAGAGGAACGGGCGGGTGCTAGCTAACGCTGGTTCTCTTCAATAGAAGTTTCGGAACCGGGCCTAGGCCATGCGATGGCCAACGCACAAAATCTCGCAGCCAATCTCCGAATTTGAATTTGAATTGTAGTGGAGCGTTTGAGGATCGGACCATTCGAGGTAATGCCCGGCGTGTAACGAAACGGCTTCATGCTTGCCTGCACCCTCACCCACATTTCCTGCAATGCCTGCCCGTACATTCGGCGCGAGACCGAGCATGAGATGCGGAATGCAAAATAGAAGGACGCCGACGACCAGCAATGTCATGGGCGATCCCTGTTCGTTGAGAATACACGTCCGTCCATGATGCCTGTTCCTCTACTCACGCCGCCAACCGGGATGCAATTGCGGCTAATCTTACCCGGTGCGGGCCGTCGCGGCCTCTTCTTTGCCGCGGTCAAATTCCGCCCGGCGGCGGGCAATCTCATCGTCGGATAACAAAGCGGCGTTGGAATAATCTTTTTTCCATTCACTGTCGCCCGGCCAGACGGTTGGCGACTGAATTGTCGTGCGCGGTGCGTCGGCACCTTCGAGCAACTCGACTGCCATCGAAGCGGTTTGATATTGCGCGTGGTCGTCGTTCGGAGGGCCGGCCGGATTGCCGAGCGGGAAATCACTGAACAGCAGCCGCGGTACGCCGACATTTTCAACGATGTCTTTCGCGCATCCCATCACCACGGTCGATATACCGCCCGCTTCCAGATGTTGCGCGACAAGGCTTGCGGCCTGATGACAGACCGGGCAGTTTGGCAGCAGCAGCACGCCGTCGAGATCATCCTCCCGGCCAAGCGCGAGAATGTCGACGGCATATTTTTCTGACGTCGTGCGCTGCGAACGGCTGGTCGGCAATCCGTAAATCCGCGGTGAGACCGAACCGATTTTGCCTTCCGCCGCCAGCTTATTGAGAGCCTGCAGCGGCAGGTAACTGTTTTGATCTTCAGCCGTGGTGTGGGCGCGATCAATCGCAATGTGCGAAATAAAAAGTTCCGGCTCCGGCTCGCTCGCCAGCGCATACACTTCAAAGAACTTGGCCTTGCCGTTGTAGGACGCGCAAGGCCCCTGATCGCCCGCGTCATCTTTGAAAGGAGCCGCCGTGGTGATGATGCCGATGCGCGCATCCGCCAATGGCTTTGCAAGTTTGGTGAAAGCAATGTCTTCGCGCGACGCCCACTGATAAGGCGCACCGTAACCAAGCGCCGCATAATAATTTTTGATGCGCGCGATATAATCGAGTGGTTCGTCTGCGTCCGTCATGCTCCGAGCATAATCGGATAAACGCCAAGGGGACAGGCAGGGGGACAGGCGGCTGAGGTGGCACGGAGAGACCCGTCGCCGACGCCACCGATGCGGGCGACACTTTCGAGGTGGCGCATTAGGATGGACGGCATGACAACCAAGTCGGACAACGCGGCGCAATACAAAGACGCGAGCAATCTGCGAAAGCGCATGTCGCTGTTTCAGTTTGCCACCAGCGATGGTTCTGACTTCTGGGCGCGCGTTCTTGGACATTACGATATTCGGTCGAAGCGCCGAATTCTGGAAGTCGAATGCGGCGACGGCTTGCCGTCGGAGCGGCTGCATGACGAAAGGAAAGGTGAGCAACGCCAACAACGTGAAGATCGTGATCATGGCCGCCATTACACCACAGCATATCCACGCGGCATCTATGTTCTCGACGTTGGACACACGAAAGGTCGCGCGTTAGCCGACCCCTCGTCCCTTCCAGGGGTCGGATACCGGGCACTCTGCCCTATTGTCAGCGGGATCAGCCCCTCAAATATACACGATACATTTGTAATTATACGGAAAGCTCTGATGGCGGAAAGCGCTGATAAAGGTATAAATATTTGAAAGTTCTTCAGACCGGCCAAGTACCGTGTTCTTCAACAGCCTCAGCCAAAAGCGGACATCGCTATCCGCTGAATGCCGATCCTCTGAAACCGGTATTTCAGCGTTGTTAGCGGGCCACAGGGAGATTATAATCGCCGCCATGGAAAAAGTGTGGCGGGGCGGGGTCGCTTGATCGACACCCAGACGATATGGATCGCGGTGCACGTGCTACTGCTGGTTTACTGGCTCGGCGCGGACGTAGGTGTTTTCTTTTCGTCGCTGCAAATTATCAAGCCCGAGAATTCGCTTGAGACGCGCGCCACGATCGTCAAGATCATAGGTTTCGTCAACTGGTTTCCGAATGTCGCCAGCATCCTGATGCTGCCGGTCGGCCTAATGCTGGCGACCGGACGAGGTCTATTTCTCATCGAGGGGCCGTGGCTCGCTTTGCTCTGGACGATCGCCGGCATTTGGCTCTTGATTTCGGTGGGCGCGACCACGCAGCGCGGCACGCCGATCGGCAAGACCTACGCGATGATTGATCGGTGGATCCGCTATGCGCTGATCGCGGTGCTGGTGGTTAGCGCCGTGGTTTCGTTCGCAGGCGACGGGCCGTTCCGGTCCAACTGGCTGGCGCTCAAGGTGATGCTATTCGCCTATGTGTTGGCCTGCGGTCTTGGTCTCCGCTTCACTTTTGCACCCCTTGGGCCAGCGTTCGCTCGGTTGATGGCGGAGGGTTCCTCGCCCGAGATTGAGGCCGCGATCAAGCGTCCAGTCATGCGGGTCAAACCCTGGGTGCTCGGTCTTTGGGCCGGGCTCGTGGCGATGGCTTTGATCGGCATCGCCCAGCCGCCGATCTAGGTTATCGCGATGGACTGGCAGGACATTTGGAAACTCGTCCACGTGCTGACCCTCGTCTACTGGGTCGGCGCCGATCTAACCGTCTTCTACAGCGCACGCATCGTGGCGAATCCAGCCTATTCGAAGCAAACCCGCGCCACGGTGTTTCACCTGTTGGGCTGGATCGACATGATCCCGCGCTACATGCTGATCCTGACCTTCCCGGTCGGCGCGACACTCGCGGCCAATCTCGGCATCGGACCGCAAGGCGGCGTTTGGCTTGCCGTCGTCTGGGTGCTCGGCATCGTCTGGTTGGTCTACGTGACGCAGATTTATCGCAAGGAAGGCACCGATGTCAGTCGACGCATGGCGAAGATCGATCTTTACCTCCGGTTTCTTTTTTTCGCTCTCCTGGTGATTAGCGCGGTGTGGTCATTGGCGGGCGACGGGCCGTTTAAAACCACGTGGCTTGCAGTCAAAGTACTGTTATTTGCTGGCACCGTTGGTTGTGGCATAGGGATCCGAGTCACGTTCATGCCATTCGTGAGCGCCTTCGCAACGCTTATGCGCGAGGATTCGTCGTCCGCCGAGGCAACGATGAAGCGCGCGCTCAGCCACGCGGTTCCCTTCGTGCTTAGTATCTGGATCCTGGTCGCGATCGTCGCCTTCATAGGCCTTTCCCACGAGATCCTGTTCGGGTCATGAATTTCCGCCTGCTCGCCGGAACGACCAAGCCTTGGTGCAGCTGGGTTGCCAACTTCAGCAGCACTACATGTTAAACACCTGAGAATACAGACGGACGCCCCCACGCCTCCGAGGCAAGGCGTGGGTTCCTCGTCCAGATTTCTAATCGTCCTGTGGCCTCGTGGCCGTGACGAAGCTAATCGGCCTTGGCGGCAACGGCCTCCAATTCCATGAGAACCTCAGGACGCGCCAAAGCCTTGACGTATACCAAGGTACCGGCTTGCTTGCCTCCAGGGTTGTATTTTTGGCCCGCCTTAACAATGGCCATAATGTCCGATGGGTTAGTTAGGTAGACATTGGTTTTCACCAAATCCTCAACCCCCATCCCGGCGTCCTCTAAAGACTGTACGACCTTACCGTAGATGATGTCGGCCTGGGTCTCCGCGTCGGCCGGAGTATTGCCGTCGTCATCAGTAGCGGTCTGTCCGCTTATATAGAGGATCCGAGAACCTGCGGGGATCTCAACGCTTCGGCGCGTGTAGCCATTTGTTGGATCGCGGAAAATATTCGTGGACACGATGGACCTCCAAATTTTGATTAGGGTGTCAATATCTTACACAATGATGACCGTGATCGCACTCTCTTCATGACGCGCGAGCTAAGGCCTTGCGCCTCAAAGGTGCGGCCTGCCAGGCACAAGGCAAACGTCAGAACAGATGCCTTTTCGAACTTAATTGACGATCTCACCCTCAACGAGAGCAATTGCGTCGATTTCGATCATCGCCTGAGGATGGCCGAGCATCGTGATCGCCACCTGCGTGCTGGCCGGGTAAGGCGCCTTGAGGTACTTGCCCCGGAGTTCGACAAACCGCGGCAGGTTGCGAATATTGGTCTGATACACCGTCGTTCGAATGATCTTGTCGTTGCCAGATCCTGCCGCCTTTAGAACCCGATCGAGGTTGGCGAACACCTGTTCCACTTGTTTGTCGTAGTTGTTCGCGCCGGCCATGTTGCCATCGTCGTCAATCCCAAGTTGACCTGATGTGAACACCAGATCGCCGACGCGGTAGGCGAGCGCCAGACGGTACGCTTGGTGGCGCTCGTCCAGTCCAGGAAGTTTGATCCGATACGCATTCTTGTCCGCCATGACATCCTCCGGTTGAAACCAAGATTCAGGTCGATATTACACAGCTCCGCCGCGGATGTGGCGCACGCCGCGGATTATCTGGTAGCCTTGGGGCGGAGGGAATCAGATGCTGCAACCCGATGGCCGCGCCACGAAAGCACGGATCGGCGTGCTCGTGCCGCATATGGAACTGGTCGCCGAATCCGAGTTCGCGGCGATGGCACCGGCGGGAGTGTCGATTCACGCCGCGCGGGTCCCCCTTGGGCCATTCGGGCCGCATCGTGAAACTCGGCCGACCGACATACGCGAGATGGTGAGCGCGTTCGCGAAACCACCCGATGTCGACCGCGCCGCCGCCATGTTGGCCGCCGCACCTTTGAATGTGATCGTGTTTGCGTTTACTAGCAGTAGCTATCTGCTGGGCGCCGACGCTGATGCTTCCCTAAAAACGCGGCTTGAGGAAAACACGGGCGGCATTCCTGTCGTTATTCAGTGTGCCGCCGCGGTCGCCGCTCTGCGGGCCGTGGGTGCCCAAAGGCCAGCACTCGTCCATCCACCCTGGTGGCCGGACGTCCTCGACGAATGGGGTGTGGCATATTTCCGGGATCAGGGCTTTGACGTGGCCGGGCACGGAACGGCAAAGCTTCCCAGCCATCAAGGTGAGGTCGATGCCGTCAAACTCGCCGACTGGATCGCAATGCATGTGCCGACCCAAGCCGACTCGGTGTTCCTGGGTGGCAGTGGGCTGCGCACGATCGGCACCATTCAGGAACTTGAGGCTGAACTATGCCGCCCCGTCATCACTGCCAATCAGGCTGCATTTTGGTACGCCATTGGCCTGGCCGGCGTTGCCGTCTCATCGAAATCCTACGGGCAGTTGTTCGACATGGACGTTCCCTAGGGCGCTGACACGGTCCAGAGCACACCGGAGCCATGATAGAGCCTAAAGTACGGCGGTCCCATGGGATAGGATAGGCGTAACTGGTAAGTCCCTGGATGCCTCGAAGTGCAAGAGGTTGTACGAATCAACATCGACTAAACTGACTTCGATAATCTGTTGTAATTCTGGGAGTTGCGAAGGATTTGCTGCGGCTCTCCCTACCCTTCGAGTGCCCGTATACGCGCTTAGGCGCGGGGCCATCCTGATGTCCTCAAAGCAGAAGTTGGAACCCGAAGCGCCCGCATTTCAGCGCAATCTTCAAGGCCGTACACCGGATTATCAGTCGGGGACGATGACGGCTCTAAATTGGGCGCGGCCTGTAAGCATGTGGGCGTAGGCTTCCGCGGCTCGTTCGAGCGGAAACTTCTCAATGCGCGGGCGAACGCCACTTTGCAGCGTGAACGCGAGCATATCCTCTGAGTCGCGCGTATTACCGGCGCCCCAACCGTGTATTGATCGACCACTCAGAATTGCAGGCGTGAAAATCGTCAAGGGATCGCGGGCCGCGGCAACGATGAAGAGCTTTCCCCGCGGTGTAAGACCCGACACTGCCGAGGAAATAAGCTTTGCATCTGGCGCGGTGGCAAAGATCACGCGAGCCCCGCCCATCGCCTGAAGTTCGGCCGCAATATCATCCACATCAGCGTCGATATAGGCGTCAGCTCCGAGGCCGTCCACAAGCACCTTCTTGTCGCGGCCTCGCGATACGGCGATCGTCTTGAAACCCATCTTGCTGGCAAACTGCACTGCGAGATGTCCCACGCCGCCAATTCCGAGGATCGCTACGACATCACCCGCCCGGGCGCCGGAGTTGCGCATCGCGTTGTACGATGTGAGCCCGGCACACAGAAGCGGTGCTGCCGCGGCTCCCTCCAATTCGTCAGGGACCCGGACCAGGGCGGACTGACGGGCGATCATGTATTCCGCGTAGCCGCCGTCGTAGGTGATGCCGCAGATCTCGCGGTTCTCACAGTTGGTGAAATCACCAGCGCGGCACTCGTTACAGTGTCCACAATTACCGCCGTGCCAGCCGACACCAACGCGCTCACCGAGCTTCCACGCCACGACGTTGGCACCCACAGAGTCGATGCGGCCAACAATCTCGTGTCCCGGAACACGAGGATAGACAATACCAGGAAACAACCCATCTTTTGTCGCTACATCGCTGCGGCAGACACCGCAGGCCTCGATCTTGATGCGGACCGCATCCGGACCCGGATCGGGAACTGGACGCTCGACAAGCTTGAGGTCGCCCCCCGGCCTGTCGACTTCAACCGCCTTCATACTCATAGTCTGGAATCCTCATGTCAGGAGGGGCTTCGTGAACCTCGCAATTCGGATCCGCGACGCCGGAAAGATCTGTAGGAGCTAAAATACACGTCTTACTTGAGGTTAGTCGTTCTTGGCAGCACCTTAATATCCGTCGTGAGTTCAGTATACGCCTGCGCCTTGAGACAGGACAAAGGGTCCCACCCAAGCATCGTTACAAAAGTATTTAATGCTCGCGACATGTAAGGCCGCCCACGCACGGATGGGCATCTCCGCGTTGCCGAGGAGATGCCCATCCTAAAACTTTGCTACTGCACGAAACTAGAGGTTGCAGCGAAGCTTTATCTCGTGAGTTCGATTTCGTGCCAATTGATAGCGCGGTTAACAAGCTCGTAGTTCTTAACGTCGCCCGACATGGCGTCGAATTGAGCCCGCTCGTACATGAATAGCGCAAGGGCGTTATCGTGATAGTACTGCATCGCCTCCTGCAACAGCGCCACCCTCTTTTGCGGATCCATCTCCGAGCCAAGTGCAATTATTGTTGGCATGATTGCCTTGTCACAAATCCATCGACTGTCGAAAAAGAAATTGCACGAGTGCGTGTCCATCGGCCGGCCTCCGTCACCGGTCGGGTATGACTCGAATTGCATGCTGAACGCATCGCCATCCCACGGCTGTAGGTTCAATATCTTCTTGATCAGAATCGGCGTTGTGATGACCTTGAGTTCAAGATCGATACCCACTTTGGCAAGGTCGCTGGCGATATGCTGTTGGGCCGAGCTGAACTCGCCGAGGGATGTAACAACTTCCGCCGTCAGCTTGATACCGTTGGGATAGCCGGCTTCGGTCAGGAGTTGCTTTGCCTTTTCAGGGTCGTAGGGATAGGGCTTAACGTTCGGATTATAGCCGATGTCACCCATCTTTAGCGGCTGGCCTGCAGCGCGAACCAAGCCTCGCAGTACCGTATCGATGAAGACCTGCTTGTTCACACCGTAGTTCATCGCCTGTCGAATGCGAACATCCTGCAGTGGCCCCTCACGAACCGAGTTGATCATGAGTGTCATGATGTTGTGTGTCGGCGACACAATCACCTGGCCCCCGGCATTTTCGATAGTTTCAATTGCTTCGGGACCAACGTCGAGCGCCATATCGACCTGACCCGACAGTAGGGCCTGAATGCGGGACGCAACCTCCGGCAGTTCGATGATCGTAAGTGCGTCCACCTTTGGTTTTCGCCATCCGTTATCGTGGGCCACCGCTTCGATGCGATCCGGGGCCCAGTTGGTCACGCGAAACGCGCCGGTACCGACGGGATTACGGGAGAAAGTCTCGATTCCTTCCGAATATGCTGTCGGCTCAACAATACGAATGATGGCAGCTTGCTTATAAAAGATGGGATTGGGCTTCTTTGTCTTGACCACAACAGTGTAATCGTCGGTAGCCGTGGCCGACGCCAAATATTTGACCTGACGGGCGGCGCTCTTGACCCGGCCTTCGTCGGTCATAAGGTACCGGATATTAAACGCAATAGCTTCGGCGGTGACCGGCTTACCGTTGTGGAACTTGACCCCCGGCCGCACATGGAGAATCCAGGTATCTGGGGCCGTATTTTCCCACGACGTCACGAGGCCCGGGTTTGTGTTTCCCTCTTGGTCGTTGTAAGTCAGGCTATCGAAAAACGCCATGATTGGGTTCACGGCGAGTGCCGAGAAAGCCATATGAACGTCGCCCTGATTAACCGGCAGTGTACGATGTCCAACCATTAGCGTTTCGGCCTTCACCGTCGCCCCACCGGCAATTAGCCCGGCAATGGCAGCACTTAATATCAACTTGCGCATCGTTTTGACCTCCCGTACGGCGTCCTCGGAAAAGAGGCACCATTTCCTTTGCAGAGCCTATTAAGAAGCAAAACTTTCCTAGTGGAAAGGTTTTTGACATATTGTAACCAAGCTAGGTGCGTGTTACGGTCAAGCCACTGCGTTGTCTAACTAGAATTACCGGCCAATCGGCCCATTCGTTGTTTGCGTTGCTCTACTCTTTGACGTAGGGCTTGCCGTCTGCCGCTGGTGGCCGGGCGCGGCCAACG